>JAFRVD010000064.1 GCA_017441825.1 Lachnospiraceae bacterium
CAGAGACTGAAGAAACGATGCCGCCGGTGTATCCCGGCGGCATCGCGGTGAAATGAGGCTTGCGGAGTTCCGCCGTCTCGGAAAGGAAGAATAATGAGCAAAATAAGCCTGCCCCCTACAAATGATTACTGCCCCCAGACACTGTTTCTCTACGGCACCTATGACGACGAAGGAAAGCCGGATTTCGGCCTTTTCTGTTGGTTCAGCTACATCTGGGACGGGGACTACGGCGTGATGGCCTGCATTGGCGGTGAGAAGCTGACGAGGGATAACATCCATAAGAGGAAAGTTTTTTCAGCGAACCTCGTAACCGAAGAGATGCTGCCGCTTGCGGATTTTCTGGGAAATACCCCCGGCCGCAGCCCGGAGAAGGCTGCTCTTTCGTTCGATACGGAAGAAGGCCGCGTGCTGCCCGTTCCGGTGCTGAAAGCGTGTCCTGTCACCTTTGAGCTTGAGGTAAAGCAGTTCGTTCCGCTCCACGACGGGGAAGTGATGCTCTGTACCATCCGGAACGTGCTCCGGGACGAGACTCTGGGCACAGACGGCTCCGGGTCTCCTGAAAAGCTTGCGGCCATCGCTCCGGTCAGGACTACCTGCAACCGCTACTTTGGCTGGGACGGAAGGGATTTAGGCGCGTGGGGAGAACCCATGAAGAGACTGACGAACGTTTAAATCCGGTTATTCTCAATGTGAACAAACATTAAATTGTTTCGAGTATATCAGACTGATTTCGCCTATTGTATGCAAATCGGAGAACAATAATATTATTGGAACTATCATCAACTAAATAGTATACAATATAGTTCATGACCAGGATACGGCGTACGTCATTTCGTTTTATATAGTTGTTATTTACGATGCGGCCGGTGAAAGGAGCCCGACTTAACCTGTCAAGAGCATTTTCTATTTCATCAAGAAGGTGACTGGCTGCATCCGGGTTTTGCAATTCCTGTGCAATATATGCTGTTGCTTCATCAATATCATTTTCTGCGATCTCGGTAAGCTGCCATTGATATTTGTCAGAGGTCATGTTTCTCCTTGATCTTTTTTATTGCTGTGTGTCCATCTGTTACATGACCGGATTCATAAGCAATGATTCCGTCATTGATCAAGGCAGCTTCATTGAGTTTGCCTACCATTTTTTCGTATAATTCGATGTCCATGACAACTAAGCGTCCGTAACCGTTTTTAGTCACAAAAACAGGTTCTCCTGATTCTGCACAGCGGCGTTCTATCTCGACTGTGTTTTTCAGGTCTCTCATTGGTACGATCTGCATAAAGACCTCCTTTCTCTGTGGCTAAATTATAGTATAAATAAAGACACGCGTCAAGCCGTATACAGAAATACAATAAATGAGGGAATAATGATGAAGACTCAGATCAACATGACGACCAGCTTCTGTGACCTCGACCGTTTCGCGTCACAGGAAGAGCTCCTTGCGCTTTTAGGGGACGAGGGGATCGAACTGACCTGTTACGAGGAGGACGTCCGCGGCATCATCCCAAAGGACCGTGTGGTCGGGCTCCACATGAACTGCCTGCCGTACTGGTACGCGTTCTGGCGCGGCGATATGGCTGCGTGCCTTCGGGAGTTCGACAACATGGAGACCGTATGCGCCGTATTCGGCGGAAAAACGCCCGAATCGCTGCTTGCGCATTACCGGCGGGATCTTGACCTCGCAAAGAGGTACGGCGCCGAATACATGGTTTTTCACGTGTGTGACGGGTCCATAGAGGAGACGTTTACCGGGAAGAGCCGCCATACGGACGCCGAGGTCATCGACGCGGCAGCAGACCTCCTCAACGAACTGTTTTCCGGGGTGGAGGACGGACCCTGGCTTCTCCTCGAGAACCTGTGGTACGCCGGCCTCCGCTTTACCGATCCCGAAATGACGGAGCGGCTTCTTTCGCGCGTGAAGTACCCGAAAACCGGGCTCATGCTGGACACGGGGCATCTCCTGCATACCAATACGAAGCTGAAGACGCAGGAAGAAGGCGTCCGTTATATAGAAAGTATGCTGGACCTGCATGGTCCGCTTACAAGATACATCCGAGGCGTGCACCTGAATCAGTCCCTGACGGGCGCGCGTATGGAAGAACAGCACGCGCATCCGCCCGTCCTTGCGGATACGTACGCAAAGAGGAACGAGCAGCTCTTCTGGTACGTCTTTTCAGTAGACCTGCACGAGCCGTTTACCTGTCCCGGCGTTCCGGAGCTCATAGAACGGATCGCCCCGGACTACCTGACCTATGAACTGATCTCGAGAGATCTTGACGAACACCGCGCGCTTCTTACGGCGCAGCGGGAGGTATTTAAGAAAAACCAGAAGGACAGTTGATTTTGGAGAAAGGATCATGAAAACAGGAAGCAGGATATCCATAGCGGCAGTCATCTTTATTTCTATGTTCTTCGTGGCATGTGTGGGGAACCCTGTCGGAACCCCCCAAAAAACCGCAGAGAGGGCGGATCATTCAGATATGCTGACGGATGACAGGATCAGCTTTACGGCAGAATACGCCCGGTATACACCGGAGGATACAACGTTCATCGGCATACTGGAAAATCACGGAGACCGGACGATCGGTTATTCCCACTGCAAACTGGAAAGAATGGAAGACGGGGAATGGACTGTTGTTCCCTGGAACACGGCTTACGTTGAAACACTGGAGCTCCCCACGCTTCCCGGCGGCGCGGAAGCCGCCTGCGGAACCGATTTACGTCTTTATGACCATACGCTGGTGCCGGGAAGATACAGGCTTGTTGTTCAGTACAGAGATCTCGCGGAGTATACCGGTGACCATGGCCGGTTTGACCATATCGCTTTTGCGGAATTTGAAGTCATGGAAGCTCCGGATTCCGCCGGGACCGTCTTTTCTGATCTCCGAGACCAGTCGCTCTACAGTGCCGAAGCGGCGGCACAGGGCTGTGTCGTCGCGGAAGCGGAAGAAGTCATCAATGAAGAAGTGCTGAATGACTTTCTTCGAAAGGCTCTCCTCGGCATGTCCTGTGAAATGAGAATCGTATATCCGGAAGAGCAGATGGTCCGGCATATTACGGCCAGGGGAAAATCCGATATGGGTGACGCATATATTCTGGAAACCGTGTTCCATGGAGCAGATGATAAGACCTGTGACAAAACGGTTTTCAGCTATCTTTCCACGTACGATGGCCAGTTAGTGCTTTCGAACTACGCATATCCGGAGAATGCGGAGAGACTGGGATTTGACGTCTCTTCGAACGTGCCGGTTCTTACCCTTTCAGAGGATAACCTGGAGAAGCTTCGGAAAGCTTCGGAGAGCAGGTACGTCGGAAACGGCAATATCATGAAGCTGTACCTGGATGACGAATGCACAAGATATGCCGGGGTTTTCTTCATGATGAGCGGCAATGTCGATTATGAAGCTGCGGAACGGTTTAACATCGGCGCGGACAGTATGGATGCCGGCGGAACGCTTCTGGGTGACTGCTATCCGGAAGGGCTGCAGCCGGTATCCATGTATCGGATCTCGGACGCTGCCGCTGCATTCCACTTTACGGATGAAGAAGGAAATCCTGTCATAATGACGCTGGATATTCATGATAAACCGATGAAACTTGTGCCTGCGGATATTGAAACAGATTCCGCCGAGTGAATAAAAAAGGGGGAAGAAAACTCATGCTCAGAGAAACCAGAACGGAAAACGGCGCTGTCCGCGGCCTGCCCGGCACGGACGCGCGCATAACAGTGTTTAAGGGCGTTCCGTACGCCGCACCGCCTGTCGGGAAAAACCGCTGGCGCGCGCCGCAGCCTGCGGTAAACTGGGAAGGCGTACTGGAGTGCTATACCTTCGGGCCCATCAACATGCAGCGGACGCCCGGCAAGGACCCGGACGCTTTCTACAGCCGCGAATGGCATGTGGATCCTCAGGTGCCGATGGGGGAGGACAGCCTGTACCTGAACATCTGGACGCCGGCAAAACGGACGGATGAGAAGCTGCCGGTAATGGTCTGGATCTTCGGCGGCGGGTTCCAGGAGGGCTACAGCTACGAGATGGAATTTGACGGCGAGCGTATCGCGTCCCGCGGCGTGATCCTCGTATCCATCGGCTACCGGCTGAACGCCTTCGGTTTCCTGGCGCACCCGGACCTCACGGCGGAGGATCCGGAGCATCCAACGAACTTCGGGCTCCTGGACCAGCTGTGCGCGTTCCAATGGGTGAAGCGGAACATCGGCTTCTTTGGCGGAGACCCTGAAAACGTCACGATCTTCGGCCAGTCCGCCGGCGGCGATGCAGTCTACGCCCACCTCTGTTCTCCGAAGGCGAAAGGCGCGTTCCAAAAGGCTATCGTCCAGTCGAACGGCGCATTTACCTACTTTTATCCGAAGACGTTCTTAAGCCGGATCCGGCCCACACTACCGGAAGCCGAAGAAAAAGGCGTCCGCTTTCTGAAGGAAGGGCTGGGCGTCGAAACGATCGAGGAGGCAAGAAAGCTGGACGCCCGGCTGATCGAAGAGAAGCAGCTTGAGACGGGCCTGTTCGCGATCCCGACGGTGGACGGGAAATATCTCATGGACGATATGCCGAAATCGGTCATCAAAAACGAAATGAACGACATCCCGTTCCTGATCGGCAACACGACGGGAGAGTTCATGTTCGGTCCGGAAGGCGACACGCCGGAAGAGATCCTGGCGTGGGCCAAGGACAACTTCGGCGACCGCGGACAGGAGTACTTTGATATCGTTACCCGGGAAGCGGAAGCGACCGGGAAGACGCTCAGGGAAGCCGCGTGGATCTCTTCATTTGAACTCGGCGCTCAGCTCGCAGTGGAAACGATGGCCAGAAACGGTCGGAATCCCTGGTACTACCGCTTCGGCCCGACGGTTCCCGGCGATGACGCAGGTGTGTACCACTCCTGCGATCTCTGGTTTGAATTCGAGACCCTGATCCGCTGCTGGCGGCCTTTTGACGGCCACCACTTTGACCTCGCAAGACGGATGTGCAACTACTGGACGAATTTCGCGAAGACAGGCGACCCGAACGGGACAGATGCCGCGGGCCTGCCCATGCCGGAGTGGAAGCCGTATTCGCTTGATGAAAAGAACGAGATCCGCTTCTTTGATGACATTACCGTATCCACGGAGCAGAGCGAAAAACGGAAGTTCCTGATAGACGTGAACATTGGAAAGTAACAATTCGTGGAAAGCGCGAAACTGAAAGGGCGGCCGTTCAGGCCGCCCTTTCAGTTATATCTGATCTACAATTTCTGTAAACACCCGCTTCCTGCAAACCAGCGTGATGAGGAGCGACATGACCTCGGCGATCGGGAAGGACAACCAGATGAGGCTGAGGCCTCCGATCTTCGCAAGGATATAGGCTGCCGGGAGCAGCACCACGAGCTGCCGCGCCGCGGATACATACAGGCTGTACATGGCCTTGCCGAGCGCCTGGAAGAACGAACCCGTGATCACGCAGTACCACATGGCCAGGAAGATCAGCCCAACGATTCGGAGTGCATGCGTCCCGATGGAGATCATCTCGTCCGACGCGCTGAAGAGCTTCAGCAACGGCCCCGGGATCAGCTCGAACGCAAGGAACCCGAGCAGGCAGAAAGCCGCCGCGATCACATAGGAGAATTTGAGCGTATCCAGCATGCGCTCTTTTTTTCTGGCGCCGTAGTTGTACGAAATGATGGGGATCATGCCGTTATTGAGACCGATGACCGGCATGAAGAAGAAGCTCTGGAGCTTGTAGTACACGCCGAACACCGCGGCTGCGGTGGAGCTCAGGCCCATCAGGATCAGGTTCATGCCCGCCGTCATGACAGAGCCGATGGCCTGCATGAAGATGGACGGCACCGCGATCTTGTAGATGGTGCCGATGATCTCTCCGCTCGGGCGGAAGCCCTTTAAGATAAGGCGGACGTCCGTGTTCTTCAGGTGGTTGAATATAAAGGCCAGACACGCCGCCACGATCTGCCCAAGGACGGTCGCCCATGCAGCGCCGGCTATGCCCATCTTGAAGACGAAAATAAAGATCGGGT
The DNA here is from genome assembly GCA_017441825.1 of Lachnospiraceae bacterium. GTDB lineage: Bacteria > Bacillota > Clostridia > Lachnospirales > Lachnospiraceae > UBA1267. The sequence goes on from JAFRVD010000064.1 coordinate 6,023, forward strand.
CAAAAATGATATTGATGATGGCGCCGATGCCCTGCGTGATCATCGTGAGGAAGGTCCGTCCCGTGGACTGTAAAAGCCGCTCGAAGATGAACTGCCCGTAGATGCCGAAGCACATGACCATGCAGATCGTGAGGTAAGTGACGCCCAGCTCCATGATCTCCTTCTGCTCCGCATTAGTCTGCATCGCGAAGAACGGCCGGACCGCGAAGATCCCGAGGAGCAGCATCACGATATAGCTCACGAAGTAGATGAAGAGGCCGTTCACGGCGATCTTATTGGCGCGGTTGAAGTCCTTTGCGCCTAACGCGCGGGACACGAGCGCATTGACGCCCACGCCGGTGCCTGCGGCCACGGAGAACATGATGGTCTGCATCGGGAAAGCGAGCGACACCGCCGTCAGCGCGTTTTCCGAGATTTTAGCCACAAAAATACTGTCCACGATGTTGTACATGGCCTGTACGAACATGGAGATCATCATGGGCAGCGACATGCTGATGAGAAGCTTTTTGACGGGCATGACGCCCATCTTGTTTTCCTGAACTCTTTCTTCCATAAAACCCTCTTTTAGATAAACCCTCAAACTAATATATTATATCAGAGCGGGCTCAGGAGAGTCAAGAAAAATAAAACGCTGAAGGCTTCCTCCGAAGAGGAAGCCTTCATGCTGAAAGCGGCCTTCCTGTAAAGAGAAAGGCCAAACCGTGTCCCGGTCAGATATGGATGCACGCCTGGAACGCCTGGTTCACGGCCTCGGCAATGCTGCCTGCTTTGTTGTTGCAGTCGCCCACGATGGCAACACTGGTCTCGGGGCAGGAGTGCCGGAGAGAATCCACGAGTGCGAAGTTCGGCTTAAGGCCCATCGCAAGGAGCACGGTATCCGCCGGGAACACCCGGAGCTCTCCTGTCACCACGTTCTTCGCGATCACACAGTCCTCGCGGATCTCCTGAAGCGCGTATCCGTAGAACGTATCGAACGGCACGCCGTCCGCGTCCATCTTTTTCATGAGCTCCCGGGTCGCCCGCGTCCGCCACATGGACGTCCGCTGGTCCGCCATTTCAATGACGGTGACCTTCTTGCCCTGCTCGGAGAAATCGAGCGCAGCTTCCAGGCCGACCTGCCCGGCGCCCACCACAACGACCTTGTCGCCCGTGAGGCACAGTCCGCGTTCCGCGTCCGGCGCCCACCAGACGTGCGGCAAGTGAATGCCCGGGATGCTTTCAGGCACGACGGGATCCGCGCCGATGGCAATCACCACCGCGTCATATTTCTCGCGGTCCAGGAGCTCCTTCGTGCACTCCGTATTCATGAGGAACCTGGCCCCGCGCGCCATACACTGCTCCGCGGTGTGCCGAAGCCATTTGAGATAGGCCTGTACGTCGATCTTAAACGGCGGCGCTGCGGCGCCGATCACATTGCCGCCGAGCTCCCCGCTCTTTTCGTAAAGCGTCACGTCGTGACCGCGGTCCAGAAGCGTCTGTACCGCCTGGATGCCGCCCGGCCCGCCGCCAATGACCGCGACCCGCTTTTTGACCCGCGCAAGAGGCACCACGCCGTCACGCAGCTCGCTCGTCATGGCGGACATCGGGTTGATGGCGCAGTAGATGGGCTTCGGGATCATCAGGTGGTTCATGCAGGCGTTGCAGCGGAGACACGGACGGTGGTCTTCCGGCCGGTCTTCGGCGTACTTTATTGGCATGTCCGGGTCGGCCATGAGCGGCCGGCACATGGATACGAAATCCGCCCAGCCGTTTGCGATGATCTCCTCGGCGTAGTCCAGGCTCATGATGGAGCCGACCGTGTTTACGAGAAGATCCGGGTATCTTTTCTTGATGTCCCGGGCATAGTGGACGTTGAAGCAGTGCTCCGTCAGATAGTTCTGGCACCAGTAGTTGAAGTAAGCCATGTTGAAGTCGGAGTGGAGTCCGGCGGAAACATGGAGGATGTCGATGTGGTCCTTGAGGTAGCCTATAAGCTCCAGCGTTTCGTCGAAATGCATGCCTTCCGGGGCGATCTCATCGGCGGAAATGCGGAACTCGATCACGAAGTTTTCGCCGCAGTGCCGGCGGATGGAATCGCAGACTTCGATCGCGAAGCGGGCCCGGCGTTCCGTACTGCCTCCGTATTCATCGGTCCGCTTGTTGTAGAGCGGGCTCATGAACTGGCTGATCAGGTTGCCGTGGCCGCCGTGCACCAGCACGATGTCCATGCCGGCCCGTTTCATCCTGCCCGCAGCCGCGCCGAATTTCTCCACGGTCTCATGGATCTTTTCCTTGCTCATTTCGATGCAGGGCATCGGTTCGCGGTTGTTTTCCTTTGCCGCCCGGCGTTCGTTGTCCGAGATCCGGGGCGAAGAAGAGTAGGGGAGATGACCTACGGCTTCATAGCGGGTATTCTCTCCGTTATGGACGATCTCGAGAGACGCGTGGCAGCCGTACTGCTTCCCCATATCCGCATACCAGGACAGGGGCAGGATCGCACGGTCCTGGTTCATGTTCAGCTGGAACGCCTCGTCCTTGCTTTCCGTGATGTCGATCGAGCAGTTGCCCGCATACAGCGTGCAGACGCCGCCGCGCGCGAACATCCGGAACCAGTCCACAAAATCGTGGGTAATGAGGCCGTCTTCGCTTGCGAGGTTCGGAGAGGGCGGCGCAAGGGTGATACGGTTTTTGAAATCGATGCCGCGGATGCGGATCGGCTGAAATACATGCGAATATTTGGAACCCATAGTCTTATCCTTTCAGGAACCCGATACAGACCGGTTATTTGAACACTTCTTTTGAATAGGCGTCGATCTCCCTCGTCAGCGACTCATATACACCCGGGAAGGTGGACATGGGCAGACCCTGGGACGCGTTCGGGATGAAATACAGCTTGCCGCATTCATCGCAGGCTCTCCGGACTTCCCTCCGGACCTCTTCCTCGGTCCAGCCGGGGTGGTCCACGGAGGCGCTGTCGATACCGCCCATGAAGCTGATCTTTCCGCCGTACTGTCTGATCAGTTCCGGAATATTGTTGCTGGTCATGACGCCCTGCCAGATATCGATGCCCATGTCGATCATGTCGGGCACGAGGGTGGCCGCGTAGGAATCGGAGTGATGGACGATCAGCTCGACGCCGTGGGCCTTGTAATATCCGTAGACCTTTTCATAGGCAGGCTTGTAGAACTCCCGGAACATATCCGGAGAGATGAACGTGGACTGCTGGCTGCCCCAGTCGTCGTGATGGAAAAGCGCATCCGGCTTCAGGTATTTGCAGACCTCGGCGGCGTATGCAAGCTCCCATTCGGTGAGGCAGTCGATCAGTTCGTGCATCTCATCGGGGTTCGTATAGAAGCTCATGAGGCAGTTCTGGATCTCGAGAAGATAGTGGCACTGCTCGAAGAGGCCGGGCGCAACAAAGAACGCGGCGAACTGCTGTGTGCGGTCGACTTTCTCCGCCATGGCGATGAAGGGCTCCCATTCCTCCGCGTTGTAGACGACGTTCGGGACCTTCAGATATTTCTGCCATTCCTCGATATCCTTGATGACGATCTTATCGGGGGTATGTACCGGGAATCCGCCGGGCACGTTGTCCGGGTAGGAAAGGGTCACGCCCCAGGCATTGACAACGTTCGGACCGCCTTTTTTCGGATAAGGATTACGCATGCTGTACGGGCTGCCCATGATCAGGCTCATATACTCATACTGGTTCACAAATCTGTCCGGATGTCCGCCATGAATGGTCTCCAGCAGATTTTCACGTGGTGATAACATGATCAGTTCCTCTCTTCTTCATATTTTTCGCGGCTGTAGTAATAAAGCTCCATGGTGCCGTCCCACAGGATCTCGGGATCGCCGTGCATGAAGCTGGACACGAGTCCGCCGCCTTTTCCGTACGTGTCCACGACCTCGCGGATATAGGAGAGCACCTGCTCCTTTCCCCAGGACGGGTCAGGCATCATCATGACTTCCAGCGCGAGCTTGTCGCCGTACTTTTCCTTATAGGCCCTGAAATCGTTCGCGCGGGCCTGAATCTGCAGCGTATTGACGCCCATGTCGATCATGTACGGAAGGAACCGTTCGATCTTTCCGCAGCTGTGGAGCTGGACCGTGATGCCTTTTTCATGCATGTGGTCAAAGATGCGTTTGGTCGGCTCGAAGACCATGTCCTCCATCATCGCTTCGGAGAAGAAGGTGTCGCGCTCCGTGCCCCAGTCGTCGTGGTAGGTCATGTAATCGACGGGGATGTACTTTGTGACCTTGTCGATGACCCGGATCACCCAGTCCGCGAACGCGTCCAGGAAGGCCCGGACGGCTTCCGGCTCGAGCGCCATGTCCACCATTGCGTCCGTGTAGCCGCCGCGGAGGGCCACCAGCCGCTCCGTGCAGCCCTGGCCGATGTTGACGTGGTAGATCTTGTCCGGGTCGCAGGTTTTGAGCCATTCCTTGCATTTTCCTTCAAAATCGTAGGCGTCGATGTCCGGGAAAACGACCTTTTCTTCCCACTCGGTGATGTCATCAAGGAACTGCGTGTTCGGCTTCAGCATCGGTCCGCCGGCTTCCGGCACGAACATCCAGTCCACACCCCACCAGTCCTTGTAGTAATAGCGCTCCTTCGCAGTCCAGTCCGCCTCCGGCATCCCGGAGACCTGGTACAGCATCGCGAAGTTGAAGTCGGTTGCGGAATTCGGCACCCAGAGCGGGCTCCGGCATTCCGCCGCACGCTTGAAATTCTCCCGGATCGGGATCGGGCGGTCGTTCACAATGGGCACGTCGAAGCCCCCTGCCCGGAACGGGGAGGACTTATAAAACGTTTTGATATTCGGGTCACCGAAAGCGGGACGTGTGTATTTCATAGGATGCCTCCTGGTAGTTCTTTATCCAATCGGGATCGTGCCGTACCTGAATCAGCCGAACAGCTCCCCGTATTTTTTGCGTGAATACTCATACATTTCGTCAGAGAATGCCGGCGTCAGCGCAAAGCGTCCGTACTGGCTCAGGATGGCCGGCTTCCCGGGGGTCGAGAAATCATCGACGAACTTGCGGGCGATCCGGCGCTGCTCTTCTTCGGGGCAGGTCTCGGGATCGAACTGCTCCGGCCAGGCGGCAAAGATGATCTTGTCCCCGTAGTTGTCGTAAAGCTCCTTGATGTGGTTCATGTTCTGCGGCGCCCAGAGATCAAAGCCGCCGTCGATGAAGCACTGGATCCGGTCTTCGTTATGGCCGCAGGAGTGGAGAGTGGCCTTTCTGCCCCAGGAATGGATGTGGTCCGTCAGCTGCTTCATAAAGGGCACGAAGAGCTCATAGGCCACGTCCTGAGAGAAGAACGGCGCGGCCTGCGATCCCCAGTCGTCATGGACGTTGATGAAGTCCACAAGCGGATACAGCTCGCAGATCTTGTCGACCACCTTGCATGCAAGGTCCGTTGTGGCCGCGAACAGCTCCTTGATCGCGTCCTGCTGTTCTTCGTCGATCAGGGCGACCGCGGCTTCCATGAAGTCCATGAAAGAGATTAGCCGCTCAAACCAGAAGCCGTTGATGAGAGACATTTCATGAGAGAAACGGGGATCCAGCTTTGTTTCCTTTGCTTCCTCCTCCCAGCCCCAGTCCGAAATGTCCGGGATATGGACGACTTCCTTCCAGTTGTTGACGTCGTCTAAAAGCGGGGTGCCCGGGCGGACGATGGAGCCGCCTGCGGATTCCACGTATTCCCACTCGATGCCGAAGACGTCCGTAATATCGCACGCACGGCCGCGGCCCAGATGCTTGGTGTAGACTTCGGAGCCCGTCATTGCGAGTTCGCCGAATGTGGGCATCCAGAACGGTTTTTTATCATAGAAGAGGGAGATCATATTCTCCCGGGGCGTAACAGGGGTATTCCGGATAGGCGAGCCGGGGCGCCTGGCGTAGCCTTGCGTCATGCCGATCACGTCAAGCTCTGCCTTGACAAATGGTATTTTACGGAACATGTCCGTGCCTCCTTTGCATGAGACCCGCGCCAAAAAGGCGCGGGTCTTCCGTATTTTTGAAACGTTATTCTGCCTTCCCGCATTTTGCGATACGGGAATATTCATAAAGAGCTTCCTTGATGCCCGGAGCGAACATGGCGTTGCTTGCAGCGCCGCTGTAGATCCGGTGATCCTTGAAAGTGTCCACGAATTTCCGGCAGGATTCACGGACCTCTTCGAGAGAAGAGTCGTTGTCGATGCCTTCCGGCGCAGCGCCGAAGATCATCTTGTCGCCGTAGGTGTCCACGAGCATCTTCTTGTCGTTCATCGGCTGGCCGTTCCACATATCGACACCTGCTTCGATCATGGCGGGAACGAGCAGCTCGTTCTTGCCGCACGAATGCAGCTCGAAAATGATGCCGAGGTCATGCGTCGTGTCCACGATCCGTTTAAGATACGGGACGAGCATTTCCCGGACGGTATCCAGCGAGAAGAACGGCGCGCGCTGCGAGCCCCAGTCGTCGTGGAACGTCAGGATCTCGATGTGATAGTACTCCTTGTACTTCTTAATGATCTTTCCGTAGAAATCGGCGAGTTGGTCAAAGAGCCTGTGGACCGCTTCCTGCTCGTCTTCGTCGATCATGGCGACCAGCGCCTCGCTCATTTCACAGAACGAGATCAGGCGCTCGAAGAGGCCGTTCAGGATGGTCGCGCCGAACAGAAGCTCCTTCTGTTCGATGAGGGCCCTGTTCTTTTCCGCGCTGCCTGCCCAGTCCCACGAGTCGGGATCCGGGAATTCGATATACTTTTCCCATTCTTCCACGTCCGGAACCTTGGGATTGCCGGGCCGTACCATCGATCCTCTGACCGTGGGCACCCATTCCCATTCCACGCCGAACATATCCGGGCCGCCGCCTTCCACGTTCGGATCGAACGGGGTCGCGTCGTACACGAAGCCGCGCGCGATGTTGTCCTTAATGATGGCCGGGGTGACGCTGATGGTATCACGTGCGAAGGGGATCCAGAGCGGGTCCTCGCCGCGGAGCAGCATCAGGAAATTCTCCCTGGGAGAGATGGGGGTGTTGAGGAGCGGGAAGGAGCCCCGCCCCATGTTGATGGTCTGGCCTATAACTTCAAGCTCTTCCTTCCGAAAAGGAATCCTTTCCATATGTGCCTCCTGTTATCCGACAACAAATGCCTTTGCGACGCTGGCAGCGGTAGCTGCGTCGGGGGTGTAGGCGTCGGCGCCGATCTCATCCGCGAATTCCTGCGTAATGGGCGCGCCGCCCACCATGACCTTGAAGTTTTCACGGTTCGGAGCCTGATTCAGTGCTTCTACAGTAGCCTTCATGGCCGGCATGGTGGTGGTCAGAAGGGCAGATACGCCCACGATCTTGACGTCCGGGTCTGCGGCTGATTCCACAAATTTCTCCGCCGGAACGTCCACGCCCAGATCCTGTACTTCAAAGCCGGCGCTCTCGATCATGAGGCAGACCAGGTTCTTGCCGATGTCGTGCAGGTCGCCCTGTACCGTGCCGATGACCGCCTTGCCGATCGAAATGTCCGAGCTTCCGCCAAGCGACGGTTTCAGGACTTCCACGCCCTTTTTCATGGCGCGGGCCGCGACCAGCATCTCGGGAACGAAGATCTCGTTGTTCTTGAATTTTTCGCCTACAACGCTCATCGCGTCGATCATTCCCTTGTTCAGGATCTCAACAGGATCCGCACCTTCATCGAGTGCTTCTTCCACAAGTCCCGGGACCAGTTTTGCTTTGCCGCGCTCTACAGCAGACGCGATCTCTTCAATTTTAGACATGTTTTTCTCCTCCATAAGTAATGTCAGGTTGTGTAAGTATTTGTGCTTTTATTCGTACGGAGCCTGTCCAAAGATCATTCCTTGGGCAGCGGTCCGATACGTCCTTCACGGAATGCGCCGATGTACTCCATGCAGTAATCATCCAGGCCCATGCAGGCTTCCGCGGCGAAGATCGCGCTCCGCATGTCGCGGTTAAGAGGATCCAGGATGCCTGCGTCCATCCCGGCGGAGATGGCCAGCGTCACGAACGCCTGGTTGATGAGTGCCCTTGCGGGCAGGTTAAAGGAAATGTTGCTGACGGCGCCTACGATGTGTACGTCTTCGTCACGCTCCCGGATGCCCCGGATGGTCTCCATGACGGTCGCGATACCGTCTTCAGAGGTGCAGAGCATTTCGACCAGCGGGTCGATGAACAGCCGGCTGTGGGCGATCCCGTACTTGTCTGCCTCAGCCAGAATGCGGTCCAGTACCTGAAGACGTTTCTCCGCGGTTGCCGGAATACCCTTTTCGTCTGAGCAGAGTGCAATACATTTCCAGCGGGTATCTGCAATAGCGGGGAAAATCTTGGAGATCTTGTCGCCTTCCATCGATACGGAGTTGATCAGGCCGGGCTTTTTCACATACTGCATGGCCTTCACGATCGTATTCGGGCTGGGGGAATCCAGGCAGATGGGAAGAGACGACTCTTCCTGGACGAGGTCGAGCATCCACTTCAGGGTCTCCTCCTCGATATCCTCCGGAACGGAAGCGCAGACGTCCAGATAATCCGCGCCGGCGTCCTCCTGCTGGACCGCGAGGCGCCTGATGCGCTTTTCATCCCTCGCCGCGATCGCCTTGCCGATCGACGGGATAGAACCATTGAGTTTTTCGCCAATGATAATCATCCTTTTTTTCTCCTTTCACTTTATCCCAATAAACAGCATCCCACGAATGCTATTGTATTCTCGCCATAGTAATACGGTACGTCGTTCGCCTTGCAGACATCGCTCACGAGCATGCCGTAGCCTTCCATGGAAGAGAAGGCCTTGTTCGGGAAGCGGCAGGGCTCGGGGTAGTTGCATTTTTCACAGACGGTGCAGCCGCCGGCGCCTAAGCAGAGCGCGCCGGGGTAAGCCGAGAGCACTTCCTCCGCGAACTTCATGAAATTTTCCTTGTGGCGGGCCGCGGTGTCCATCATCGACTCATAGTCCATGGAATCCTCAAGCTGCCCGATGGTCTGGACGATCACGCCGCCCGTGTACTTTGCAGCCACGCTTCTGCAGTGCTCAAGGTCTCCGCAGGCGGGCGGGCAGGTCCAGTTTTTGCCGTACGCGTGGCATTTGCCCTCCGCGCACATTTCACGGACTTCTTCACGAAGCACGATGGTCTTCGGGTCAAGCGGTACAGCGGCGTCAAAGCCGACGGTTTTAGCAATGCCGATCACATTTTCAATTTCTGTCATGATTCCTCCGGGAACATGAGTTCCTCAACAAAACGGTCCTGAAACGCCGGGTTCGACGCAAGCTCTATAAATTCGGTGCGGGAAGCCATCTCGCGGGCCCTTGTAAAGCAGGGTTCGCTCTGCGCGCACATGATGGCGCCGGTGCCTGCGGCGTTCCCCACGGCTTCGATCCTGGGAAGAAGAACTCCCGGGAGGAGCCCGATTGCGCAGGCGCTTTTCGGAGACATGTAGTTTCCGAACGCGCCGGCGATCAGCACCTTCTCGATATCCGTGACTTTCCGGCCGAGGTGTTCGAGCATCAGGGAGATGCCCGCGGCCATCGCGCCTTTCGCAAGCTGCACCTCGCGGATATCTTTCTGGGAAAGATAAATGCGCTTTCCCGATGCGGTCTCGTTTTCTTCCGCGATCACGAAGGAGCGGAGGCCGTCGATGTCCTGAAGCCTTCCCGCAAGAGGAAGGGACTCTTCCGGAAGCTCGTCCGGGTCCTGAAAGCGCCCGGTCTCATCGAGGATGCCTGCCCGAAGCAGCGCTGCCGTAAGGTCCAGAAGACCTGATCCGCAGATCCCGCGGGGCTTTCCGCTTCCGATCACGGAGTAAGTGAGCGCGCCGTTCTTTATATCCGCGTGGTCCACGGCGCCTTCCGCGCCGCGCATGCCGAACGTGATCTTCGCACCCTCAAAGGCCGGGCCCGCCGCCGTACTGCAGGCGGCAAAGCGGCTCCCGTCAGAGAGGACGAGCTCGCCGTTTGTACCGATGTCGATCATGAGCGTGAGGGCGTCCAGTTGGTCCGCGCTGCACGAAACCATGACCGCGGACGTATCCGCGCCTACAAAGCCCGCTATGCAGGGGAGCAGGAACAGCTTCGCGTTTTTGTGTGTTTCCAGCCCGTAGTCCGATGCGCGAAGCACGAGCGGCTCGGAAATAGACGGGACGTAAGGCGAAAGCACCAGGCTCCTGGGGTCGATCCCGAGGAACAGGTGGTGCATGCAGGTGTTTCCGACAATGACGACCGAGAAGAGGTCGTCTTTCGCGGCGCCTGCCGTATCCAGGGCTTTACGGAGGAGCTCATTGACGGCTCCCCGGACCGCCCTCGCGAGGGCTTCAGGCGTATGCTTCACGGCGTAGTCCGCGCGGCTGATCACGTCAGCCCCGAACTCTGTCTGCGGGTTCAGCATGCTTTCGGTCGCGAGGACCTCACCGGTCTCCTGATCGAGCAGGTACAGGACGATGGTAGTGGTGCCGATGTCCACCGCGGCGGAGAGCATCCGGCCGCATTCACGGAGCGCGAGAAGCTCGTCGTGGTATAAAACCGCCTGCGGGGTGTATCTGAGTAAATCAAGCGTTTTTTCAAGCCCGTCCGCCATCAGGGGATCAGGCTTAAGCTCTGTGCCGCACGCCTTGAAAACGGCCTTTTTGAGCCGCTCCCAGCCCGATGAAGGGGAGTCCAGCGTCGCTTTTTCAACGGTCAGCGGAACGCTCCGGACCGCCGGCGAAAGCTCGGACACCGTCCCGCTTCCTTCCGTGAGGATCCGGTGGTCTTCATCGCTGTCCACATATACCGTAAGGTCCCGGGTCACCTTGGTCTCACACGCAAGCACGCTTTTCCGCGTACCGTCCTCCGCGATGATCTCCACGCGGCACTTCCCGCAGATGCCCAGGCCCCCGCACGGCGCGTCCGGCCGGAGGTCCGCCGCGATCTCCGCGTCCAGTACCGTAGTGCCTTCCCGTACGTTCACGTAAGTATTCTCCAGTGGAAAGCTCACTCTGTAAATCATATCACTCTGTCTGTACTCCGGAAAGGATCTTGATGAAAACGTCCCCGACAAAGGCCATGTCCTCGGCGTCAAACGCGTAGCGGAAGTTGTCGGAAAAGAGGATCTGCGCTGAAGGAGGGAATTCGTCGTCGGCGTTCCAGACCGCAAAGCGGACCGAAAGGCCGGGCATGAATTCAAACTCCCAGCCGAAGTCGCCTTTATTATACGGCGTCCCGTGAAGGACCGCCATTTTGCGGGCGACCAGGTCGCCTTTTCCCGCAAAGGTAAACGCAAGCCGGTTGATGCACCGGTTCGTGAAATTTCTGAGGTATACCTCGCCCCAGGGGTTCTCCTGATACGCGAGGAACGTGCCGGAAGACCGGATGAGCTGCCCGTGAGTGAGATAACGGAGCGTGAGGATCTGCCCGGACGGGTAGCCGGAAAGCCGGTCCGCCTCTCCTGAAAGGAAACGCACGGAATACTCCGGGTGCGTGATCTCATAGACGCCCGTCATGAGCGTGAGCGTAAACACGCCGCGTGCTTCATCATAAGGGACGCCGGTCCGGACGGAGATCTCTAAGGGGTCCGCCTCACGGAAGAGTCCGGCGTAATGCCGGAAAGGGAGTTCGTCTTTATTGTTGATCACTTCCGGCATAGGTCAGGTCTCCTGAAATAACGAGGCGTCCGTATGCGGAAGGAAGCAGGCCGCCACAAATTCATCCATGTACCCGGGCTGCGTGCTGAGCTCGAGGTAGGTGAGCCCGGACGCAAGCTCCGAGATCTTATTGCGGGCGCTTTCAGAGAGCAGCATGGCAACGGCGCCCGCAAGAGACGTATTGCCAAGGTAAGTATAGCAGTCTTCGGGAAGCTTCGGAAGCATGCCCACAGAGACCGCGCTGTCAATGTTGAGGCCGGAGCCGATGCCGCCGGCGATGTATATATGTTCGATCATGCTCATGTCCATGTCCACACACCTGAGCATGGTAACGATCGCAGAGAAGATCGCGCCTTTCGCGCGGATAAAGTTCGAAATATCCACTTCGTCGATGGATACTTCCCGCTGGTGTTCCCCGCCGGGAACGATGACGTACCGGCCGATCCCGCTTTCATCGCGGAGGACCCGTTCGCCTTCCCGGATAAAGGAGCCTTTTCCGGATATGATGCCGCACCGGAAGAGCTCGCTTACGGTGTCGATGATGCCCGATCCGCAGAGACCGAGCGGCGCCGCGTCCGCAATGACTGAGAACGCCGGCTCCATCGTTTCGGGATCGATCGTAAGCGCGGAGATCGCACCGCGCGTCGCGCGCATGCCGCAGCTGATGCCGCCGCCTTCAAAGGCGGGGCCGGCGGAGCAGGCGCAGCACATGAGGAAGTCTTCGTTTCCGAAGACGATCTCCCCGTTCGTGCCGAGGTCGACAAAGACGGAGAATTCAGGCTTCGCCCACATGCGGGAGACGAGGGTGCCGGCGGTGATATCGCCGCCTACGTAGCTGCCCACGTTCGGAGCGAAGAGGACGGGCGCGTCCGGATGGACTCCGAGCGGGAAGTCGCGGCCGGAAAAAGCGTCCGTTTCAAAAAACGTCGGAATATAAGGCTCCATGCGGATCGGATCCGCATACACACCCGTAAACAGGTGGTTCATCGTCGTGTTCCCGGCGATGGCAAGCCGTACGATGCGGGACGGGCTGACACCTGCGTCCGCACACATTTTTTCGATCATCGGGCGGATGGTGTCATCGGAGACGGCCTTTTCAAGCTGCTCGCTGCCGCCCGGGCGGCACGCCGCGATGATCCTGTTGATGACGTCCGCGCCGTAGCGGATCTGGGCGTTGCCGGCGGATGCGCGGGCAAGGATCCTGCCCGTACAGAGGTCAGCGAGGACGCCCGTGACGGTGGTCGTGCCGATGTCCACGGAAAGCCCCGGGATGAGCGCCTCATGAGGCGGCAGGATATCGTATACGAAAAGGCTTCCGTCAGACTTTCTTTCTACAGGAAGAGCGGCGGAGAATTCACACTCGCGGAGGAGTGCCGCGGCCTTCCGTACAAAGACGGAAGAGAAGCGGAGGTCGTCACAGTCAGTTATTTCAGTCAATATCCTGCGGACACGTTCGAGGTCCGGCGCGGTGTCGTCTAAAGTGGGCGGGTCGAGCGTTACCTGCAGCATGGAAAAGCCGTTCTCGATCCGGGGAATGCCGAGCGCTTCAAGCTCCTCCATCGTATCGTTAAAGACCGCGACGTCCTCCTTGTGGGAGAAATCCGCGGTTACGATCCCGTAGCGGAAGCTGCCCGCGGTGTCCGGGATTTCGATTACGACGTCTGATACGATACGGCTTTCACAGGCAAGGCGCACACCGGCTTTCTGCTCTTCTTCAGGGATCTGCCGGCTTGTGCCGCCCTCCACAGTGCCCGAAAGGACACGTACGCGGCACTTTCCGCAGATGCCGTTCCCGGAGCACGGTGCATCGAGATCCACGCCGGAAGCCCGGGCAGCCATGAGAATGGTCTGGCCGCCCGGCGCCTCTGCAGTTATGCCATTGCCGTTCTGTCTGAAAGTGACGGTGAACAAATGACGCTCTCCTTATGGTTTCTTTTCGCTCCGGTCTGATCAGATCTCCAGGAACGAATCTGCGTACAGGCAGTTGTCCTTGATGATGTCGCAGGACTTGATGGTTTCGATCATGCGCCTGTCGCAGGGGTTGATGATGGCGGAGCTTAAGCCGTTCGCCATGGCCATGGCGATCATGGCGGAGTCGATGATGGGCCGCACCGTCTTGGGCATGCCGTTCGAAACGTTCGAAAGGCCGCCGGTGGTCCTGAGACCCATTTCCGTGAACATCCGGATGGCTTCCAGGACGTCGTTCTGCTTGTCCTGCATGCCCTTGATGACCAGGAACAGCGGGTCGAACCAGAGGTCTTCCTCGCTCATGCCGAGCGTCATGCCGCGCTCTAAAAGCTCCTGACAGTACATCATGCGCTCGTCGTTGTCCGCAGGGATGCCGGCCTTCGAGCAGAGCGCGATGGCGATCGCGTCATTGGCGGCGGCCAGGTCGATGTTCTCGATCCTGTCGCCCGCGTCCGCGGAGTTGACGATGGGCTTGCCCTTCGAGCGGTTATAGACGGAAATACCGGCCTCGATCGCTTTTCTGTTCGCGGTGTCAAGGCTCAGCGGGACGTTGTCAAATTCCGACTGCAGGAGCTGTACCGCCCATTTCATCAGCGTTTCGCCGTTGGATTCCGCGGGGCCGATGTTGACGTCCAGGTAATCCGCGCCGGCGTCCAGCTGCTGCTTTGCCCTCTTCAGGATCGGGCCCGGATCCATGCTGTTCATGGCTTCCCGGATCACGGGAGAGATGCAGTGGATGCGTTCACCGATAATGATAAATTTCGACATAACGTCCTCCTTTTAATATTGAAAATCTTTTAAGAAGCGGATGATCTCCACCGCTTCGTTCGTGCCGACAACGACCTTCCAGTTCGGAAGCTTTTCCTGGACCTCACCCTTTAAGACGGCTACCTTGCCGGGCAGGACGAGGACTCTGTTTTTGATCTTTTCTTCCACCTGGTACTCTTCAATGAATTTCGCGATGGAAGACGCGCTGAATTTGCCTGCCGCCCAGGCGGTCAGGACGGAATATCCGCCTGCGTCGCTTATAAGGAGGTTGACCGGGATGCCGGAGCGCTCGATCTCGCCGGAGACGATGAAGTAGGTCAGCGCGAAGTCTACGGTGACCATGCAGATCGAGTTTTCATCGGCGCCGTTAAGCGGATAGATGCCCGGGTCGACCTTCATGGGCTTCTGCGGGTCGGTAAAGATGTTCTGCCGGAGACCGTAGAGCGGAAGAGCCTTTGCGTAGTCCATTTCGGTCAGAACGACGATCGAGCCGTACTTCGCGGTAAAGAGCGAAGCGTACGCGGCTTCCATATGCGGGTCGCCGCCGGAAAGAGCCGCAACGTCCACAAGTGAGGGATAGCCGAAAGTTCTGTCGGATCCCTTGATGGCGCCGCGGCGGACTTCAACTGTATTCCGGAACGCTTCCTTCGCGTTTTTGCCGGTGGTCACAAGTACGAGGTTCTTGTTGCCGAGTTTTTCAAGGGCCGCGACGGTATCGTGGAGCTCTTCAAGGCTTTCGCCGGAGACGCCGAGGAGGGCGTTCGCAGCTGTTGCAGCACCGCTCATCGCTTCATAGTTCGACGCGTTCGCGCCGGCGAGGATCACGTTTTTACCGGAGGCCGCCGCAAGGGCTTCCTTGGCAAGGTCCGCGTCCGAAGTTGCGAGGATCAGGTCGCGGTCAAGCGCCGCAGCCTTCTTCACAAGGTCCAGGAAGCGCGCATTTTCGCCTTCCGTACCTTCCACAAAGACAAATTCGCAGTACATCCTTTCGCCAATACGGTCGTAATCGACCTTCGGGACCTTTTCAAGAAGCGCGTCGTTTGCCGCATCATCGTTTGCCGTAGAGACCTTCATTGCATAGAGGGTCTTGCTCACGAACGTCTTTTCATGGCGCTCGAGTACGGTCTCGCCGCCCAGCGTGTGTTCGCCGAGCTTCAGGGTCTTCATGGGAGGCGCTGTCGCTTCAGAGAGCTGGTCCTTCACGTCATCCGTGATGAACGGGCACTTCTCCAGAGGGAGAGAGCCCTGCGCGACCTTCATGGAGAACGCCATGCAGGTGGGGACGCCGCACTGCTTGCAGTTGGTTTTGGGAGTCAGTTTAAAAATATCAAGACCTTTTAATGCCATGTGCCGCTCCTTCCCTTAAATCAGCTCGCGGATCATCTTTGATACCGCGGCTATAGATGCGGGGTGACGTAAGATCACCGCGTTCGAACCGGACGCGAGGCAGGCGGAAGCGGTGACCACTTCCATCTGGATGCCGCGCTCTTCCTGAGGGCCCCACTCGGGGATGTCTTCCTCGGAAACGACCGCTTCCTTGACGTTCCAGACTTCGTCCGCAACAGGGGTGACGATGGGCATCTGGAGCATGTTGTCGTTCTGCTGAAGCGCAGCCATCTTCACGCGCTCCATGGTGGAGACCACGTACTCAAAGCCGTAGCCTGCGGACGCGGCGCCCACGTTCATCGCGATGCTCTGCGGCTTCACGCCCATCTGGGAGATGATCACGTTGAGCTGCTTCGCAAGGTTGATGTCCACTGCGGATTCCGCGCCGATCTTCTGGCTGTAGGCGAGGCCTGCGGACGCGGCGATGGTCTTGTAGTTTTCTTCACGCGCAGACATGAGAAGGACGTTTTTGCCGGAGAGGGCATCGGCGACTTTGTCAAAGAGCGTCTCGTTCTTTTCAATGCCCTTGCTTCCGATGATCACGATGGGAAGGTCGGTCCCTTCCGCGACCTGTTTGCATTCTTCCACGCATTCTTCGACGCTCCGGTCTTCTCCGTTCGGGTCGGCGGCGTCCAGGGCGAAGGCGATGAAATCTACGCCCGGAATGGCGGAGGCGCGCCTTGCGAGCTCCGTGAAGTCTTCCGCGCCGGCGTAGTAGTCCCGGATCCCGGGGACGTTTTTGTCCATGCCGAGGTCGGAGATCTCCGCGCCGATCTTCGGCGCGTTTTCGATGGGCGCGTCAAAGGTGTAGAACGGGAGAACGTTCTCGCCGCCCATCGTCACGGCCTTGTCGCCTGTCCCGATGGTGAACGCGTTGATCGATGCGTTAAATTTCTGAGAGGTTTTTGTGAGTGGCATAAGTTTATGTCCTTTCTATCATTTTAACAGGCCGACACCGTTCTTCGAACTCCCGCCGGCCGCCCTCATTCCGCACTTTCGCGCTGCTTTGCATCGCTTCGTGCTCCATGAGGGGGCGGGTTCCAAAGTCTCCTGCGCTTCACATGCAGGCATGTAAGCGCTTCGACTTTTGAACCCTGTTAAGGTCACATCATAGGATCCATGGCCAAAGCCGGATGGCCGGTCTCCGAAAGGAAGTTCACGAGTTCCTCCGGATCCCCGTTGCCGCAGCTTTCTTCGTCGCCGATCATGTCGCAGAAGTTTTCGATCCCGTAGAGCTCCATTGCCGTGGCGTTCAGCCTGTCGCGGACCGTTTCCTTGAGTGCCTTGGGCATCCACACGATTCTCGCGACGCCGCCTTCCGCCTTCATGAATTTCTTGGAGGCGATGAAGTGCTTGCCGTGGCCCATGAAGCCCGGAGTTTGCACGCCGCCGCCGGTCATGGAGGCCATCTCGGAGAAGGTCATGCCGAGCGGGGTCATGCCCGTATGCTCACGGTTGACGATGATCACGCCGTTAGAGAACGGCTCGATGCCGCAGATGCACTCGAAGCAGCCGCAGGAGGTCATCGGGTCTTCCATGATGGAGTAGAGCGTTACACGCTCCAGCGCGCCGCGGGAGTATTTCGCGACGGCTTCGTTGACGTCCTCCCAGGAGCCGACGTTTTCATCGATCACGCGCTCTTTTGTTACGACCTGGCTCGGGCCGTTGGCGTCGAGTTCGTTGGTCGCCTTCGCGTCAAGCCACGAAACGGCGCCGCAGAGGCCAAGCCGCTCCGGGGTGACGATGCACACGTGGGACGGAGAGAAGGACTGGCAGAGGATGCAGGTGTAGAACTGGTCCACGTTCTCGTCCGTGAGGCCTGCCAGACGTTCGTCACGCTTGTCGTAGATCTCGTTCGCCATCTTCCTGAGGTCGTGGAGCTCGTCTGTGGAGGTGTAGATCTTCACCTGGCACTTGTCGATGACGGCCGCGTATTCGTTCTTCAGCTTCGCGTAGAGCACCTCGCCTATGTGGCGGATGCGGAACCCGGCTTCGTACGCGTTCTTGCTCACACGGATACGGATCAGGTCGCGCTGTCCGGTGTGCATGATGCCTTCCATGCAGTTTACGAAGGTGTGGAACTTCCGCTCAAAGACGGACTCGAAATCGGACTGCATGCTCTTGCCGGCGACTTCGGCGATAATGGCCGCGCACATCTTGGAGCCCACCGGGATCTCGTCGAAGTCCGGACCGATCACCTCGATTTTGTGGTCCTCGACCTCGTGCGCCTCCTTCGTAATGCAAAGCTCGAAGCAGTCCTTTCTGGAGCCGTCGATTTCGACCTGCATATCGGGACGGCGGATGATCTCGCCTTCGAACGCGGAGGAATAGGAGACCGGGATGTCGATGTTCGTGACCTTGATCTTGATGTCGCGGGCTTCCAGAGAAGTCTCGATCCAGTCCTTGGTGTCCTCCTGGATAATGAGTGTCTTCGGGACGCGCCACATGTCCTTCGTGTCGTTCGTGATGACCGGGAAGCCCAGCGCGATGGCGCAGGCGCCGCAGGCGATCGTGAGGTCGTCCACCGGGTCAAAGGCGTTCACGAAGGCGAAGATGCGCTCGAACGTGTACTTGTTCATCTCGTCATACTGGTTCGGGCCGATGGCTCCGAAGATCATGGCCGCGCGCATGACGAGCGAGATGATATGGGAAGCGCACCAGATGTCCGGGCCGACCGGGACGATACGGACCGGGAAGCCCATGCTGAGCTTGCGGTTCTTGGCCTGGTCGATGATCCCGCCGATCAGGAAGACGAAGATGCCGCGGGACTGGTAGCCCTTGATGAGCGCTTCCGCTTCCTCTTCCGAGGGAGCCGGGCCGATGATGACTACGAAGCCGGGGATGTCCCGCGTGACTAACGGAACACCGAGTTCACGGACTTCGGCGTCGTTCATGTGGCCGTGATATTCGCCGTTATACGGCGTATCGGTATCGAGGTACTTGCAGAGTTCGATGACTTCCGCAGCCATCGCGGTCGCGATGCCTGACGTGAACACGTCGTGCGTACGGTAATTGCGGGTCATCATCGCGCGGATAGGCTCCATGGCCGACTTCAGGTCGCCCAGGGTCATTACCTTGATGCCTGTGTACTCGTAGATGCACGCCGCGTAATATGCCGTGTTCGGGAAAACTGCCGGGGTGCTCTCGTCGTGTGTGGCAAGGGCTTCGGCCAGCGCCTTTTCCGCGAGGGCATACATCTCATCCGAGCCTTTAAAGGCTCTGTCAAATAATCCCACCATAATGTCTTATTCCCCTTCTTTATCTATGATCTCTTTGATCTTCATGATCTCTTCGACTGTCCCGGGCGCTGCGTCGTAAGGCGATACGGCGTCGCGGTCAGCCTGAGCCACTTCCTGTGAATAATGGATCATTCCGAGGAGGTCCTCCGCCGGGATCTCACGTGTGACAAAGGCTTCATCGCCGGGATCCCGGACTTTGTTCGCTACAACGGACACCTTTCTGATCCCGAGGTCTCCGGCAAGCTTTTTGATCTGGTGATAGGTCTGGATGCTTCGTGCACCCGGCTCCACCACCACGAGAAATATATCCATGCTGTCCGCGGTCCCGCGGCCTAAGTGTTCGAGGCCTGCCTCCATGTCCATGATGACCACCTCGTCCCTCTGGATCATGAGGTGGGAGATCAGCCTTCTGAGCACCACGTGCTCGGGACAGACGCAGCCGGCGCCTCCGGTCTCCACGGTGCCCATCACAAGGAGCCTGACACCGTGCTTTTCCTTCGCGAACAGATCGGGAATATCGTCGACCTTGGGATTGATCCTGAAGAACTTCCCGAGGCCGTCTGCCGACGCGCCCGTACGCTCTGCGATCAGTTCGCGCATTTTGGAGACGGGGACGATCTCTGAAAGCTCCTCAGGGGTAAACCCGAGGGCCAGTCCGAGATTCGAGTCCGGGTCCACATCCGCCGTAAGGACGGTCCTTCCTTCGGAAGCGTAAAGTCTTGCGAGGACCGCGGCAAAGGTCGTCTTGCCTACGCCGCCTTTGCCGGTCACAGCTATTTTCATACGGCCTCCTTAAATACCAAGGGCGGCACGTTTCTTCTCAATGCCATCGATCATGGCGTCCACAAGCTCTTCGTGGTTGGTGTTGATGATAAATCCGCCGCCAACCATCTTCCGGGTGCCTTCCGTGATGAGCTCCATCATCTGGGCGGAGCCGGAGACCTGCGGGGAGACGCCGAGGTACGTGTCGATGCCTGTGGTGACCACGTAGTTCGCGATCGAGACGGCCTTCTCACTCATCCACTCGGGAGCGCAGCCCACGACCGGGACCTGCGGGACGTCGATTCCCCAGTCCTTCGCGATGCCGGTCGCAAGAAGCATCATGCGGCTGATATCGACGCACGAGCCCATGTGGAGCACCGGCGGGATGCCTACGAGTTCGCAGACACGCTTTAAGCCCGCGCCGCAGTAGTCCTTCGCGCGCTTGTCCATGAGGCCGTATTTCGCGGCGGCCTGGGCGGAGCAGCCTGACACGACGATGATGATATCGTTCTTCAGGAGCTTCTTCATGATCTCGATGTGCGCGTAGTCCGGGCGGACCTTCGGGTTGTTGCAGCCTACCATGGCGACCGCGCCGCGGATGACGCCGGCCTTGATGCAGTCGATGAGCGGCTTGTACGTGTCGCGTTCATCGAGGTGGCTGTTCGTCACGCCGTCCAGACACTTGCGGATGGCCTCGCAGGAGTAGCCGACGTTGGCCTGCTGCTTGTCCTCCGGAACGTAGATCTTGGTTTCGTCACGGTTCTTGAAGTTGTCGATCGCTTCTCTCACGAGCGTCCGGCCCTGCTCACGCGCTTCAGCCGTATTGAACGGGACGTAGCGGGAGCCCGGAATGCGGGCGATGGGAGAGGTGGTGATAAAGTGCGTATGGAAGCATTCGCTTAAGGGCCCGAGCGCAGGGAAGATGCACTGCACGTCAACCACCATCATTTCAATGACGCCGGTGAGAAGCGCTTTCTCCTGCTGGAGGAAGTTGCCCACCATCTTCACGCCGTGGCGCATGGCCACTTCATTGGCGGTGCAGCAGAGGCCGCAGACGTTGATGCCTTTGGCGCCAACGGAGCGGGCGTATTCCTGAAGGTCCCTGTCTTCGGTGGCCTGTACGATCATCTCCGACATGGCCGGGTCGTGGCCGTGGACGATGATGTTGACCATTTCCTTGTCAAGAACGCCGAAGAAGGCTTCCGTGTCCCTGGGCATGGGCGTGCCGAAGAGGACGTCGGAGAATTCCGTGCCCATCATGGAGCCGCCCCAGCCGTCGCTCATGCCGGTACGAAGACCCTGGTGCACCAGCGCTTCCGCGTCCGCCGTGTTGCCCATATGCGTCATGTGCATGGCCTTTACGACTTCCTTGTCAACGGCGCCGGGCTCCACGTCCTGTTCTGCCCAGACTTTCTTCCGTTCGTCGTTCGCGCGCTCAAGGAAATTGAGCTTGCCGAACGGCTTGCCGTATTCCATGAGGCCCGTGTACGCGACTTCGCGCGCGACCTCGTAGATATCACGGCCTTCTGTTTCGATCCCCCATTCATGGGCGATCTTTTCAAGCTTGGCCACGTCCGTGATCTTGTAGCTGCCGTTGGGGTCCGCGTTGTAAAGCACGCGGCAGATCTCCCGGCCGTGGTCTGAATGGGTAGCTGCTCCGGCTGCTACCATGCGGAGGTAGTTCCTGCCGGCAATGGTGTCCGCGGTTGCACCGCAGATCCCCTTGGGGGCTTTGGGCGTAATGCGGCAGGGGCCCATAGAGCAGATCCTGCAGCAGACGCCGCCTTCGCCGAACATGCATGAAGGGGTCTGGTTCTTTTTCCTGTCTTCCCAGGTATCGATCCCGATCTGCTTCGCTGTTTCCAGGAGCCGGTTCGAGACCTCCTCCATGCGTTCAACTGTGGTGAAGTAATTAACATCCATAGTCTGACGACACTCCTCTCATCTATTTTCAACTGAAATCCAGTTTGCTTACGATTTCATCAAACGCTTTCCGTACCGGCGAGGACGCGGGGATGGTCACGGTGGGCTTTCCTTCGCCGTCGTATTCGTATATCAGGTCATCGTGGGGGACCACACCGAGTAAATTCAGGCCCTGAAGGCCGATCTCTTCGCGGATGCCCTCGTTCAATTGCCCGCCGGGCGCCCTGTTCACGATGAGCCCCACGGTCTTCGGCGTGAGGCCGAGCTCTTTGGCAAGCTGCGCGATCCGCCCGACCGCCTGGATGCCGCGTCTCGAACAGTCGGAGACCAGCAGCAGGGTATCGATCTTCGGCAGGATGCCGCGGCTGATGTGCTCCATGCCGGCTTCATTGTCTACCACGATGTACCGGTAGTTGTTCGCGAATTTCGCGATCTCCGCCTGCAGGAGGCCGTTTACGAAGCAGTAGCAGCCCTTGCCCTGGGTCCTGCCCATCACAAGCATGTCGAAGCCGTCCTGCTCCGAGATCGCGTTGTTGAAGCGGAAATCCATGTAGTCCTGCTTGCTCCAGCCCTTGGGGACCTTCGGATCCGCGGAAATGCCGGACTCCGCGATATCCTCGCGGATCTCTCCGAGCGTCTCCTCGATTTCGATGCCCAACACTTCGTTGAGGTTCGAGTTAGCATCGGCGTCCACCGCAAGGACGAGCCCGTTGTTTTTACGCACAAGCGCGTCGATCAGGAAGCCGCTCAGTGTTGTTTTTCCCGTTCCGCCTTTGCCGGCGACCGCGATCGTATGTGTCATAACAAGGCAGTTCCTTTCTCTTTTCTTCAGCTTCAGAATAACTTGTATATACAAGTTATTCTCTACTTGTATACACTATATGTAATATAACAAAAAAGCAACTCCATAGTCAATAGAGAGTATCGGTTTTGTACTTAATTAAAAAGAAATCGTGGGTATTTAAAAACGTCCTATGCATACGCCCTGATCACTCCCGCATGAGGCGCGAACCATCGCTGTCCGAAGCCCACCGGAGTATCCTCATCCGTGTACACAGTCCGCGTGACCACGAGGAGTTTTTCGTCCGGCGTACATCCGAGTGCAGACACGGCCCGCTCCGGCGCGGGACCGACGGAGATCTCCATGCCGGTCCAGAGCTTTCTGGGGACGTACGTGTCGGCAAAGACGTCCGGGAATTCCGCAAAGTGGATCTCGCGTTCGATGAGCGGCTCGCCCTTCACGTACAGGAAATATTTTTCATCGTAGGCCGACGGCAGGCCGTCCTCTGACAGCAGGCGGCGGATCACGATGAGCATGGTGTCTTCCCGCGTGCGGAGGCGTTCTGCGAGATCTTTTCCTGCAGGCATCACGTTGATCTCGAGATACCGCATTCCGCCTTCCTCGGGCTTGTCGATGAAGTCGAACTGAAAGCGGCTGTATTCCGGGGATAGGACGAAGTAGCCCTTCCCGTGCTGCGGGCGGATCAGGCCTTCATTTTCCAGGATGAGAAGGGCCTTCCGGACGGTCACCCGGCTGGTCTTATACTTTGCGGCCAGGGTGTTCTCCGAAGGGATCATCTCGTCCGGACCGTATTTTCCGAGAGATATGTCGTTCCGGAGGTCGTTCGCGATGGTCTGGTAAACAAAAGAGCTGTCCATGGTCATTCCTCCGGGAGGACGAAGCGCCGCGCCAGGCGGACGCAGTCTAAAAGATCGTGAGAGTAGGCGTCGGCGCCGATCATAAGCGCCTGCCGTTCGTTGATGCAGCTGCCGCCCAGGATGATGCGGATGGTGTTGCGGATGCCGGCGTCCTCCAGCACCTCGATGGTCCGGGCCATCATGATCTCGCTGCCGGAAAGGGTGCCGGAGACGATCAGGAGGTCCGGTGCGTACGTCAGGACGGAAGAGCAGAAGCGTTCGGGAGGGACGCTCGAGCCCAGGTCGATCACGCCGAAATTGCTGTTCCGAAGGAGCAGCCCGATCAGGTTCTTCCCGATGTCGTGGATATCGCCCTGAACGGTGCCTATGAGCACGCGCCCGATCTCCCCGGTCTCTCCGGCGCGGCCGCGCGTGATCCGGTCGATCGCCTCTGTAAAAATATGGTTCGCCATGATGAGGTCTGCAATAAAGTATTCCCCGGCGGCGCAGCTGTTGTTTACAAGAGTCATTCCGCGCTGCAGAAGCTGAAGGAGTTCCTCTTCGGGCACGCCGGACGCGAGAAGGGCGTCCGTACAGTCCAGGACCGCTTTCGTATTCAGCTGTGCAAAGGATGTAACAAGTCGTTCGCGATCCATCGGCGTAAGGTTCCTTTCCTGACAGAGAAGGCGGGCATGGAAGCCCGCCTTAAATGAGGCTGAAGATCAGCCTGCCTTGACTTTGATCTGGTTTCTGATGAGGTCGACGGAGAGGATGGTGCCGGTAACGGTGATCTCCTGCCCGATCACGTCGGTCAGGCGGATCTCATTGCCGGAAACGTCCACGCTGCTTGCGTATTCGCAGACAAGCTCCTCGCTGTCGTCAGATACAAGAAAGACGTTTGATAAGCACATGCAAAGCTCCTTCCTTTTCTGTGATCAGTCCTTAAGAAGCTGAAGCGCTGCGGCGAGCTTTTCGTTCGCCTCATCAAAGAACCGTGTGCCTTCAAGGAGTGTTTCCGCGGCTTCCGCTTTTCCTTCCGCGGCGAGCTTTTCGGAGATCCCCTTGAGCTCCTCGCAGTGGTGGATATTGTGGTCGAGCATGTAGCCGAGGACCGCGGTCAGCGTGTCCGCGCCGGCGTGGTCATGGTCGTGATGATGGTGTTCGTGGTCATGATGGTGCTCATGGTCATGGTCATGATGATGCTCATGATCGTGGTCATGATGGTGCTCATGCTCATGTTCGAGTTCGTGCTCGTGTTCGTGTTCGTGTTCAGTCATTGGGTTCTCCTTATCCTTTTTCGCGCTGCTCGCGGACCATTTCCGCGATGGCAGGACGCTGTTCTTCCATGAGTTCGTCCCAGTCTCCGTCATAGTCGTATTCCAGGTCTTCGCCGCTCCGGATCCTTTCGATGTAGGCATCGAGCAGGCTGAAATCGCGGGCATAGCAGTGGAAGCTGTTCGCGCGGTGCGTGTAGGTCCCCATGGGGAGGCCGAGGGCATCGGCGACTTTCTTCTGAAGGAGAATGAGGGCGAAGGCGTTCATGAAGGAAGCCTTGCAGGCGTCGTTACTGCGGAAGAGGATCTTACAGTGCAGGGCGCCGTTCCGGACGAAATACTGCGCGTGCTGCCAGCAGGCGGGGTCGTCGCTGCCGATGTCCTCCGGTGTCCGGATGTCCATCACCGCGCGGCGCGACCAGGGGTTCCTCTGAAGCTCGCTGATCACGAACGGAAGCTGGTCCGCGTACCGCGAATGGTACGTGTAGACCCAGTTGCCCCGCTCGATCTCAAAATCCATGATGCCGTCCAGCATTTCCTGCCTGTACTGCTCAAGGCTTCTGGGGTCGCCGAAGAAGAGGCGCGAGATCATAGGCTCCGCCATGGGCTCATTGACCACATAGGTCATGCTGACTTCCTTCTGTTCCGTATTGTAATCCGGGCAGGGGATGACCGGCGCGTCCTCAAGCGCGAGGAGCGCCTTGTGATATGCTTCCGGAAGGGTCCGTCCTTCTACAAAAACTTCTTTCATGATTCCGATGATCCTTTCTGTTCTTCCCGGGATCAGAACATGATCCGCATCGGGAGACGGCCGGCATCCAGTTCTTCCTTCGTGCCGCCGAAGTGTGCCAGGTTGTATCTGTCGATCGCGTCGGAGATGGCTGCGTAGGTTCCCTTGTAAACGGAGCCCGGACCGCCCTGGGTGATGCAGGGGATGAAGCCCTTCATCGTTCCCACGCTTTCGATCGCGTTCAGTGCCGCCCGTTCGCAGTCCTCCGGGGTCCACCCGTCAAAGTCCACGAACTTGTTGTCGATCTCTCCCATGAAGGTGATCTTGTCGCCGTACTTCTTCACAAGCGCCG
Organism: Lachnospiraceae bacterium; assembly: GCA_017441825.1. Lineage (GTDB taxonomy): Bacteria > Bacillota > Clostridia > Lachnospirales > Lachnospiraceae > UBA1267. The sequence goes on from JAFRVD010000064.1 coordinate 31,656, forward strand.
GCACGTCATTCGAGTGCATGCAGCCCTGCCAGACGTTGATGCCCATCTCGATCATATCCGGCACGAGGTTTGCGCAGTACGAATCGGAATGGTGGATCACGAATTCCACGCCGTGGTCATGGTAGTAGCCGTAGATCTCCTTGTATGCGTCCAGGAAGAAATCTTCAAACATGGAAGGACGGAAGAAGGAGTTGGTCTCAGAGCCCCAGTCATCGTGGTGGAAGAGTGCTTCGGGATGGAGATGCTCGCAGATGCCCTCAGCCATGCGAAGCTCGAATTCCGTCAGGTATTTGACGAGGTCGTGCATTTCGTCCTCGTACTCCATGTAGTAGACGAGGGCGTTCGAGATCTCGCAGAGGTGATGCGTCTGTTCGAAGATGCCGGGTGCGATCATGGCGGTCTTGAAGGCCTTCGTGCCGTCCACGGCATCCCACATTTCCTTCGCGCGGTCCCACTCCTCCTGGGAGACCGTGGTGTCCGGCGCGTGGACGTAGTCCTGCCAGTGTTCGATGTCCTTCACGACGATCTTATCGGGCGTATGTACAGGGAACGCACCGGGCGTGCCTGCCGGCCAGACGTTCGTGACGCCCCATGCGTTTACAACGGGAGGGCCGCCCAGAACGGGCCTGTCTCCGCGGAATCCCGCGGGATGCATGAGCAGCGCGAGCCCTTCATACTGGTTTACGTAGCGCTCCGGGTTCCTGTTCAGGATCGCCTCGCGCATATTTTCTTTTGCTGTAAGCATAAGAAAACCTCCTCATATAATAATTTTCGTGTTGATCAGGAAACATGATCAGGCGCCGGCCCCTCGCATGCGGGATCTCACCGGCCGTATCGTTCTGAGTCCATTATAGCACCTCCCGGGAGGTTACACAACTGCCGTCCCGGATATCATTTTCAATCGTCCTTTTTAAGCTCGGCCGAGTACTTCGGCCGGATCTTTACAAAGTAATAGACCATGACCAGGAGTGCCGCGCAGGCCCAGCCGAACGGGAACGCGATGTAAACGTTCGTGACGGAATAGTTCAGCTTCATTGCTATGATCAGGAAGAGCTGGCGGCAGCCGATCATGCCGGCCACGGAGCAGACCATGACTACCATGGACTTGCCGAAGCCGCGCACCGCGTTCGCGAAGATGCTGTTCAGCACCTGGAAGAAATAGAACGGCAGCATCCAGTGCACCATATCGACGCCGAAGGCGACCGCCGCCTCTTCCGAGATAAAGATGTTGACGAAGAACTCCGCGAGTACGAACACGGCGGTTCCGACGGTCAGGAGATAGACCCCGCAGATCACGAGCGCGGTACGGATGCCGTGAAAAGCGCGGTCGTATTTTTTCGCGCCTACATTCTGGGAGACGAAGGTAGTGGTGGCGAGTCCCAGGCTCTGCGCGATCATGCCAACGAAGCGGTCGATCTTCTTTGCAGCGCCGATCCCCGCCATTGCGGACGAGCCGAACGAGTTCACGTAGCGCTGCACGAACAGGTTGGAGATGGAGATCAGGCTGGCCTGGATGGCCGCAGGGAACCCGAGCATCGCGATCTCCCGGAGCATGTGTCCGTCCATCTGCAGCAGTTTTTTCGGCCGCAGATGGTAAACGTCGTCCGTCCGGAGCATCCGCGTATAGACGAGCACCACGCTCAGGCTCTGCGAGATGATGGTCGCGAGCGCCGCGCCTATCACACCGAGCTTTAGGACCAGGACGAACAGCACGTCCATCACGATGTTCGTAACGCTCGCGATGACCAGGTAGTAGAACGGCCGTTTCGAGTCGCCCACTGCCTGCAGGATCCGGGAGCCGACGTTGTAGATGGACGTAAACAGGACGCCCACAAGGTAGACCCGGAGGTATGCCAGGGCTTCCGGGAAGACGTCGTCGGGACATTTGACGAGCCGTAAGAGCGCCGGGGAGAGGATGATCCCGAGGACAGCCATGGTGAGGCCGATGATGACGCCGAAGGACACCAGCGTATGCAGCGCCTTCTCAAGGTTCTTCGGTTCCTTTGCGCCGAAATAGCGGGAAACAAGTACGCCGCCACCCGTTGAAAAGCCCACAAAAAAACCTGTCAGGAGCATGGATATATCCGCGCTTGAAGAAACCGCAGCGAGGGCCGTCGTGCCGATGGCCCTCCCGACCACTATGGCGTCCACGCTGTTATAGAGATTCTGAAAGATCTGTCCCGCAAAGATCGGCAGCGAAAACAGGATCAGCTCCTGCGCGATGTTGCCCTGTGTCAGGTCACGCGAACCACGCTTGCCTTTTTTTGCCATTTGACCGTCCTCCCGTATATGATTTGATAAACTGCTTACGTACTCACTCCGGAAGCTTTACCGGATAGCTTTCGATGGGAACGTCTTCCGTTTCCGCCGTCATCTGCCCGTTTACGTTCTTCACGATGATCCACTTGAGCCAGTTCTTGTTGTCCGTTTCCGGATAATCCTCCCGGAGGAACCAGCCGCGGGACTCCTTCCGCATGCGGGATGCAAAGTAGTGCATCTGCGCGGAGAGGAGGATGTATTCCGCTTCGTGGCAGGACAGCACGCCGTGCATGTCCGAGGCCTTCAGGTCGTCCACCATGGCAGCGGCTTTGTCCACGAATTTCATCGCTTCGTCCATGCGGTCCTCCCGCATGTAGACCGAATATTCGCTGGGCGCCATGGCCTCCTGGACGAGGCGGATGACCTCCTTCGGGTCATAGCCTTCGTCGCGGAAAAGCGGGGCGTAGGTGTAATCAAGGGATTCGTTGATCTCAGTTTCGGCAATGGGTTCGGGATCCCGATATTCTGCGGCTGCAAGGTCGTCTGCCGCCACGATTCCCGCAAAGACTGCATTCAGGATGCCGGAGCCCCTGTTTCTTCCGGGAGGCGCCGGAACCGCCCCGGGTGCGCCTGAGCCGCAGTAGCTGCAGTCGCCGATGGCATAAAGACCCTCGACGGTCGTCCGCATATTGCCGTCCGTCCTGATACACGACTGTTCGCCGATGAGCGACGGCACGACTTCAAAATCCGTATCCACGCTCTGGGAATCCATCCAGTTGAGCGTTCGGAACTTATCCCCGTAGGACATTTTGGAAAGGTCAGGCGGATCCTTCTTTTCAGGCGCCGCGCCTCCGGGAGGCGGGCCGAACTCCAGGTGGACGGGACCGTTGCCAGCCATCATCTGGACGTACCATTCGCGGATGGCCGTGCTCGGGATGTCCGTCTGCCGGTGGTCCGTGAAGTTTTTCGTGATGAATTCGCCCTTTGCGTTGTACATGTTGTTTTCGCCGAAGACGACCTCGTGGTGACTCTTGTAGCGGACCAGCTGGGAGAAGTTGCCGAATTCGGCGTTCCGCATCTCCGCGCCGGCACGGTAGGCGATCGCGATGCCGTCGCCGCGGCCGCTGCCCCACATGGAGCCGAAGCGGTAGTTCTGGGAGCCGGTCGCAAGGACGGCCTTTTTCGCGGAAATGGTGTAGAAATTCCCGTCGTCTAAAATGCTGTAGGCGCTTGCGCCGCGGATCCTGCCGTCCTTTACGTAGAAGCCGGAAAGCGCGGTCTTATCTAGGATCCGGACGCCCAGCTTCTCACAGCGCTGCCGCATCCGGAGCGTGATGTCCAGCTCCACGCGGATCATCGCGGTAAAGGGGCCGGTGGGCATGACGTTATACGAGCCGTCCGGGTTCTTCGGTACCGAAACACCCCACGAAGACAGCTTGTCCAGCATCCCGTGGTTCATCTCCACGTATTTCAGCATCACGTTCTGATCGCCTAAGAAGCAGCCGATCTCATTCACGTGGAATCTGAGAAAGTCGAGAGGCGTGATCTTGTCGAGCTGGAAATACTGAAGGACGCCGCCGCCCTTGTTGGCCTTTCCGCCGAAGCCCGCGAACTGCTTTTCAATGATCATGACGTCGAGCGCCGGGTTCTGTTCCTTGAGTTCGATGGCGCAGGTGAGGCCGCCCACGCCGCCGCCCGCGATCAGTACGTCGCAGGATAACACATTCTTTTTGATCTCCATCGCCCGCCTCCTTACCTGTACCTGTCAAAGTGCTGCAGAAGGTGCTCGCTTTCGTGATCCGGGATCACGCGGATGGCGTCGCGTCTGCAGACACTCATACAGCAGAAACAGTGCTCACAGTCTTCCACATATTTGAAGATGGGGCGCCTTGCCGCTTCGTCCCAGCGAATGACGTCCACAAAGCAGGCTTTGTAGCACATCTGGCAGCCCACGCATTTTTCAGGATCGAATTCGATCCTGTGATTCGTTCCGATCATGTATTGCCTCCTTCTTCGCGGGGATCATGGAACGGCGGAACGCGGAAATCGTCCTTAAATTCCGCATATACCTCCGGCAGGATCTTCGCGAGATGTGTAAATTCCTTGATATTATGGAGCAGCATGGCAGTCCCCATGCGGACGTTCCCCGGCGGGAAGCCCTGAAGCTTTTCCACCTTTCCGTCCACTGCGGAATACCCGAACCAGAAGCGCGTTCTGAGCTCGGAACCGTTCGCGGTCGGGCGGAGGAAATGGCACATGATGGACATGCCTCCGGTGCAGACGATGGTCCCTCCGAAGTCCCGGAGCTTTTCGGGACTGAAGCCGATCTTTTCCGGCGGAAGGAAGGTCAGCCGGACGTCCACGGGCGGCTGGTCCGGTAAAAGAGCCTCTTTGATCGCGTGAGTCGTGTTCCGGTAGCGCTCTTTCATGGTAAGCGTTTCGTCAAGGTTCTGCGCGACGTTCTGCGACTGGACGTAGTAGTGTTCGTCGCGGTCCCAGATCTTGTAGCGCAGGGAATCAAGGCCGTGCCACGCGAACCACCAGTCGAACATCTCCGGCGTTACGCAGGGCATGTCTGTGAGGTTCGCGATCATTAAGCCCCCGTCTTCGAGGACCCAGATGCCGGATTCGCCGGGCAGGTATCCTTCGTCTAACAGCCGGTTGATCTCCGACGGATGCAGGCCGCCTCCTTCGGGGAAATCCCCCCGGAGGATCTTTGCCGCGGTCTCTTCGGGGACCGGCGCGATCTCCCGCTCAAAGTATTTAAATAGCGGCGACGATCTCTCTTCTTCTGTTACAGGTACCGGCATACGCGCTCCTTTCTACAGTCCCATGCTGTGCGGCATCTGAAGGATCGCTTCCGCGTCCGCACAGAGGCCTGCGATGAGCTCGCGGCACGTTTTCACACAGGTAATGAGGCCGCAGACCTGCCCGGAGAGGACGGCGCCTTCGTTTTCGACTTCACCGTCCCGGGACGCCTTCGCAAGAGACCCCGCGGACACCTGCATGATGAGCTTCGCCGCTTCCGCCTTCGGGTAGTCCGCCTCGATCTTCAGCATCCTTTCAGCCAGTGCGTTTCTGACCTGCCAGCTGGGCTCGCCGGTGGATTCGCCGCAGGAGACGATATCGTCGTCTATTGCCGAGATCACCTTCGCCTTCACGTTCGGATGGATCGGACATTCTTCACTTGTCATGAATGCAGTGCCCATCTCAAAGCCTTCAGCGCCGGCCACAAACACGCCTGCCACCTGCCGCGGCGTATAGATGCCGCCGGATGCGAGAATCGGGACTGACGTAATGCTTTCAACAAGCTCCGCAAGCAGCACACGGCCGGAAATGCGGGCCTTATGACCGCCGCCTTCCACGCCCTTAGCGATGATGACGTCCGCGCCGGCCTTTTCCGCAACGAGGCCGTCCTGAAGGCAGTTGACCTTTGCCACTACCTTCGCGCCGGTCGCCTTCATCCGGTCGTAGATGCGCGCCGCCATGTCATAGTCCAGCAGGTTCAGCGTGTCCAGATAGACCGCCGGAACCGGGACTTTTTCAAGAGTGGAGCAGTTGATCTCGAGCTGGTCGCCCGGATCCAGGAAGATATTGCAGGCGAAGGGCTTGTCCGTCATGCTGCGGATGGCCGCGATCTGGCCTTCGATGACGGGCCCCGGCATGAAGCCGCAGCCTAAAACACCTAAGCCCCCCGCGGCAGATACGGCTGCGACCAAAGGCGCCATGGACGTCCAGGCCATCGCCCCCTGTACGACCGGGTATTCGATCCCGAGAGCAGTACAAACACGGTTTTTCATAAAGATCACATCCTTTCAGGAAGTCCCGGAAAAAGAGAAATGCTGCCCCAGTTCAGTGTCCTGCCTGGGGGCAGCATCTCAGATGTCCCGTGTCTTCGATATTAATATTCCTTAAAAAATTCTATGACTTCATCGTCCGGACCGTACACGAAGGCGATCCTGACCGGATAGTTTCCGCCGATGTTCACGTCCGCCGGCTCATTCTTCGGACGCGCACCTGCCGTAAGGGCTGCCGCGAAATCTCCGTCCGTATCCTCGGTCCTGAATGCGATGTGCTCGAATTTAGGGTAACACTGCGGGTCTTCCTTCCCGCCCGAGAAGATCTCCAGGATATTGTTGCCGCCGACGTCCATCATGCAGTTTCTGGCATGCGGCTCGCCCCAGATCCTTATAAGTCTGCAGCCCAGCGCCTCATAGAACGCGATCGATACGTCCAGATCCCGTACGCGGAGCGCCGTATGATGATATCCCAAACGTGTCATAAGTGAACCTCCCTATATGTATTATCCGTCCTTCTGTACGGATCCGTTTCCTACTCCCATCATACTCATTCCGGCTTGTAAATGCAAGTGAAAGAAGCGGGAAGAGCAGGGCCTCCGGCTTATTCCAGCACGGTGATCCGGCCTTCGACCTTCGCGTCCAGCCCGCTGTTCGTACTGAAGTATTCTTCGATGATGTTGTTCTGAGAAGTGGCGGTCACGCGGGGCCGGCGGTTTTTCTTCACCTCTTCGAGCGGGACGCCGAAGAATGCGTCAAAGTTGTTGTAGTGGTACGCCTGGATCCCGAGCTTTAAGCGCATATCGTCCGTCACGGGCTCGCCCCGGAAGGACAGTTCTTCGATGGTGTGGGTGGATTTCCTGTAGACGATCTTCACGCCGCGGGAGACCTGGTAGAATTCGGTCTCGCCGACCCAGGCGTCGTCGCGCATGAGGTGCTGCACGATCCTCCGCCACTGGGCGCCCGTGACTTCTACCATGTAGATGACGTCGTCGAAAGGAGTGTTCTCCAGCATGTCCTGGTATTCGATGACCGGGCCGAGCTCCTTTTTCCGGATGCTGCCCGAACCGAACAGCATGATGTCGTAGCTCGCGTCGTCCACCATGACGTCCGCGTAGAGGTTCCCCATTTCAGTTTCCTGCTCGCGGGAGGGATGCGTGAGCGTCCGGGCCCAGCGGGTGACTACCCGCTTGTATTTGGTGTCGGTCTCCGTGCGGTAGCTGTCGATGAGATCCGCCATGACCTCATCGACAGGCGCGGTGTCCTCGTTGATCGGGACGCATTCCCATTTGATGTCCGAGATCATGCCGGGTCCGGTGTTGTACAGAATGTCCAGCCGCCCGATCACGCCCGACCCCATACCGGCCTGCACGATCGGAACACCGTTGACCACGGTCGGTGTTTCCATGAACGTGTGCGAGTGTCCGCCGATGATCAGGTCTACTCCCCAGTCCGGATCCAGCAGTCCCGCGAGCTTCACGTCGTTTTCATAGCCGATGTGAGTGAGCAGTACTGTCAGGTCCGTGGCCGTGGTGCGGTAATTGTCGCAGATGATGCCGACCTCCTTGGCTGCGGATTCCAGATCGATGAACGTGCCGATGATCTTTTCGCTCTTCGTGGACGCCAGGACCTCGTCCGTCAGGATCCCTATGAACATGACCTTCATGCCGCCCACCTCAAGGTTGATGTAGGGAGTGAAGACGCGGGAATTGTTCATCGTGATGAACAGGTTCGCGTTTACGATGGGGAACTTGGCGCACTTTTCCAGGAAGAGAAGATGCGCGAAGCCGTAGTCCACCTCATGGTTGCCCACCGTCGCGACGTCGGGACGGAGATTGTTCATGAGGTCGATGGTGGACAGGCCCTGGTATTCGGAGTCGATGATGGACCCGCGGAACATGTCGCCTGCCAGCGCATAGATCACGTTTTCATTTTCCGAACGGACCTTGCTGACGTAGCCGGAAAGCCGCGCGAGGCCGCCGGTTTCCCTGCCGTTTTCGATCTTCGGCAGAAAATCGCCGTGAAAGTCGTTGGAGTGAAGGATCGTGATGTTTTTTAAATTATCGATCATGGAAAATACCTCCGGGATATTACATTAGCGGCGCGATGAAGCGGAGGAGCGTCCCCGCGATCTTATACGAAAGCTTTTCGTTTTTTACGGTCTCAAGGGTGACCTCGCGGCACTTTGCGAGCGTCTCCTGGAAATCTGCCTCCATGTCTTTGATGCAGTCGGCCTTGTAGAGGTAGACCGCGCATTCAAAATGATGGTAGAGACTCCGGTAGTCCAGGTTGATGGTGCCGGTGACGCCTTTCACGTCGTCGCTCGTAAAGAGCTTTGCGTGAACGAAGCCGGGCGTGTATTCGTAGATCTTCACTCCGGCGTTTAAGAGTGATTTATAGTGCGACTTCGCGAGAGCGTAAGCGGCTTTCTTGTCCGGGATGCCCGGCAGGATGATCTTGATATCGATGTCTCTCTGCGCCGCGAACTTGAGCGCCGCCTCCAGCTCCCCGTCCAGGATCAGGTACGGCGTCATGATGTGCACGTAATGGTGCGCGCGGTTCAGGATGTCGATGTAGACCATCTCGCCCACCTTGTCGCCGTCCATCGGGCTGTCCCCGTAGGGCATCACGTAGCCTGACGGATGCGCGGGCGGATCGAAGGATTCTCTGAGGTACGGGTCGAAGACCGCTTCCCTCTCCGAAACGTTCCACATCTGGAGAAAGAGGAGCGTGAAGGTGAGGACCGCGTCGCCCTTCAGCATGACGGCCACGTCCTTCCAGTGTCCGAAGCGCTTCTTTTTATTAATGTATTCGTCCGCAAGGTTCACGCCGCCGCTGAAGCCCGTCTTTCCGTCGATGACGAGGATCTTCCTGTGGTCGCGGTAGTTGTAATGCGAGGACACGATCGGGGTGATGGGGGCGAACGGCTTGGCCTTGATCCCCTCGTTTTCAAGAAGCTTCCAGTAATACGAAGGAAGAGTGGACATCTCGTTCATGCCGTCGTACATGACGCGCACGTCCAGGCCGGCCTGTGCCTTTTCGATCAGGATCTTCAGGATCTCGCCCCACATGTACCCTTCCTCTATGATGAAGTATTCGAGGAAAATGTACTGCTCGGCTTTCTCAAGCTCCGCGAGCATCGCCTCGAATTTGGCTTCACCGCTCGGGAAGTAAACGGTTTCCGTCCGGTCGTACACCGGAAAGCACCCGCTTAAATTCAGGTACCTGCACAGGTCGTCCGTACAGGAGTTGTCCTTGTGGAGTTCGTCGAGCACCGCCTGCCGCTTCGGAAGCGATTTCCACGTCTCATTGATCAGCGCGTTCACGCGCTTCTTTAAGTTTCTGTGCACGTAGTTTCTCTGGGTGAACCAGAGCATGGCGGCGCCCGGGATGGGCAGCACGGCAATGAACAGCATCCACGAAAGCTTGCCCGACGCGTCCATGCTGCTGTTGAACAGGTAGACGATCATGATGAACGTGAACAGGGTCAGGGCAATGCGGAACCAGGAAAGGTACTGGTCCAGCCATATGTAAAAGTAGACGATCAGAAAGACCTGCAGCGCGATCAAGAGGGCGAACACAAAAAAGCGGCTGAAGATCAGGGAAAGGATCCCCTTTTTCCGGGGAGCGGCAAGACGGAAAAAGTCATTTTGTTCCATGGCAGAAATCTTCCTTTATTACAGATGTTGCAGGCCCCTGTCCCGGGCGATCAGCAGCTTCAGGCCTTCAACGGCCACGCGGACTGATGCGGACGTATCCTCACTCATTTCCTGGTCCAGGCCCGCGGCTTCGCGTTCCTGGTTCCAGACAACGTGGAAGCAGGAGCCCGCACGGCAGCGGAGCGCGTCAGCCACTACGAAAATGGCAGCTGATTCCATCTCGGACGCCAGCACGTGAAGGCGCTTCCAGGCTTCCCACTTCGCGAGAAGCTCATAGGAGACCGGCATGCGGGCGGGGTCATGCTGTCCGTAGAAAGAGTCCTTGCACTGGACCACGCCCACGTGGGTGGTCTTTCCAAGCGCAAGCGAAGCGTCCCGGAGCGCGATGGTCACGTCGAGGTTCGCGACGGCCGGGTATTCGATGGGCGCGTATTCCATGGACGTGTGCTCAAAGCGGACCGCGCCGGTCGCGACCACAATGTCCCCTGAGCGCACCGGAAGGTCGATCCCCCCGCAGGTGCCCGTCCGGATGAACGTATCCGCGCCGATGGCGTGAAGCTCCTCCACGGCTATTGCCGCGGACGGCCCGCCGATCCCCGTAGAGCAGACCGAGACCTTCTCCCCGAGGAGATACCCGGTAAAAACGTTGTATTCGCGGTTCTGTCCGATGCGTACGGCATCGTCAAACAGCGCGGCTATAGCCTCACACCGGCCCGGGTCTCCGGGCAGGATCACGTACCGGCCCACGTCGCCTTCCGCGCAGCGGATATGGTACTGCTTCTTCAGCTCCTGCATAAGCTTAAACCTCCCTTATTTCAGTATGCCGAGGGCTTCGCCCATTTGGACCTTCACTTCCGAGACGCCGTCCCGGGCGTCCCTGTATTTTTCATATAACTCGAGCCTTTCCCGGACCTCCCCGTTAAGGAACACGAGGATGGTGGAGCCGGCCAGCTCGAAGCGGCCCATTTCTTCTCCGCGGGTGAACGCGCCTTCCGTCTTCTCAAAGGAGACGCCGCCCACCATCATCGCACCGATCTCCGCCTGGACCGCCGTCCCGAACGTTTCAGTCCGGAGCACGCTCCACCACCGCCGGTTCAGCCTGTAGACCGGATAGTGGGCACAGGCGATGGGCTGCACGCTGTGGAGCTGTCCTTCGATGAAGTGGGTCCCCTCCAGAGTACCGCTGTCGAACCAGATGAAATGGTGGTAATCCGATGCCTCAAGCCGGAAAACGAGGCACAGGCCGCTGTGAAACGTGCGGGCGAGCGCTTCGTCCGGTATAACGTCGGTAAGCCGGTAGAGAGAGCCCTTCATGGGAAGTTCAAGGCCCTCCGTGACCGGGTAAACGGTGAGCAGGCTGTCGCACGGCGCAATGAACTCATCGGGAGACGTTTCCGGGAGCGCATGTTTATACGAGCGCACGAAAAAATCGGCATAGCTCCCGAAGGTCCGGCCTTCATAGGGCGCCATGTCGATATGGTTCTTTTTTATTACCCCCGGGATCATCCGGCGGGACAGCTTTGTATGGAGAAAGCGCGCGGAAAGACGGAACGCGCCGGTTTTCTGAAGAATGGAAAGAAGCGAACGCCCGAAGGCGTTCGAATAGAAAAAGTCAGCTTTCATCATACGCGGGAATGTGCTAACATGACCAGGACGACCGCGAGGAGTCCCACAACGATAAAGCCGATCTTCCCGGGCATCTTTGGTTTTTTCAGCGGGATGGGCAGGAGGAACAGGGTGCCCATCATGATGATGGTTACGATAAGCGCGATATCGAGGCCTCTTTTGACCAGGCTGAACGCGGAGAAAACAACAGGGATAAATAGCGCGGAAAGAGTGACGGGCATGCCGTAGTAGAGCTCTCTCTGTTCGGAGCTCGTGAGCTGGCGCTCCTGCTCATCCACATTGAAAAACGAGAGGCGGATAAGAGCGGAAAGGACGTACAGGCCGCAGATGATCATTACGGTGACCGATTTATTCACGGAAAAGACGATCATGGCCGGCAGGACGCCGAAGCAGATGAGGTCACTGAAGGAGTCGATCTGGATGCCGAAATTTTTTTCAGCCTGCGTCCGCTCCTTGGTGGCGGCCACAGCACCGTCAAACATATCCGTAAGGCCGGAAAACATGAGACAGAGGAGCGCACCGAAGGAATTGTCCGTGGCAGCACAGACAATGCCGAAAAAACCGGCGAGCATACCGGCGTACGTCAGGATCACAGTGTAATTGTAGAATCCCAGAAGACCTTTTTTCAGTTCCATGAGGAGCTCCCCTATCGCTTTTTTACCGGAGCTGCAAGTTCCCTGTCCCGCTCCGGCTCATACTATAACCTTCATGATAAACCCTGAGGGGCAAAAAGTAAAGAGGAAATGACAGCTTGTGTCGGAACCGGACGGCACCGGAGAGGTCTGCCCCGCTCCCGCAAAACCCATTTTTATGGATACGCGGGTATTTTTATATTGATAATCGTATGTATTGTATGGTATAAAAGGATAAGAAGTTTTTATGAAGGAGGACATCGTTTTGACGATACATAAAGATCAGGACGGGGATGCCCTGAAGGTAACGCTGGAAGGACGCCTCGACACCATGACCGCTCCGGAGCTTGAAAAAGAACTGAAGGGCAGCCTGGACGACGTCAGGGAGCTGACCTTCGTTCTTACGGACCTGGAGTATATTTCATCGGCGGGTCTCCGCGTCCTTCTGATGGCGCAGAAGACCATGAGCAGCAAGGGAAGCATGAAGGTCACCGGCGTAAACGACCTTGTGAGAGAGATCTTTGAGGTAACGGGATTCACGGAGATCCTGACCATCGAGTGACCGGAACGAAGAGGAAGTATTTATGAAAGAAGTCAGAGGAGAAGTACAGGGGGATCGGATCAGCCTCATACTTTCGGGACGAATTGATTCAAACAACGCAGGCGATACGGAGGCCGCCATCCGCGCGATAGCGGATCAGGCTCCGGGAAAGCCGGTGCTCATTGACGCGGAAGGGCTCGAGTACATCTCATCCGCCGGGCTCAGAGTCATCCTGAGGCTTCGGAAGACGAACGAGGACGTCCACATCATCAACGTGAATCCGGAGGTCTATGAGATCTTCGATATGACCGGCTTCACGCAGATGATGACGGTGGATAAGGCCTACAGGGTCGTTTCCGTGGAAGGCGCGGAGGAGATCGGCCGCGGCGCGAACGGCACCATTTACAGGATCGACCAGGACAACGTAGTCAAGGTCTACAACAACGCGGACGCCCTTGAGGAGATCCAGCACGAGCGCGAGGTCGCGCGGAAGGCGCTGGTTCTCGGTATCCCCACGGCCATTTCGTACGACGTGGTGCGCGTGAACGACAGCTACGGCTCCGTGTTCGAGCTTCTGAACGCAAAGTCGTTCTCCAAGATCCTCGCCGAAGAGCCGGAGAAGATGGACTGGTGCGTGAAAGAATATGTGGATCTCTTAAAGAAGATCCACGGCACCCTCGTTCCGAAGGGACAGCTTCCGGTGCTCAAGGACACAGTCCTGTCCTGGGGCGAATTCATGAAGCCGTATCTTACAGAGGAAGAGCATGAGAAGCTGATGAGGATGATCAACGAGATCCCGGAGGACGACCACATGGTCCACGGAGACTACCACACGAAGAACGTGGAGCTCGTGGATGACGAAGTCCTCCTGATCGACATGGACACGCTTGCGGTCGGGCACCCGATCCTGGAGCTTGCTTCCATGTACAACGCCTTTATCGGCTACTCCGAGTATGATCATAATAATGTGAAGAAATTCCAGGGCTTCGATTTTGAGACGGCCTTGGAGTTCTGGCACAAGGTCCTTTCGGCATACCTTGAGACTTCGGATGAGAAGAAGATCCGGGAGGTCGAGGATAAGGCCAGAATCATCGGCCTGATCCGCATGATCCGCCGGTCCATCAGAAGAAAAGGACTGGAGACGCCGGACGGGAAGGCAGAGATCGAGCTCTGGCTTTCAGAGCTTAAGGAGCTTCTCGGAAAGACGGATTCGCTCCTTTTTCGAAGCAATGAACTGGATGTAGAGGCCACCGGTGAAAACCTTTCAAAGGTGATCGGGTTCGTGACTGCTTTCCTGGAGGAAGCAGACTGCCCGCTAAAGACGCAGATGCAGATCGAGGTAGCCGTCGAAGAGATCTTCGTCAATATCGCGAACTACGCATATGCACCGGAACAGGGAAACGCAACTGTCCGCGTGGAGGTTTCCGACGACCCGGTAACGGTGACGATCCAGTTCATAGACCAGGGTTTTCCGTACGATCCGCTTGCAAAGCAGGATCCGGACGTAACGATGAGCGCGGAAGACAGACAGATCGGCGGGCTCGGGATCTTCATGGCCAAGAAGTCCATGGACGATATTGCCTACCGGTATGAGAACGGCAAGAACATTCTCACGATGAAGAAAAAGATCACAGGTTGACAGGGTTCCCAATATGAGCACATCAGCTTATCAACATATCGATCTTCATATGCATACGACAGTTTCTGACGGGACGGACACCCCGTCAGAAATTTTGTCACGGGTCCGCGATGCGGGACTCGATCTTTTTGCGGTCACGGACCACGACGCGATCCGGGGCTGCAGCGCCGTCATTTCAGCGCGCAGGGAGGGCGACCCGCATTTCCTGTGCGGCGCGGAATTCTCGACAAGAGACGAAGGCGGCAAGTACCATATCCTCGGATACGGTTATGATCCCGCGTCTGCCGCGATCCTCGGGGTGGTGCAGATGGGCCACGAGCTCCGTATGAACAAGATCAGAAGAAGGATCGAGCTGCTCGCTGAGACCTACGGCTTTCAGTTTCCTCCGGAGGAGATCAGGGCGCTTCTCGCGAACGAAAACCCCGGAAAGCCGCATCTCGGCAACCTGATGACCCGGCTCGGGTTCACGAAATCAAAAGAAGACGCCATCCTGAACTATATCAACAAGGTGAAGCTCCGCACGGAATATATCCGCCCGGAGACCGCCATCCGGGGGATCCTGTTTGCCGGCGGCATCCCGGTGCTCGCGCATCCAACGTACGGGAGCGGCGAGGAGCTGTATATGGGCGAGGAGATGGAGGAACGGCTCCGCCATCTTCTCGAGATGGGCATCCGCGGCGTGGAGGCTTACTACTCCGGCTTTACCATGCCCATGCAGAAAGAGCTCCTCGGATACGCGGATAAATATGACCTGTATGTGACGGCCGGGAGCGACTATCACGGCAAAAACAAGCTGGTCGTCCTTGGGGACACCAACCTGGAAAACGCCGCGGACGCCCATCCCGGGGTCCGCAGGTTCCTTATGGCAGTCTCGGACCGTATCATTTAAACAGATTTAAGGAGAAGCAGTATATGCCTGAAAAATCCGTCCGGGAGATGGGAGAACTGGAACGGCTGCATCATTCGCTGGCGGCCAGGGTTTTCCATGCAGTAATGATGGGGGCAGCGATCCTCGGACTGGTGGCGCTTCTGATTGGTCTCGGAGCCTATGCGTACGCCATGGCGAACCAGTTTATAGGCGAATCCTTCGGCCTCGCAAGAAGCACGAACGCCGTGCTGGAAAAGGCACTCGACGTGGAACCTCTGGTCATGGAGGTCATGGACCGGTACCGCAGCCTCAGTGAAGAAGAGCGGAACACCATGGGAGAAGAGTCGTACAACGAATTCTTCTCCGGGATCGAGGAGCGCGAGGATTATCAGACGCTCCGTGCCATCCTGAAAATTTTCCTGGATTCTTCGGACGTGAACGACGTCTACCTCGGGGTCTACGACCCGGATACGAAGGCGCTTGTCTATATCTGCGACCCGGATGATTCCGAAGAATACGGCTTCCTGCCCGGAGAGTGGGAAGAACTCGAAGAAAGAGAACTCAACAAGTTTATCACGTGGGACGGCGAAGGGAAGCTTCACGACACCAGCAATACAGACGCATACGGCTGGATGTGCACGAGCGGCATGCCTGTCGCGATCTCGGACAAAACGGTCCACTGCTTCGTTCTTTCAGACATCACTCTTTCGGAGATCGCGGGGTCGCTTAAGCATTTTATCCTGCAGTACGCCGTAGCCATCATCATTGCGACTGTTCTTCTGGGAGTGATCCTCACGCGCCACATGAAAAAGAACCTGGTGCAGCCCATCAACGCGATTGCGGGTGCGGCGGAGCAGTACGTAGCTGACCGGAAGAACGGCGTGGAGGACACGGATCATTTCACGAGGCTCAATATCCGGACCGGCGATGAGATCGAAAACCTCAGCCTGGTCTTCGCGGATATGGAGAAGGACCTTGCGGAATACGAGGAGCACCTGACCACCATCACGGCGGAAAAGGAGCGCATCGGCACGGAGCTCGCACTGGCGACCCGTTTACAGGCGGACATGCTTCCGAACATCTTCCCGGCGTTCCCGGAGCGCGTGGAATTCGACATCTTCGCGATGATGGAGCCGGCCAAGGAGGTGGGCGGAGACTTCTACGACTTCTTCCTGATAGACGACGACCACTTAGGCATGGTCATGGCGGACGTTTCCGGAAAGGGTGTTCCGGCGGCTCTCTTCATGATGGCCACAAAGATCATACTCGCGAACCTTGCGATGGTCGGACGGTCGCCGAAGGAGGTCCTGGAGGGCGCGAACAACGCGATCTGCGCGAACAACCGCGAGGAGATGTTCGTGACGGTATGGTTCGGCATCCTGGAGCTTTCCACGGGAAAGGTCACTGCGGCAAACGCAGGCCACGAATACCCGGTGCTTAAACCGGCGGGCGGAAATTACGAGCTGTATAAGGATAAGCACGGCTTTGTGATCGGCAGCATGGAAGGCCTTAAGTACCAGCAGTACGAGCTCCTGCTCACGCCCGGCGCCCGGCTGTTCCTCTATACGGACGGCGTGCCCGAAGCGACCAATGCGGAGAATCAGATGTTCGGTACGGAGCGGATGCTCGAAACACTGAATGCGCATGCGGGCGCATCTCCTGAAGAAGCCCTGCAGGCCGTGAGAAAAGCCGTGAGTGACTTCGTGGGCGGCGCGCCGCAGTTCGACGACCTCACGATGCTCTGCCTGGAGTACAAAGGACCGGAAAAGGGCTGACCCGCAGAAAACTGCGCGGCATTCATCAATATTTATAAAATTTTCTGAATAATTACTTAAAAATCAGGCAAACTGTTTCTTGACAAAGCCTGACGATGAGAATATACTATGCGAAACGGACCGGAATACCTTTATATGAGGCAGACCGGATCCGTGAACAGCGAAATTTAAGACGACCGGAGAATTCCAATGAAGAGCTTAAACTGCAGCGCAAAAATGTACTGGTTTATCTTCTACTTTACCATGCGGCACAGGGATGGTTGATTTGCGATGCAGTTTATGAATATCCGGCGGATTCATAAAGAAAGAGCGGCGCAGATTGACCTGTGCCGCTCTTTCTTTAGGTGAGAAGCTGAAAGCTTCGGACCCCGTACATTAAGGGCCGGAAAACCACATGATGAAGGAGATCAGAAAATGAGCAATTATTACCAGCAGGAGATCGAGACAGCTTCAAGAGACGAGATCATCCGTATTCAGAACGAAAAGCTTGTGAAGCAGGTCCGGCACGTGTACGACAAGGTGCCGTATTACAGAAATCTGATGGACCAGAAGGGCGTAAAGCCTGAAGATATTAAAACGATCGAGGATATCCATAAACTTCCGTTCCTGTCAAAGAGCGACCTCCGGGACGCATACCCCTACGGCCTTCTCGGGACGGACCTCGGAAACTGTGTAAGGATCCAGTCCACGTCCGGCACGACCGGGAGACGCGTGGTGGCGTTCTATACCCAGGGAGACGTTGATCTTTGGGAAGAGTGCTGTGCAAGAGCGATCATGGCTGTGGGCGGCACGAACGAAGACGTCGTCCAGGTCGCATACGGCTACGGCCTGTTCACCGGCGGCGCAGGCCTTCATGGCGGTTCACATAAGGTCGGCAGTTTAACGCTTCCCATGTCTTCCGGCAATACCGAGCGCCAGATCCAGTTCATGATGGACTTAGGCGCGACCATCCTCTGCGCGACGCCGTCCTATGCCGCATACCTTGGAGAAAGCCTTGCGGAGCGCGGTTACAAGCCTGAAGACAACAAGCTGAAGGCCGGTATCTTCGGCGCGGAGCCCTGGACTGAGGAGATGCGGAGAAGCATTGAAAAGAGCCTGGGCATCAAGGCATATGACATCTACGGACTGACCGAGATCAGCGGCCCCGGCGTAGCCTTCGAGTGCGAAGAGCAGAAGGGCATGCACATCAATGAAGACCACTTCTACGCGGAAGTGATCGATCCGGACACGGAAGAAGTGCTTCCGGAGGGCAGCGTGGGCGAGCTCGTCTTCACCTGCCTTGACAAGGAAGCTTTCCCGCTGTTAAGATACCGTACGAGGGACATCTGCGTACTGACAAGGGAAAAGTGCTCCTGCGGCAGGACCCACGTCCGCATGAGCAAGCCGAAGGGCCGCAGCGACGATATGCTGATCATCCGCGGCGTGAACGTGTTCCCGAGCCAGATCGAGACCGTCCTTCTGAACCAGGGCTACGCACCCAACTATCAGATCGAAGTAGACCGGAAGAACAACACGGATACGCTGGACGTCTACGTGGAATTCCCGACGGAGATGTTCTCCGACAAGGTGTCCGACGTTCAGAAGAAGGAAGCCGCACTGGAAGCGGCCATGCGGTCCATGCTTGGCATTGGCGCCAAGGTGCACCTGGTCCTTCCGAAGACCATTACGAGAAGCGAAGGCAAGGCAGTCAGAGTCATTGATAAGAGAAAGCTTCATGATTAAGGAGGTCAGAAGGTATGTCCATTAAGCAGTTATCGATCTATCTTGAAAATAAACCCGGCAAGCTTGCCGAGGCCCTGCGGTATATCAAGGAGGGCGGCATCAACATCCGCGCGCTTTCCCTGGCGGACACCAGCGAGTTCGGCATTCTCCGCCTGATCACTTCAGACCTCGAAAAGGCGGAGGAGCTTCTTTCGCAGAAGACGGTCGTGAAGAGCACGGACGTCATTGCGGTAAAGGTGGACGACCGGTCAGGCGGACTGTCCGAGATCCTGGACGTTCTCGAAAAAGCAGAGATCAATATCGACTACATGTACGCGTTTACTGCGCGCCTGAACAGCGCCTATGCGGTCCTCCGCGTAAGCGACTGCGCGCTTGCGGAGGAAGTGCTTCATGAGAGCGGAATTGCAACACTGAAGGGCAGGGACCTCATGAACCTGCTGGATCGGGAAGACTGACCTCATATATAGGTTCTGCGGTCAGGAGGAGAAAGGAAAACATCATGCTTACGAAACGTATATTAACTGTTCAGGATATTTCATGCGTAGGCCAGTGCTCGCTTACGGTAGCGCTGCCCATCATTTCCGCATGCGGGATCGAGACGGCCATCCTGCCGTCCGCGGTGCTTTCCACCCATACGGGCGGATTCACCGGCTTCACGTTCTGCGATCTCACGGACGAGATGCCCAAGATCCTTGAACACTGGAAGAAGGAAGGAATCCTGTTTGACGCGCTGTACACAGGCTACCTGGGCAGCACCCGCCAGATCCAGTACGTGCTGGACATTGCGGACGCGGTCCTCGCGCCCGGTGCGCCGCTCATCATCGACCCGGCCATGGCGGACAACGGCAGCCTCTATTACGGCTTCGACCAGGAATTCGTGGACGCGATGAAGAAGCTGATCGCCCGCGCGGACATCACTCTCCCGAACGTGACGGAAGCAAGCTTCCTGACCGGTATCGAATATAAGGAATCCTATGACGCCGCCTATGTGGACGAGCTTATCAAGGGGCTGACGGACATCGGCGCGAAGCAGGTCGTGATGACCGGCATCGGCTATAGCCCGGAGGAGTCCGGCGTGACCGTTTACGCCGATGGCAAGACCCGCCACTACTCCCATATCCGGTACGCGAAGGGCTGCCATGGCACAGGCGACATCTACGCTTCCGCCTTCACCGGCGCGTACATGAGAGGCAAGGAGATCTACGACGCGGCGGTCATCGCGGCGGACTACACGCTGTCCTGCATCGAAATGACGCAGAAGGATCCGGAGCACTGGTACGGAGCGACGTTTGAGAAGTCCCTGCCGAAGCTGATCGCGTCTCTTGAAGATTAAGAAAAACAAAAAGCCTTCCCTGTTTTAAGGAAAGGCGGCCCCAAAGGGGCAGATAAAGCGGCCTTCCCCTCAGGGGAAGGCCCTTTCAATATAACGGTTATTCCTCGAGAGAAAAGCACAGGATCTTTTCCCTGGGGTCTCCCGGGAACAGGTCCGAGCAGTCAAGCTCGTCTATAAAGTCGAACTCCGGGGAACGGGCGAGGAGGCCGACGTAATCTTTGGAAGGGTAGTAGAAAAAAAGCAGGATCCGCCGCGGCGCTTCGTACCAGGAGGCGATCACTTTTTTGAGGACCTCCTCGAGGATCGAGGCCGAGAAGGGGTTGAAAAAGTACAGGCGGTCGACGTCCGGGGGGATCGTAAAGCGGACCGCGTCCGCAAGCCGGAAGGAGACGCGCGCCTGAAGCCCGGATGCTTCGAGGTTCTTCTCCGCAGTGCGGACCATGTCCTCGCTGAAGTCGATCCCGAGGCTTTTGCAGCCGGTCTCCGCGCTCATGAAGATGCTAACCCGGCCTTTTCCGGATCCGTAGTCTAAAAGGACGCTGTCCTTCGTAATCCAGCCGCTTTCCGTAAGCTTCTGAAGTACGCCGTAAGGGGTCGGCTCATACGCGTAGCGGACCGCGCTCTCGTGCGTGCTGTCCCGCCCGCGCGTGCGGATATTCAGTTTCCTGTCCCATTGACGGTCGTTTTTCATGCCGTTCATTATACCTGATGCGGCGGGACGGCGCAAGGGGCACCTCATCAGTCAGTTGGGCTTTCCTTTATGGAAAGCCCTATGGCAGCCGGATGAGGGGCGACACGAAAATAGCGGCGAAACATTGATTTTAAGACCGGAAAAGTATATTATTAGGAAAGTGAATAAAAATCACACACGGCCTTCGGGCCAGGATCGAAATAAAGGAAATACGATACATGAACGACAAAAAGAAGCTGCTGATCATCAACCCCGGCTCCACCTCCACCAAGGTGAGCCTGTTTGAGGACGAGACCTCCGTTTTCGAGAAGAGCCTGTTTCATGAAGCGTCCGTACTCTTACAGTACCCGCATGTGAACGACCAGATGCCCTTCCGTTACCAGGTCATCCTGGATATGCTGAAGGAAGAAGGCTACGCGCCTGAGGATATAGACGCCTTTGTGGGCCGCGGCGGCAGCGCCTGCACGCAGCCCGGCGGCGTGACCCGGGTCGACCGGAAAATGTACGACGATACAGTCGCGGCAGTGGGCGGGTCCGAGCATCCGGCCAAGCTGGGCGTCATGCTGGCCTGGCAGTTCGCGCAGCAGTTCGGGAAGGGCGCGTATACGCTGAACCCGACCAACGTTGATGAATACGGCGACTATGCCCGTCTTACGGGCATCCGCGGCGTGTACCGCGTGTCGCATTCCCACGTCCTGAACCAAAAGGCCGTAGCGGAGTTCCACGCGAAATCGCTCGGAAAGCGCTACGAGGACTGCAATTTCATCGTCGCGCACATTGACGGCGGCATTACCGTGAGCGCGCATGAGCATAGCCGCATGGTGGACGGCAACATGGGAGCGGATGGAGAAGGCGCGTTCACCCCGACCCGGATCGGCTCCGTGCCGGTGCTTGCGCTCCTCGACTATATTGACGAGCACGGGACCGCGGACGTGCGCCTCAAGTGCTCGCGTGCGGGCGGCTTTGTGGACCTCTTCGGTACCTCGAATTCGGACGTTATCCACAAGCTTGTGGAAGAAGGCGATCCGAAGGCGTCCCTTGTGTGGAACACGATGATCTACCAGATCGCGAAGATGATTGGCGAAATGAGCGCAGTCCTCTGCGGGAACGTGGACGCGATCCTGCTGACCGGCGGCCTCATCCGTTTCGACGATATCACGGAAGGGATCCGGAAGCACTGCGGATTTATCGCGCCCATCAGCACCTACCCCGGCGAGATGGAGCAGGAAGCGCTCGCGCTGCCGGTTTTAGGCGTCCTCCGCGGGGAGATCACGCCGCATACCTATTCCGGAAAGAACGTCTGGGACGGTTTCCCGGGGATCGAATTCTGAGCCTGCCGCTCACCTGGAGCGGTACGGGCCGGACTCATACATAGCGGAAATAACGGCATTTTTGAGCATACTGACAAAGGAGTTTACTGAAATGAGCATGATCGAAATGATCAAAGATAAAGCCAGAAAAAATGTAAAGCGCATTGTATTGCCCGAAGGCACGGAACCTCGGACAGTCGCGGCAGCGGCAGAGATCCTGAAGGAAGGGCTCGCAGAGCCGATCCTCCTCGGAAACCCTGAGGCGATCAAAGCGGAAGCGGAGAAGCAGGGAGTGGACCTTGCCGGGATATGCACAGCAGACCCGGAGACCTCCGAAAAGGCCCCGGCTTATTCGGAAGCTTTATATGAGCTCCGGAAGACGAAGGGCGTTACGCCTGAAGCCGCGGAGCAGCTGGTCAAGGACCCGATGTACTACGGCATCATGATGGTGAAGTCGGGCGATGCGGACGGACTCGTGTCCGGGGCGGTCCATTCGACCGGCGACATGCTCCGTCCGGCGCTCCAGATCATCAAGACGAAGCCCGGCATCAAGATCGTCTCTTCGAGCTTCTTAATGGACTGCCCGAACAAGGACCTCGGCGAGGACGGCCTTTTAGTCTACGCGGACTGCGTGGTCATGCCGAACCCCACGGCTGAGGAGCTCGCGTACATCGCGATCGCCGCTGCGGATACCGCAAAGACGCTCTGCGGCATTGAAGAGCCCCGTGTGGCGATGCTTTCGTTCTCCACGAAGGGCAGCGCAAAGCACGAGCTGGTCACAAAGGTCCAGGAAGCGACGGCGTTTGCCCACGAGCTCGCGCCGGACCTCCTTTTGGACGGCGAGCTTCAGTTTGACGCTGCGTTGAATCCTGAGGTCGCAGCGCTCAAGGCGAAGGGCAGCCCCGTGGCGGGCCGTGCGAACGTCCTGATCTTCCCGGATCTCCAGGCCGGCAACATCGGCTATAAGATCACCCAGCGTATTGGCGGCGCGGAATGCTTCGCGGTGCTGCAGGGGCTTGCGAAGCCCTGCAACGACCTGTCCCGCGGCTGCTCTGTGGAGGACATTGTCAATACGGTCGCCATGACCGCGGTCCAGGCGCAGTAAGCTTAGACCGGAAACAACAAGTTTCCTTTATCAAGGAGGATTCGTATGGATCTGTCTCAGAAAAAGGGGCGGACGGTCTTTATGATCGTGTGGGGCGCTCTGATCGTTCTGATCATCGCAGCAATCATCGCGATCGGCCTTCCATCCGGAAAGAGTGAGACCATCAAGGAGGCCATGAAGGACGGCGTGCTCCATGAGGAGAACAAGGTCAGTTTCTTCGGGCTCCTCGTGAACCCGGCGGTCGTTTCCGCGTACGTGATCACGGGAGTACTGCTTTTATGCGCAGCGCTCATCCGGATCTTTGCGGTGCCCCGTTTCAAGGACGTTCCGGGGAAATTCCAGAGCGTTCTTGAAAAGCTTGTGGAGTTCTTCGAGGACATGGCGAGGGGGAACAGCCCGCACAAGACCCCCGTGGTCGCGGCGTACATCTTCAGCGCCGGTGTGTACATCTTTTTCAGTACGCTGTTCGAGCTCTTCGGCATCCAGGTGATCGCGGAGAACGGACATTCCATCGCGCTCCCCGCGCCGCTTTCAGATATCAACGCGGCCATCGCGATGGGCTTCCTGTCCTACCTGTTCATCCTGCTGGCCGGAATTATTGTGAACGGCGTTAAGGGCGGGCTCCGGGTCCTCAAAGATTTTTCGCTCCCCATCTCCATGAGCTTCCGAATCTTTGGCGCGCTCCTTTCGGGCCTCCTTGTGACGGAGCTCGTGTACTATTATACCGCGCTGAGCTTTGTGGTCCCTGTGATCGTGGGCGTCCTGTTCACGATCCTCCACGCGGTCATCCAGACGTACGTCCTGGCCACCCTCGTCTCCGTATTCTACGGGGAGGCAGTGGAGCCTGTACAGAGTAAGAAAGATAAAAAACAGAGGAAAGAGTGAGGTAATTGCTGTGAAGACGACAAGATTATTTGCGCTGCTTTTTGTGTTGGTATTGGCTGCCGTAATGGCGTTCTCCATGGGGAAGACAGTTTCCGCAGAGGAAAACGAGCCCGCCGCAGTGGAAGAAGAACAGGACGCCGGTACGACTAAGGGCAAAGCGTTCGCCGCAGCTCTGGTCGTAGGCATTGTGGGCGCCGCGGCTGCCATCGGCATGGCGCTTGCGGTCAGCAAGAGCTCGGAAAGCATGGCCCGCCAGCCGGAGGCCGCAGGCAGGATCAACTCATCCATGATGCTCGGCCTGGTCTTCATAGAGACTGTCGTGATCTATGCGCTCATCGTCGCGATCTTACTGATTTTCGTTTTATAAAGCACCCTGGTAAAAGGAGGCTTTTATGCCGCTCAACATTGATTTTGTGCAGATCCTGCTGCACGTCCTGAATTTTGTGATCCTGGCCGGCGGCCTGACCTTGCTCCTCTTCAAGCCGGTCAGCAAGTTCATGAGAGAACGCCGGGAACGCTTCGAAAAGGAGGCGCGCGAGAACGCGGAAAACGCCGCGGAGAACGAGCGCCTGAAGGCGGAGTACGAAGAAAAGCTCGCGAACGTGGATGAAGAGATCCGGGAGCTTAAGACGGCTGCTGAGCAGGAAGCCGCGGAGGCCGCGAAGAATTATCTTGAAAGCGCGAAGCAGCGCGGCGATGAGATGATCCATGCGGCAGAGCAGGAGGCCGAGGCCCGGAAGAGCCAGATCCTCGAATCCGCGCACACGGAGATCAGCGAGCTGGTGCTTTCCGCCGCCCAGAAGCTTGTGGAAGACACGGAGGACGAGGAGCGGACGCACGCCCTGTACGACGCGTTCCTTCTGCAGGAAGAGGAAGCGCTGAGAAGGAGACGTAAGGCATGATGAACGACGGATTTGATCAGGCCGGAAAAGAGCAGGATGAACCGCTTCTTGTCGAGATCCGCTGCCTTGTGCCGCCCACGGATGAGCAGAAAGAGCGTATCCGTGCGTTCTTTGAGGAGCGGTACGGGAAGGACGACGTCCGGATCCAGGTGATCCGCGACTCCTCCGTGAAGGAAGGCTTCAACATCTTTGCCGGCGATGACAACTACGACTGGACGGCGCTCGGCAGGCTCCGCCAGCTCCGCCGCTACATCCAGCAGCGGCCGCAGGGCAGGGACAGCAAGGAGATCATTTCGCTCCTCCGTGAAAACATACAGAAATTCGAACTGGACGCGGGCTACCAGAAGGTGGGCCGCGTGTTGACAGTGGGCGGCGGGATCGCCGTGATCGAGGGCCTTCAGGAGTCCGCGTACGGGTCCATCGTCCTCTTTGAGTGCGGCATCAAGGGCATGGTGCAGGACATCCGGAAGGACGGCAGCACCGGCATCATCCTGTTCGGCGATGCCTCCGAGATCAAGGCAGGCTCCCGCGTGGTGCAGACCGGGCGGAAGGCCGGCATCCCCATCAGCAACCGCCTTTTAGGGCGGATGATCGACCCCTTAGGCGCGCCTTTGGACGGCAAGGGGCCGATCCAGGCCAAAACGTATTATCCCATCGAATGGCCGGCTCCCGGCATCATCGACCGGAAGTCCGTGGGACGCCCGCTCGAGACCGGGATCCTCGCGATCGATTCGATGTTCCCGATAGGCCGCGGACAGCGTGAGCTCATCATCGGCGATCGGCAGACCGGCAAGACGAGCATCGCCGTGGACGCGATCCTGAACCAGAAGGGCAAGAACGTAGTCTGCGTTTACGTGGCCATCAGCCAGAAGGCCGGCTCCGTTGCGAAGGTGGTGCACACGCTCGAAAAGCACGGAGCGATGGATTATACCATCATCGTGAGCTCGCCGGCAAGCGATCCCGCGGCCATGCAGTACATCGCGCCGTACGCGGGCTGCGCCGTTGCGGAATACTTTATGACGCACGGCCGCGACACGCTCATTGTTTACGATGACCTTTCGAAGCACGCGGTGGCCTACCGGACCATCAGCCTGCTTCTTGAACGCGCGCCGGGGCGTGAAGCCTATCCCGGCGACGTTTTCTACTTACACTCGAGACTTTTGGAGCGCTCCGCCCAGCTTTCGGATGAGCTTGGCGGCGGCAGCATGACGGCCCTTCCCATTGTGGAGACCCAGGCCGGCGACGTTTCCGCCTATATCCCGACAAACATCATTTCCATCACGGACGGCCAGATCTTCTTAGACCGCGACCAGTTCTACGCCGGCCAGCGGCCTGCCGTGAACGTCGGCCTTTCCGTGTCCCGCGTAGGCAGCGCCGCGCAGACCCCCATGATGAAAAACGCCGTGGGGACGCTCCGCTTAGAGCTTGCCCAGTACCGGGAAATGCAGGTCTTTGCCCAGTTCGGAAGCGATTTGGACGAACAGACAGAGAAACAGCTTAAATACGGCGCGGGGCTCATGCAGCTCCTCCGCCAGCCCAACCAGCGGCCGTATGAGATGTGGGAGCAGATCGTGCTCCTCTATGCCGCGCGCGAGAAAATGTTCATGAACGTACCGGAAAAGAAGATCCCGGAGGTCCGGGAGGAGTTCCTTTCCTGGTTCCGCGAGCATCACCAGCACTGTGCCCTGAGCCTGCAGGAGAGCAAGCGGTTCACGGAAGAGCTCAGGGAGCGTACCATTAGGGACGCGTGGGAATTCTTTGAGAAGGAGGAGGCCTTTGGCAAGCGCATCTGAGATCCGGATCAGGATCGCCAGCATCACGGAGACCAAAAAGGTCACGGACGCCATGTATATGATCTCCTCCGTCAAGATGCGGAAGGCAAAGCGGGGGCTTGACGATACGCGGCCGTATTTTAACGCGCTCCGCGAAGAGATCGGCGAGCTGCTCACATTCTTCCCGGAGACCCGGAACCGGTATTTCCGGAACACGGACGCGGAAGGGATGCGCGGGCGGGCGCTCGTGCTCATCACGTCCGATAAAGGTCTGGCCGGGAATTACAACCAGGAGGCGATCCGTGCGGCGGAGCAGGAGCTTCTCGCGCACGACGATGCGATGCTCTTCATTGTGGGCGAGTACGGGCGGCAGTATTTCATGAACCGGAAGGCCCGGATCGCAGATGATTTCAGTTTCCCGGCGGCGTTCCCCACAGTCTATGAGGCGCAGCGGATCTGCACTGAGCTTCTGGAGTATTACAACGACGACGTGGTCGACGAGATCGACCTGATCTTCACAGATTTCCACTCCGGGCGGCCCAGCACGGTGCAGCGGCAGTGCCTGCTGCCCCTCGAAATGAGCGCGTTCTATGCGCACGAAGGTGCGCCGCTCCCCTACGGAAAGCGGTACCTGCCGGACCCGGACACGGTCTTGAACGAGATCGTCCCGCCGTACCTTACGGGCTTTTTGTACAGCGCGCTGGTCGAAAGCTATTCGAGCGAGCAGAACGCGCGCATGACGGCCATGCAGACGGCCGGGACGAACGCGGAGGATATGCTGAAGCGCCTCCGTACGGAATACAACAATGTGCGCCAGGCGGCCATCACGAACGAGATCATAGAGATCTCCGCGGGTGCCCGGGCGCTTCGTGAAAAGAAGGAGAAAATGCAGAAGGAGGCTTCGGAGATATGACGGAAGGTGCATCCGGGAAGCTTCATATCGGGAAGATCGCGGCCGTGAACGGCCCGGTAGTGGACGTGGTGTTTACGGACGGGGAGCTACCTGCCATCCGCGAGGAGCTTCGTGTAAGGACCGCCGCAGACCGGGGCGGCACGGAAGTGCGGAGCATGGAGGTCGCGCAGCACATCGGCGGGGATACCGTCCGGTGCATCATGCTGGCGGGGTCTGAAGGGCTCCGGCGGAATCTGGACGTCACGGCAACCGGCGCGCCGATCTCCGTGCCTGGGGGGGAGTGCGTGCTCGGGCGGCTGTTCAACGTGTTCGGGACGGCTATCGACGGAAACGCGCAGGTGCCGGAGGATGCGGAAAGAAAGAGCATCTACCGTCCGGCGCCGTCCTATGAAGAAAGGAGCAATGAGGAGGAGATCCTCGAGACCGGCATCAAGGTCATCGACCTTCTGGCGCCGTACATGAAGGGCGGAAAGATCGGCCTCTTTGGCGGCGCGGGTGTAGGCAAGACCGTGCTGATCCAGGAGCTCATCCACAACATCGCGACGGAGCACGGCGGGTATTCCGTGTTTGCCGGCGTGGGGGAGCGGAGCCGCGAAGGGAACGACCTCTGGACGGAAATGCAGGAAAGCGGCGTGGTCGGGAAGACCGCGCTTGTGTTCGGACAGATGAACGAGACGCCCGGTGTCCGTATGCGTGTGGCGCTTACGGGCCTTACGATGGCAGAGCATTTCAGGGACGCGGACCACAAGGACGTGCTCCTGTTTATCGATAACATTTTCAGGTTCGTACAGGCTGGCTCGGAGGTATCCACTCTGCTCGGGCGGATGCCGTCCGCGGTGGGCTACCAGCCTACGCTCGCGAATGAGCTCGGGGAATTAGAGGAGCGGATCGCGTCCACAAAGAACGGGTCTATTACGTCTGTCCAGGCGGTCTATGTGCCCGCCGATGACCTCACGGACCCCGCGCCGGCCACCACCTTCGAGCACCTGGACGCCACTACTGTCTTAAGCCGGCGGATCGCGGAGATGGGCATTTATCCTGCGGTCGACCCGCTCGAGTCGAGCTCGAGGTGCCTGGAGAGAGACATAGTGGGCGATGAACACTACGAGGTCGCCCGGCAGGTGCAGGAGATCTTAGAGCATTATCAGGAGCTTCAGGACATCATCGCGATCCTCGGAATGGACGAGCTTTCCGAGGAGGACCGGCAGACCGTGCTCCGCGCGCGGCGGATCCAGCGGTTCCTTTCGCAGCCCTTCAGCGTTGCGGAGAAATTCACGGGCGTACAGGGCGTATTTGTGCCGTTATCCGAGACGATCCGCGGGTTTAAGACCATTCTTTCCGGCGAGCTCGATGACTGCCCGGAAAGTGCCTTTTTCAACGTCGGAACGGTAGAGGACGTGCGGGCGAAGGCCGCGGCGATGGCGGAGAGTGAGTGAGAAGGCACTTCTGTAATGCGGACATGAGTGAAGCTTTGAGGAAGCCATATGAACACCTTTGAACTTCAAATTCTAACGCCGGAGCGGCCGTTCTACTGGGGACCCTGTGTTTCGCTCACGGTGCCCATCAGCGACGGCATGCTCGGGATCATGGCGGGTCATGAACCGTTAACTGCGGCCATCCGGGACGGCGAGGTGCACTTTACGCTCCCGGACGGGACGGTACGGACCTGCGCGGTCACGCGGGGGCTTCTGGACGTCTCCGCAGAGAACGTGCGCCTGATCTCGGAGTCCGCGCTTGCGCCGGAGGAGATCGATGAAGAGCTTGAAAAGCGGGCCCTCGAGGAAGCCACCATACAGCTTCGGGAGAAGCAGGCGCGCCGGGACTACATCCAGGCGCAGCTCGCCTTTGCCCGCGCGATGAACAACCTCAAAGTGAAGCAGCACGACGCGGAGAGGATGAATAAGTAAAGGGCGATGCCGGCTTCTTTTGGGATGCGGGGGCTTTTGCTTCAGCGTCGCGTTGGGTTTGCGGTAATGCTTTTGGGAGAATGAGTCATTCCCCGAATGAACCTCACGTTATATATTTCAGAGAATCAGCAGAGAGGGATCTCACTTAATGAAAAGCTATACGACAAAACAATTCCAGATCATGACGGACATGGACCTGGTCTGGGACCTCATGACGGACGTGTTCCGGCCGGACGGGTCCACGGGCCAGTTTGCGCCGTTTTTTGAATATGCGGCAGCGGGCTCCTGGCTCAACAAGGAGCTCATGTATCTGGACCGGTTCTGGCTCTTTGAGGACACTCCGGCGGCATTTGTTTTTTATGAGCAGCCGGTATCACGGCTGTTTTTTGTGTTAAGAGAGGGGCACGAAATCCTTGCGGATGAGATGATCGCGTACGCGGAAGAAGCGTTCCCTGTTTACGATGAACCGAAGTGCCTGGTCTTCTCACCGGGGCAGCAGGCGCTCCTGCGCGCCGCGGAGCGGCGGGGCTGGCATAAGAACAGCGAGGAGGTCTGGTACGCGTTCGATTTCGGAAAAGGGAAGCTCGACTTTCCGCTTCCTGAGGGCTTCCGCTTTGTGAAGCCCGCGGAGTCGGACCCCTTAAAGGTCGCGAAGTGCCTGTGGGACGGCTTCAACAGCGAGGAGCTCGGGCACTTTGTGGACTGGGACGTGCCCGCGTCAAACGGAGGGCGTTCGCCGTACGAGCTGTACCAGAGCGTGCTCCGGTGTTCATCGGCGCCGCCGCCGCACGCGACGTACGAGGACGAGGTCATCATCGCGAACGAGGAAGGCGAATACGTCTGCTTTTCCGGAATGTGGTGGGTCGAAAAGAATAAGCTTGCGTACATGGAGCCGCTCTGCACGGTGCCGGAATATCAGCACCGCGGGCTGGCCGCGGCGGCCCTTTCCGAGCACGACCGGAGGCTCCGCCCCCGCGGCGCCGTGATCATGACGGGCGGCGGGAATGAATTCTACAGACGGATCGGATACCAGGTGGAGCTCAGGGAACTGTATTATGTGAAGTGAGGGGCGAGGCCCTTTGCTCACGCATTTTTATAATTTTTCTCGAGGTTGAATTCGCCGGGACGGCTCCTTATAATATGGGGTAGTCTTTATGATGAAAATATGGAGAAAGGAGTCTTTTATGCTTAGGAGGTACGTAAACGCTCAGTAGTCTGAGCTTAAATAAAAAGTGAATCGTAAGCTCAGACGAATCCTATATCACAGATTAGGAGGAGCGAATGAGCTATATTCGGGCAGATCAGATCCTGCCGAAAGAATTGTTGGAAGCGATTCAGCAGTATGTAGACGGAAAGACGATCTATATCCCCCGGAAGGAAAAGCAGGAATGGGGCAGCGGGACGGCCGCTAAAGCCTTTTACCGCGAACGGAACCAAAAGATCCGGGAAGAGTACCTGAAAGGCGTCGATGTAAAAACGCTTGCCCGGCGGTTTTCTCTGTCAGGGAAAAGCATAGAGAGAATCTTAAGAGAACGGAAGGCTGCCGCATCGGCCGATGGGAACGTCTGATACGGATGCGATCCAGGTCTGGCACCGCTGCGGAGGCTGCGGGAAAAAGCAGGAATTCCTGAATTCCGGCAAATTCCGGGTCAACGCGAACGGGAAGAACATCGACGTGTGGCTGATCTATCGATGCCGTAAATGTAAGCATACCTGGAATCTTACGGTTTATGAAAGGACGAGGCCCGGCAGGATCCCGCCGGATCTTTATGAGCTGTTTCTCGCAAATGACGGGGAGACCGCCCTGGCCTACGGGAGGGATATCGATTTTTTAAAAAAGAATAATGCTGAATTCAAAGAGAACCGGACCGGGCGATGACCAGGCCGGTTCTCTTCAGTTTTGGAATGATTACATCACATACCTGAATATACACACAAACTGCAGGATGCTGCCCGCCAGCACAAAAAAGTGGAACAGGGAGTGCATGTAGCGCTTCTTCTTCCCAATTCCGTAGAGGACCGCGCCGATGCTGTACGCCACCCCGCCGGCGAGTAACCACATAAAGCCCGCCCGGGTGATCGCGCGTACGGCAGGTCCCGCCGCGGCGATGATGCACCACCCCATGCCAATGTAGCAGATCATGGAGAATACCTGGTACTTTTTAAGGTCGATGGCCGTCAGCACAATAGCCACGATCCCGAGCCCCCACACCACGCCGAACAGCGACCACGCCCATGCGGGCGAGACCGTCCGGACGCCCGAAAGGAGCACCGGGGTATACGTCCCGCAGATCAGAAGGTAGATGGTACAGTGATCCAGCACCTGCATGACCTTTTTCGCCATGCCGGAGGGCAGCCCGTGGTAGATGCTGGACATCGTATAGAGCAGGATCATGGACACCCCGTACACTGCACCGGACACGATGCCCCAGGTGTTTCCGTGGAGCGCCGCGCGTACCACACAGAGCACCAGCACGACGATGCCGAACACCGTCCCCACGATGTGGGAGATGTAATTGAGCCGCTCCTCGCTCAGGGTGTAGGTGGGGAGGATGCGGTCCTTTAATGGGATCCGGCGTGAGTGGTTTGGGGTTTTGAGGGGGCGGGCAGCTGCGCAGTCTTGGGCCTTGAAAAGGGTGTTTCCTGTAGCTTTTTGAGTGTTGAGAGGGATATTGTCTGTAGCTTTATGAGATTTGAAAGAGATGTTTCCCACGGATTCGATATATGACATAGGACCTCCTTGGCAGTGCTCAGGTATTCTTTATGTAGTCTTCGTATAATCTTCGTGTAATCTTGTATTAGTTATCGTTTCGGATGTTTATATCCGTGTCAAATAATCTGATAGTCAGATTGAGACATATTCGAAAATGCATCATCTAATATACTGAATTAGATTAACATGGTTATTGCATTATGTCAAGCCTTTGATTTGCGTCGCATCTTGACTGGAAGGGTGGATTATGGTATGATTTAGTTGATTTCGGAAGGGATCAGAGCCTTAGTCCCTTTTAGTGGATGAATAATGGATGATGTTATGATCTGAAACCCAACAACCCAATCCCG
>JAFRVD010000008.1 GCA_017441825.1 Lachnospiraceae bacterium
CAACCACATGGGCACTGGAAGGGGAAGCTGTCAGCCCAGAGGGCTGACTGATGAGGTCGGGCCACCTTCCCCCGGAGGGGGAAGGCTTTATAAAGGGGGTATATTTTTTGTTTTATTCGCCCATGAACGTTTCGGATTCCGGGAGTCTTACGATGTCCGTGATCTCTGCGTTGCCGTCGAGGTCCTGATAGATGTACACCAGCGCGTAGGACATTTCAGCGCCCGGGTAGACGATGGTCGCTTCGCAGAGGTAGCAGTAGTTCATGCCTGCAACAACCTGCTCTTCAAGAAGGGCAACCGGGACGTAGTTCACGCCGGTCAGGGGCTCCAGCGCCTTATCGAAGACCGCCTGCGCGTCTTCCGTGATCTCGGGAGTTTCCGGCTCGTACCAGCCGCCGGGAAGCGTCTCGTCATGAAGATTTGTTTCAACTTCAAAGTCCTTGATGTCCGTGACCGTTACATTGCCGTTCAGGTCTTCGTAAAGGATCACGATCGCGTAGGTTTCCTTCGGATCCGGGACGACCGGGGAGATCCGGCAGAGGATCGCGTGGTTCGTGCCTGCTACAAGCTGCGAGCCGATGTAGGCTACCGGGACGTACTCTGCACCCAGCAGGTCCCCAACCGCCTTCTCAAGGAGCTCTCTCATTTCATCGGTGATCACCGGGGATTCCGCACGGCTCCAGCCGCCTACGATCGCATCGATCACGTTCTCAATATCTTCATCGTCTGACGGCGCCGGGTTAATGTTGATGCTGATGCAGCCTGCTGCACTGACGAGAATCACACATGCCATGACTAAAGCGAGAATCTTTTTCATTTTTTTCTACCTCTTTTCTTTTTTTGATCAGCTGTCCCGGTCCTCAACCGTGTGGCGCTGGTTTTTTGTTTTCTTGCCTTTTCACCCTATATACAAGCGGCCCGCCCGGAATGTTGCACCCTTTTGAAAATTTTTTTATAATATCCGTGAACTTTTTCTCTTTCAGCGCCAATACTCAGTGAAAGATCTTAAGATCCTGATGGAAACCGCTCAAAAAAGTGTTTAAGGAAAGGGGGTCGGCATGACACGGGAAGCTTTGGAACGTCTGTTTACAAGACACGGGCGTTCGATCTATTACTTTTGCCTGCACCTCACAGGACAGCGGGAATCCGGAGAAGAGCTATTCCAGGAAACCGTCCTGAAGACGATGGAGGTCTCCGGCCGGATCCGCGAGGACGATGAGCTTATATCGGCGCGGAATTACTGCATGGGGATCGCGGTCCGCCTGTACCGGAACCGCGCGCGGAAGGAAGCCATGCATCCGGTGCTGTCCTTAGACGATGACCAGTCCGGGATCGGCTTCCGTATTTCGAATGATCTGACCCCGGAAGAAAGCGCATTAAGGCTTCGGGAAATGCAGGAGGTCCGCGCGGCCATCCGCGCGCTTCCCGAAAAACTGCGGGAAACGGTCTACCTGTTCTACTATGCGGAGCAGCCGCTTCAGGAGATCGCAAAGACCCTGCGCATTCCGGAGGGTACGGTCAAAAGCCGGCTGAACACCGCGAAAAAGAGGCTCAGGAAAATGCTGGAGGAGAAATAAGATGAAGATCGATGATAAAATCATAAAGGAGTCCCTCGCGGCGGACGGGAAGCTCCCGGAAGAGATGGCGCTGTTCGTCTCGGAGCAGCTCGGGCAGGATCACGAGGAAAGTAAGGTGCGCCGGATGGAGGCGTCCGGGAAGAGGAAGGCTTCGGAAGGAAGACGGCGCGGGCTCGTGACGGGGCTTGTGGCCATCGCCGCGATGGCGCTCCTCGTGTTCGTAGCAATCAAGCTGATCCCGACGTTCCGGCCGTCCGGGGAAGGCACGAGTACGGCGGAGCACGGTGCGGAGAACGCGCAGGAGCCCGAGGCGGAAAGCGCGGCGGAGTCCGCGGAAGAGGATACCGAAAAGAATACGGAAGAGAGTCTGGAAGTCGGAGACGGTCCGGTCGACCCGGCCGGTACCTATAAAAAGATCCCGATCGGGGGCGGAGCGCTTAGCTGGGGCATGTCGGAGAGTGAAGTCATCGGCGTGCTGGGTGAGCCTGACGAACGGACGGAACAGAACGCGGCGGTGACCTTAATGTATAAGAAGCCTCTGGAGACAGACCTGGGCTTCACGAGCGATTATGCGAAATTCGTCATCGGCGAAAAACAGGCGCTTTCCTACAACGAAGCCATCGTCATGGGACTGAACCACGTCGCCTTTGAATCCTATGAGACGGTGACGACGGCAGCAGACAAAGAACTTATCCGGTTCTACGGGCTCTATGACGACTATGAGGAGCATGTAAATCCGCTCACGCAGCTTGGCGAGCCGGGAGGGGACAAGATTTCCGACCGCGTATATCACTGGAAAGCATGGGAGCTTCAGAATGAACCGGAGCTCCGGAACACCATGCGTGCGAGATTGATGCAGTATAACAATTACCGCGGAGAAACGGAAGGCCGGTCGCAAAGCGCCGATGAGATCGAAGCCCAGTGTTCCCCGGAATACATGCCGGTGGTCGTCAGCATGACCCACCCGAAGGATGAAGCAGAAAAGGGCGTTGGGATCACGCTGGACGCCGCCCGGCTGATGATCGCCACGGCGCCGGTCGAAAGGACTGTGGATCCGTCGCATTCGTCAGTTTATCTGGCGTCACTGACGGGTCTTCTCGAAACGCAGGGCATTCTCGGCGAGCTTTCAGAGGCTGCCCAAGGAAAACAGTTTGAGATCGTGAGCGCGCCGTACGTCTTCGAGTACGCAGTGCTGGCCCATTTCAGGTCCGTGGACGAGCCCGTGACTTACTGTACCGCTTACATCAAATATAAAGACGGAGCAGACCCGGAAAGCGTCGTCCTGAGTGAGAATGATGACGTGCTGGAGCTTTCCGAATATTATATCTATGACGATCTCCGGAGCGGGGAAGCAGAGAACGCGGCCGATCTCATGGGCAGGGTCTACAGGGACGTTTACCAGATGCCGGATCAGGAGACGCTTCGGAAAGGGGCGGAGGCAGCCATCGACGCGTTCTTTAACGATCGGGCGGTGTTCGGGACCCGGGAAGACGAAGAGGATGCCGGCGCGGATACGGACACTTCGGATGAAGACGCCTTGTGGACAGAGGCGGAAATGGAAGAGCTCCGGGAGCACTTAACGACTGTCTCGATCTGCGACCCGAACACGGAATTCGCTGACCCGGCGTCCTGGGCGGATCAGAAGGGACTGTCGTTTAAAGATACGCGGTTCAAGATCGGGATTACGGCGGATAAAGAGGCGCTTTCGGACGGAGTCCGCGAGAAATGGAAGAGCATCCGGGGAGATCTTGAGTATTTCTATATGAACGTCGTTGTGGTAAACTACGAATTCCGCGTGACGGTTTATCCGACGGAGACCGATCTCATCAGCGGGACGCCGGCTGTGGAGGAACCGTGAGTGACCTACCCCTCATCCGGCCCTTCGGTCCACCTTCCCCCGGAGGGGGAAGGCTGTCAAGAAAAGGCTTCCCCTTGCGGGGAAGCTGTCAGTCCGAAGGACTGACTGATGAGGGGTATGTAAAAGGAAACAGATGACAAACCATTTTCATTGTGCTATCTTAATCTTGTGGAATATTCACAAGAGGAGGGTGGCACAATGTTTTTTAAAAAGAAAGAAGCTGAAGAACCCGCCGAGCCTAAATACGGCGGTTTGAAGCTGAACTACAAACGGACATTTCTGATCGGCTTCGCGTTTTTCGGGATCCTGCTCCTGTGGCAGGTGTACGATTCCTGGTGCCCGACGTTCCTGACGGATATCTTCGCGAACAGGATGTACGGGATGACGTCTGCGGAACTCAAGGCCTCGGATCCCGACAAGATCCTGAACGTGCAGTGGCTGGTCGGCATCATCATGGCCTGCGACAACCTCGCGGCCCTCATCCTGCTGCCTATCTTTGGAACGATCTCGGACAAGACGAAATCGCCGCTTGGCAAGCGCATGCCCTTCATCCTGGTGGGTACCTGCGTCTCCGCCATCGCGTTCCCGTTCATACCCCTGTTCTTCCATTACAATAACATCGTCGGGATGATCATCATGATGGCGGTCGTCCTTCTGTTCATGATGATGTACAGGAACCCGGCGGTCGCGCTCATGCCGGACATCACTCCCAAGCCGCTCCGCGCGAAGGCGAACGGCATCATCAACATCATGGGGTATATAGGCGGCGCGTTCGCGACGGTCCTCGGCATCTTCCTGAAGCTTTCGGATTATATTAACGTGACCGACCGCGCGGACAAGATGTGGATCATCGAGCTGCCGTTCATCATCGCTTCCGTCCTCATGGTCATATCCGCAGTAGTGCTGGTCCTGACCATCAAGGAGAACAAGATCGAAGAGGAG
Organism: Lachnospiraceae bacterium; assembly: GCA_017441825.1. Taxonomy (GTDB): domain Bacteria; phylum Bacillota; class Clostridia; order Lachnospirales; family Lachnospiraceae; genus UBA1267. Next base: position 4,378 of record JAFRVD010000008.1, read on the forward strand.
ATGAAGGACGAGATGGCGCGCGGCGAAGAGCTGGCAGCCATTGCGGAGCCTGTCACGGACGACGGGCCGATGCCCCGTGCGAACCGGGTCATGCTCCTTGGCATCCTCAGTGCGGAATTCCTCTGGTTCATGTCCGACAACGCCATCGGCACGTACATTGGAAACTACGTCATTTACTATCTGAATTCAGTATCCTCCGCGACGATGATCCTGACCATCATCGGCGGCGTCGCGTCTGTGGCCGGCTTCGCCACGGCAGGCATGATCGCGGAAAAATACGGCCGCAAGACCACGGTATGCGCCGGCCTCGGGATCACGTTCTTTGCGCTGGTCGTCATGATCTTTGTGGGGCCGACCCGGAAGGTCACCGGTGCGAACGGGGAGTTCTCCTTCCCGGCCATCCTGTTCCTGGTCTGGATCCTCAAGGGCTACGGCATGGCGCTCGTGCACAACTGCTCGTTCCCCATGGTGGTGGAGCTCTGCAGTTCGAAGAAGATCGGCCGGTTCACGGGCTTCTACTACGCGTCGTCGATGTCCGCGCAGACCATCACGCCCATCCTTCTCGGCTACCTGTTCATGCAGTTCAGCGCATGGCGCGCGCTGCCCATTTACGCGTGCGTGCTGACCGCCATGAGCTTCATGGTATTTACGATCCTTGTTAAGAACATTAAAGCGTCCAAGGTCAGAAACGCGACCGGTCTGGAAGCGATAGGAGATGACGACTGATGAAAAAGAACGAGAGAGGCGCGGAGCGCTTTTATCACTGGAATTACGCCCACCGGGGGCTTCATGAAAAGGACAAATCTGTCCCGGAGAACTCTCTGGCCGCGTTCCGTGCGGCAAAGGAAGCGGGATACGGCGCGGAGCTTGACGTGCAGCTTAGTAAGGACGGGCAGGTAGTGGTGTTCCACGACGACACCCTGGACCGTGTCTGCGGGACGATTCCTGCGCCGGAAGGACTCGCAAACGGGAAGGGATTGGTCAAGGACTACACATACGAAGAGCTGCACAAAATGTCCCTCTGCGGGACTCAGGAGACCATCCCGCTCTTTTCGGACGTACTCGATGCGTTCTACGGCGGCGGCCCGCTCATTGTGGAGCTCAAGGACGCGCACGAAAAAAATAAGGAGCTCTGTGAAAAGACGTGGGCGATCCTGAAGGACTGGAAGGGGCTTTTCTGCATCGAATCCTTTACGCCCGTTGTCGTACACTGGTTTAAGAAGAACGCGCCGGAAGTGTTCCGCGGGCAGCTTGCAATGGCGGTGAAGGAATACGAAGGCCAGGTCTCGAAGCCCATCGGCTGGCTCCTCGGGAACGGCCTGTTCAATGTCTGGACGAAGCCTGATTTTGTGGCGTACGACATGAGCGTTGAGCGTCCGAAATATGTGAAGCATCTCTTTAAAAAGGGCGAGATGGACATTTGCTGGACGTCCAGGGACCCGGAGGATCAGAAGGCCGGCTATGACGGCGTGATCTTTGAGTTTTACCGGCCGGGGATCAGGTACTGAGGGGGTTTTGTTTAAATAATAACAATCATTGCAATTAGAATTATGCTCTGCTATAATTTTACTGTTTGGGGCTTTGACGCCGAAAGGCTGAAAAGATATAAAAGAAAAGTTGTCTGAAGGAGGCAGAAATGATTGCAAGTTATCTGATCGCGTTAGTGATCGCGATACTGGCTCTCTGCTACGTCTGCTGGAATTTCTTCCGCATCAAGAAGATGCCGGAAGGCACTCCGGAGATGGCTGAAATGGCCGGTATCATCAGAAGCGGCGCAGTCACGTTCATGAAGACGGAATACAGGACCGTCGGAATCGTCGTGCTGATCGTCGCAGTGATCTTTTCACTGTTCGTGGAAAAGACAAGCGGCATCACCTTTATTGTGGGCGCGTGCATGTCCACAGCGGTCTGCGTACTCGGTATGAGATCCGCAACCTACGCAAACGTACGTACATCCAATAAGGCCAGAGAATCCCTTTCAATCGGCGAAACCGTCAAGGTCGCGCTGTGCGGCGGATCCATTTCCGGTCTTGCAGTTCAGGCCTGCGGTATCCTGGGCCTTATCCTGATCCTTCTGATCTTCAAAGGCGTGAACGGTGACGCTACGGGCACAGGCTTCCTTGCGAACCTGGAATGCAACCCCACCATCATGCGTATCACCACCTACTCCCTTGGCTGCTCCGTGGTCGCCATGTTCAACCGTGTCGCGGGCGGCAACTACACCAAGGCTGCCGACATCTCCTCTGATATTCTGGCGAAGATCCGTCACGATATGCCCGAGGATGACAGCCGTGTCCCGAACGTAGTGGCAGACTTTATCGGCGATAACGTCAACGACATCGCCGGCAACTGCTCTGACCTTCTTGAGTCCTTTGTTGCGACCATGGCTGCGGCCATCATGATCGCGCTTACGCTTCACAGAGGCTCCGGCGCTTCCGAAAGCCTTTTCGAAGCGACTGCAATTTACCCCATCATCGTTGCGGCCGGCGGACTGATCGGCTGCCTCCTTGGTCTTGGCTACGCCCAGATCAAAAAGATGGGCAACGACCCGTCCAGAGAGCTTGACCTTGCCACATGGATCTCTGCCGGCCTGACCATCGTGATCGCACTCATCGGCGCGCTCATCGTCTTCAGCCGCGGAGAAATCAAGGCAGAGCTTTACGACAGCTTCAAACTGGGCTGGGTCTCCCCGTGGCTTTCAGCGGTGCTCGGCATCGTGTCCGGTATCGCCATCGGCTCCATCACGGAGTATTACACCAGTACGGAATATAAACCGACCAGAGAACTTGCGGAGATCGCGCCGGAAGGCGAAGCTTTCGTTATTACGAAGGGCGATGCCATCGGCTCCCGTTCCTGCCTGTTCCCGATCCTTGTGATCAGCGTTTCACTTCTGATTTCCGGCCTGATCTGCGGCACGTACGGTATTGCGATGTCCGCACTCGGCATGCTCGCATTCGTGGGCGCGACCGTCTCCATCGACGCGTTCGGACCCATTGCGGACAACGCCGGCGGCCTGGCAGAGAGCTGCCACCTGGATGAAAAGGTCCGTGCAATTACGGATAAGCTGGACGCTGTAGGCAACACCACGGCGGCAATCGGCAAGGGCTTCGCGATCGGCTCCGCCGCATTCGCGACCGTTTCCCTGATCGTAGCGTACGTAGGCAACTACATGGCTGCAGGCGCCGAGCCTGTCCTGAACTTTGCGTCGTTCATCGTGGTGGCCGGCGGTATCATCGGCGGCGGCCTCGTGGAATACTTCTCCGCAGTCCTGACCGACAACACCATCGACTCTGCGAAGAAGATGGCGGACGAAGGCGACAAGGAGCTTTCGATCCCCGGCGTGCTGGAAGGAAAGGTCCATCCGAATTACAACCGTCTGGTCGAAATGGCGGCCAAGGAAGCGCTCAGAAAGATGCTCTTCCCGTCCGTGCTTGCCATCGTGATCCCCATTGTGGGCGGCTTCATCTTCGGCGTCGAATTCGTGGGCGGCATCCTGGTCGGTGCGACCATCGTGGCCATCCCGAGAGCCATCTTCATGGGCAACTCCGGCGGCGCGTTCGACAACGCCAAGAAGTACATCGAGATCGGTGCTCTGAAGGGCTACGGCAAGGGTACTGCAGCGCATAAGGCGTCCGTCACCGGCGACACCGTGGGCGACACCCGTAAGGACGTTGTAGGCGTTGCGCTTGATATCTTCATCAAGACCATGTCCACCGTCGCAAATACGCTGGCCAGTGTGATCAGGACAGTTACGCTTGTTAAGTAATTCTTGTAAAAAAGTATGCTTTTTGATATAATGAAGGGCGGCTTTTCGGAGCCGCCTTTTCATTATGCAAATACCCTTTATTTCACGCGGAATTCATATTCATGCGGTATGATGAGGCCCATGGAGGCACCGCGTGAGAAGCGGCATCATTTCCGAGGCGTGTACACACTACCCGGAAGGGAGAGGAGAAACATTGATCGAGGTTAGGAATCTGACAAAAAAATATGGTGATCACTACGCCATAGAAGATCTGAACTTCACCATCGAAAAAGGGAAGATCTATGGCTTCCTGGGTCCGAACGGCGCAGGCAAGTCGACCACCATGAACATCATAACGGGCTGCCTTGCCGCTACGGCGGGAGAAGTGACCATAGACGGCCACGACATCTTTGAAGAGCCCACGGAAGCGAAGAAGCTGATCGGCTACCTTCCGGAGCTGCCGCCGGTCTATCTGGACCGCACCATCCGTGAATACCTGAAATTTGTTGCGGAGGCGAAGGGTGTCGCGAAGGCGGACATTAAGGCCCAGATCGAAAAGGCCATGGAATACACGAAGATCACGGATTATCAGGACCGGCTCATCAAGAATCTGAGTAAGGGCTACCGGCAGCGCGTGGGCATCGCGCAGGCGCTTATAGGGGACCCCGAGCTCATCATCCTGGACGAGCCGACAGTCGGCCTGGATCCGCAGCAGATCATCGAGATCCGCGACCTGATCTCTTCCCTCCGGGGCGAGCACACGGTCATTCTTTCGAGCCACATCCTCTCCGAGGTACAGGCGATCTGCGAGATCATCATGATCATCTCGAGAGGCCATATGGTGGCAGTGGATACGCCGGACAACCTCGAGCACCTGTTTGAAGGCATGACCACTGTCGAGCTTCTCATGGAAGGCTCTCAGGCTGTAGTGGAGGCTGCACTCAAGGATCTTGAGAATGTTTCGTCCCTTATGGCCGAAGAGGAGGAAGACGGCGTGACCAAAGTCGTCCTGACCTCTGAAACGGACGACGAAAGGACGCTCTGCCGGAACATCTTCACCATCGCGCGGGCACTCGACCTCCCCATCCTGCAGATGAAGACGGACAAGGCGTCGCTCGAGGATATCTTTATTGAACTTACCAACAGTGAAACGGATGAGGACGAGGAGGAAGCTTCGGAAGTTCCCGAACTCATCTCTTCAGACCCGGGAAAGGAGGAAGACACCAGTGAAAGCGGTCTATAAGAACGAGCTGTCCACTTATTTTACGACGCTGACCGGCTACGTCTTCTGTGCGTTCCTTCTTTTCTTTGCCGGACTGTATACGACCATCATCTGCTTAAAGAACCAGTTCGTCGAATTTGAGTACGTGCTTGGCAACATGTGCTTCGTATTCTTCATCATCGTCCCGGTCCTCACCATGCGCGTGCTTGCGGAGGAGCGCCGCCAGAAGACGGACCAGCTGCTGTACTCCCTGCCCATTTCGACCACCGAGGTCGTCCTTGGAAAGTACCTTGCGCTGCTCACGGTCCTTCTGCTGCCGCTTGCAGTGATCTGCCTGTATCCGCTGGTTTTAAGCCTTTACGGCGCGATCAACCTGACGGGCTGTTTCCTTGCGATCCTCGCCTTCTTCTTTGTGGGCGCGGCATTCCTTGCGATCGGCATGTTCGTCTCCAGCCTGACCGAAAGCCAGGCGCTTGCCGCCGGCCTCTGCTTCGTGATCCTGCTCGTCAACTACTTCCTCACCACCATCACCGGCTATATTTCCTCGAAGGCCGTGGTCTCGTTCGTGGGGCTTCTTGCGGTGGCAGCGGTCATCGCACTTATCATTTACCTGATGACCAGAAACTACTATATCAGCGTGGTCATGCTGATCGTTTCCGCAGCGGCCATCTTCATCACCTACGTCAATAACCAGTCGGCGTACAGCGGGCTTCTGCCGAAGATCCTGAACAAGCTGGCGCTGTTCGACCGCTATTATACCTTTATGTCGGGAACGTTCAACCTGACGGATATCGTATTCTACATCAGCGTTGCGGCGGTCTTCATTTTCCTGAGCGTCCAGTCCCTGGAGAAGAGGAGGTGGAGTTAAATGAAAAAATTCCTGAATTCATTTAAGACCCGCTCCTTCCGTGTGGGCGGCTACAGCGTGTTTGCCACACTGATCCTCGTAGGCATTGTGGTCCTCGTGAACGTAGCGGTGAACGCCCTGCCGAAGCGCTATACCGAGATCGATACCTCGGGGCTCAAGCTGTTCACTTTGTCGGACGAAAGCAAGGACCTCGTAAGGAAGCTTGACGAGGACATCACGATCTACTGGCTGACCACGAAGCCGGACGATTCGATCGGCAACCTCCTTGACCGCTACGAGGGCCTGGGCTCCCATATCAAGGTCGTACAGATAGACCCTGAGGAAAATCCGACCTTTATCAACAAATACGACCTCACATATTATACGGACAACAGCCTGATCGTGGATGGCGGCGAACGCTTCCGCTATATCAGAAACGCGGATATCTTTGTAAAGAACTTTGATTACACGGACGTCGAGTACTACAACGCGTACGGCGAGTATCCTTCCACCACCACCTTTGACGGGGAAGGCGCAGTAACCAGCGCGATCAACTACGTGGTCTTCGCGAACCTGCCGAAGGTATACTGCCTGACCGGCCACGGCGAATCGGACCTCGATGAAGATTTCGAGAACAGCCTGAAGAAGGAGAACATGGAGCTTGCCGAACTTTCTCTGATCTCCGAGGGCAGCATTCCCGAAGACTGCAGCGTGCTTCTCTGTCTGAACCCGACCGGAGATTTCACGGAAGAGGACGTGGAAGCGATCCGGACCTACCTCGATGAAGGCGGAAAGATGATGCTGCTGACCTCCCTCATGACGCGCGACGACCAGCGTCCGAATATCCAGGCGCTCATGGCCGGATACCACGTGATCGAGCAGCCCGGCTTCGTGGTCGAGGGAGATTCAAAATACTATCAGTCGGGCTATCCGTATTACCTGCTGCCGAACATCAAATCGCATACCATCACGAAGCCTCTCCTGGACGGCAACTACCGCGTATTTGTGCCTTACGCCACCGGAACGAAGACGGATGCAGAGGACTACTGGAATCCGGGCGAAACGATCACGAGCCTTCTCCGTACGTCCTCAAGCGCTTACACGAAGTTCCTGAATTACGAGACGCTTGAAAAGGAAGAGGGGGATATTGAAGGCCCCTTCAACGTGGGCGTACTGGTAGAGCAGGATGCGGCAAACGGGGAAAGCACTAAGATCGTCTGGTTTACCTCCGCGTTCCTTGTCGATAAGAACGCGAGTGCGATGGTCTCGGGCGGCAACCAGGACCTGTTCATCAACGCGATGAGCTATCTCACGGAAAATGAGAGCGGCATCTCGATCCACGCGAAGAGCCTTTCAGAGGATTACCTGCAGATCAACGCTTCCTCCGTGACATTCTGGGAGGTCCTGATCATCGGCGTGATCCCGGCCATTCTGCTCATTGCAGGCATATATGTCTTTATCAGAAGACGGAGGAAATAATGAAACGAGGAGGAAAACTGCTGCTGCTTCTTGTAGTGCTTGCGGTCCTGGGCGTGGGCGCCTATGTGGCTGTCAAGCTTGGAGAGCAGGCGGAAGAGCGCGAGAGGGCCGCGGCTGAGACCACGGAGAAGGAGACCTATGCGGTCAGCGAGCTCACGGCGGACGATATCACGAAGATCAGCTGGGAGACCGCCGATGAATCTCTGTCCTTCGAAAAAGTGAACGGGGAATGGAAGAACACCGCGGACGACGCGTTCCCGGTCAACGGAAGCGTGATCGACAGCCAGGTGGAGACCATCCTCAGCGTCACGACAGGAAAGGAGATCCAGAACACCGAGGACAAGTCCCAGTTCGGCTTCGATACGCCGGCCGTCAAGGTCACCCTGAACGATGAGATCGAATACGTCTTTGGCAACCCGACGAATCTGACGCAGGGGCGGTTCCTGCTTCTGAACGACAAGGTTTATACAGTGGATTACAGCCTGGCGAGGGACCTGAGCCTAACGGAGGGCGACGTCCTTATGTATGACGAGGTGCCGGAGATGGCGTACGTTGTGGAGTACAGGGCAGACTGTCCCTCGGAGGACTTCCACGTAGATCTCATCTATATCCTGCAGGGGGAAGAGGACGGCAGCGGCAGCTTCTACATCCGCGACGACATGAGCCGCACGATCTCCCAGGACCAGACCATCTCTCTGGTCAACAATATCTACACCACAAAGTTCAAGCACTGCGTGAACTACAACGCGGCCCCGGAAGATCTTGCACAGTACGGGCTGGATGAGCCTGTCATGACCATCTGGCTGAAGTACGTGAACAAGGCCGGGGAGACCGGCGAGTATACGGTGTACCTGGGCTACGCCACGGACGAAGTCGGGAATTACCGCTACGCGAAGCTTCCGGACTCCAATATGATCTACGCGTACGACGGCTACATCTACAACAACGTGCTCCTGAAGACCTACGATTACCTTGAAGACAGGGCGAAGTTCGATTCAACGGAATGAGGGACGTGAAAAACTGAAAAGTCTAGATGATGTGCAGGACATAAAGGTCTTGCACATCATTTTGTTTAGTGATATGATTTATTCAATAGTGTAAATGAGCATCTGGCAGGACCGCATAAGCCTGGTTCTGTCATATGATTTCAGCTTCACAAAATGAAAGAAAAGGAGATCACCTGTCATGGCAGAAACAAAAGAGCGTAAAATCGTCAGAGCTGACGGTACGCCGGCAAAAAAGCCTGCGCCTAAGAGCAGCTCCGGCAATAAGCCGAAGAACACGAATTCCGGATCCGGAAAGAAGGTCCAGGAAGCGGCTCCGGTCGGAAACGCTACCGGTCTTCGCGTAGGCGCCATCATCCTCTGGGTCGCGGCCATTGCTTTTGAAGTTCTTGCGATCCTTGTCCTGTTCGGAAAGATCAATCTCACGTTCCTTCCGCAGATCTGGCAGCTTATCATCTTCATCGTGCTGGACCTTGTATGCCTGATCATCGGCTCCCAGCTCTGGAAAAAGGCGAATCACATCGATCCCGCGTCGGAGAAGAACCAGCTTAAATTCTGGCTTTGGAACAACATGGGCGTGATCGTAGCTGCATTTGCGTTTATTCCCTTCATCATCCTGACGCTGACGAATAAAACCGCAGACAAGAAGACCAAGACGATCGCGACCGTTGCAGCGGCAGTTGCGCTTCTTATCGGCGGCGCTGCGTCCATAGACTATAACCCGGTCTCTGCTGAAGAGAAGGCAGCGGCTATGGAGGAAGTTACCGGAGACGTTTACTGGTCTCCGTTCGGCCATGTGTATCATACGCACGATGACTGCCAGGCGCTTGCGAATTCCGAAACACTGACCGTGGGCGACGTGGAGCAGGCCATTGCGTCCAACCGTACGCGTCTCTGCGCGTTCTGCGCGAAGAAGGACGATATCACGAACGTCCGTCTGGATGAGATCACGGAAGCCATTGTGGACGAGGTGGAGCTGGAGCCTGAAGCGGCACCGGCAGAATAAACACGATTTGGAACCGGCAGAGGACTGCGTGTAAGGCGCGGCGCTGCCGGTTCTCTTTGAAAGGAGAGCAGATGGTTTTCAGCCATGTTTTTACGAAAGACGTGATCAAGGCGATCGCGAAGCAGACGGGCCAGACCCAGAAAACAACAGAGAAGGTCCTCCGGACGGCCATGCCGGAAATGGCGGCTAAAATGGAGGCGGACGCAAAGACGCAGGAGGGCCAGGCCAATATCCTGGGTACGCTTCAGCGGTCCACGGAAGTAGTCAAGGGTGCCGATGGCGTCGAAAGGAGCTTCCTCAATCCTTCCACGCTTCTTTCGGGGCTTTTGGGAAACAGCCTTTCCGGCATCCTCACGAATTCGTCTCAGGCGTCCGGTGCGTCTCAGGACGTCACGAGCCAGATCCTCGCGGCAGCGGCGCCGTACATGCTGAGCTCTCTGTTCAGCGGCGGCTCGAATGCTTCCGCAAATACGGCACAGCAGGCGGCAAGTACTGCGAATACGGCGTCACAGACAGCGAATAACGCAAATAATTCGGCCGGTTCCGGGCTTGGCGGAGCTTTAGGCTCTGCTCTTCTCGGAAGCCTTTTAGGCGGCGGAAACAGCCAGAATTCGTCGAATAACACGGCAGGGAATCTCGCCTCCGCACTTCTTGGCGGCTCCAATAACCAGCAGAGCTCCGGTGGCGGTTTAGGCGGCGCCTTAGGCTCAGCCCTTCTGGGAAGCCTTTTAGGCGGCGGACAGTCCTCAGGAAGCTCAAATTCCGGATCCGGGCTTGGCGGCGGGCTCCTTTCAAGCCTCGCAGGCTCTCTGTTCTCCGGAAACGATGAACCGGAGCCGGAACCGGAACAGCAGAGCTCCGGCGGTGGCGGCGGACTTCTCAACTTCTTCACGAGCCTCGTGTCCACGGATACGTCCGGGGACCGGTCGGTGCCGGAGGAGGAAGAAAACAAGGAGGAGTAATAATGAGTGGCTTAAGAGACAGCGGACCGCAATGCGAGGATCTTTCTGCGAACGGAGCGACCGCTGCGGCGAAGCCCTGTCAAAATGGAGAAGGCAGCCCGTAAGGGCCGCCTTCTCTTGTTATTCGTCAAACTCCAGCGTAATGAGGAACGACGATCCGTGCCGGACCTTGTCCACTATGACGCCGGAGGTGCTTGTGATCCGGTCCTGCGGGGCGAAGTTCCCAGACATGGCCACCGCGGGCTCCGCGGTGTAGTAATACGCGCGGGGGAGACGCCCCTCCGTGATCTCGAGGCGGTCGCCCACCTCCGCAATATCGCGCTCCATCGTAAAGACCTCTTTCCGCATTTCATCGACCTCCCGAAATATCATCGCCGCCGGGGCACTGCCATCATACCGCGTCGTGCGGAAAAAGTAAAGAAACCCCTTTTAAAAACCGCTGAATGGCGGTATGATAATAACGAATTCTTTCGGCTTGCCGGAGACAGGAGGAGTCCACATGAAAAAAGTAGAAGATTACGTCGTTACGATCCCGGATCACCCGATTCCGGGCATCATGTTCCGCGATATCACGTCGGTGCTGTCAGACCCGGACGGGTTTACGCTTGCCATCGATGAAATGAATAAAAAGCTCGAGGGCTTCGATTTCGACGCCATCGCAGGTACGGAGAGCCGGGGCTTCATTTTTGGCTCCGTGCTGGCGTATCTCCATCACAAACCGTTCATCCTGATTCGGAAGGCCGGGAAGCTGCCCAGGGAGACGGTCAAACAGTCCTATGACCTGGAATACGGCAGCGCGACCATTGAAATGCACAAGGACGATGTGAAGCCCGGACAGAAGGTCGTCATCGTCGATGACCTGATCGCTACCGGAGGTACGTCCATGGCAACGGCAAAGCTCGTAGAGTCTGTGGGCGCCGAAGTCGCCATGTTCCTGTTCCTCCTGGAGCTCAAGGGCCTCAAGGGCAGGGAAGTGCTGAAAAACTACAGGGTTGAGACGATCGTCGCGTACGAAGGAAAATAATTACTGAAGAAAGAAAAACTGACAAAAATGGAAAAAGAGATCAAGAAAGATATTGAAGAACTTGCGGAAGATTCTGTAAATTTCTATGAAGAATTTAATAAAGACGCAGCTGATAAGGATGAAACAGCTGCTGAGAACCCGGAAGCTCCGGAAGCCGTAGAGGAAGCGGCAGGATCCATAGTGGAAACTGTGGAAACCGCAGTGGAAGAAGCCCCTCATGAAGAGCCCGCTCCCGCGCCGGAACCGGCCGAATCCATGGAGGACTACAAGGAAGAGCTTGAGAAGTCCTTCCGCCAGATCCACGTGGGCGACGTGCTGGAGGGTACTGTCATCGACGTTGACGAGACCGGCGTCCTGATGGACCTCGAATATTACGCGCCGGGCAGGATCCCCGTGGAAGAGATGAGCGCGGACCCGCATTTTGACATCATGGACGCGGTCCGGATCGGCGACCGCTATCAGGCCACTGTAAAGAAGCGCGACGACGGCCGCGGCAACATCATCCTGAGCAAAAAGGACGCGGACGTGGAGCTTTCCTGGGACAAGCTCCGCCGCATGCAGGAGGAGAAGACCGTCATCACCGGCAAGATCACGGAGACCGTGAGAGGCGGCGCGATCCTCTACGTGGAAGGCATCCGCGGCTTCATCCCGGCGTCCAAGCTGGCGCTCACCTATGTGGAGGATCCGGAAACGTACCTTCACAAGATCGTGGACGTCCAGGTCGCGGACGTGGATGAAGAAGGAAGAAGGCTCGTGCTCTCCGCAAAGGAGCTCCTTATCGCGAAGGCGATCGAAGAGAAAAACAAAAGGATCGAGCGGCTTGCGGTCGGCCACATTGTAGAGGGCACTGTTGAGAACATCAAGGAGTACGGGGCGTTTGTGAACATCGGCGACGGCATCTCCGGCCTCCTCCATATCTCCCAGATCTCGAACCAGAAGATCAAGCACCCGGGCGCCGTCCTCCGTGAAGGCGATAAGGTCAAGGTCATGATCACGAAGGTCCAGGACGGCAAGGTCTCTCTCAGCATGAAGGCTGTTCAGGACCTGATGGCCAAGGAGCTTCAGGAAGAAGAGGAGAACGAGTACCACGACGGCGGCGAAGCCGTCACGTCCCTGGGAGACCTCTTAAAGGGCTTCAAATTCAACTGACAGGAGCGTACGATGTACCTTTATTTTGTCAGACACGGCAAACCGGATTACGAAACGGACACCCTTCTTCCGGAAGGCGTCCGCCAGGCGGAGAGCGCCGCAAGGCGGCTTTCCTATTCCGGCATAGACAGGATCTATTCTTCGCCGATGGGGCGGGCTCAGGAAACGGCCCGTCCCACGGCGGAGCTTCTCGGCCTCCCCGTGACCGTCCTGCCCTGGGCCCGGGAGCTGGAGGGCGAATCCAAGACGCTTTGGCCGGACGGTGTCCCCACCCGGCTCTCCAAGGTCGACCCGCTGTATTACTACACGGAGGACAAGCGGCGGATGACGCCGGAGGAAGCGCTTCTCAAGGTGGAAGCCTTCAATGACAGCGGCTTTCCGGAACGGTACCATGAGATCTCGGAGGGCTTAGACGCCCTTCTTCTTGAGAACGGCTACCGGCGTACCCCGGAAGGGTACTACCTTGCCGAAGCCCCTAATGACCGGCACGTCGCCCTGTTCTGCCACTGTGCGATGCAGCGCGTGATGCTTTCACATCTCTTTAATATTCCCTACAACTTCCTGGCCGCCACGCTGCAGGCCAACTTCACCGGAATCACCGTGCTCTTTTTCCCGTCCGAAGGGCAGGGGAAGCTTACCGTTCCGCAGGTCATGGCATACGGGGACGTAGGCCACATCCACATGGACACGCAGGAACCATTTGAAAGTCACTGGACGCACGAAGCGTTCTGACAGAAAACGATTTCCGGGCATTTTTCCGGTTTTTTTCCGTGTTTTCGCTTGACTTTCCTGCCGGGGTCTGTTAGTATGCTTGCAATATCTCAAATACCATATATTGTATAAGCCTAAAAGGAGGAAAGACTGTTATGGGCCAGATCGTTGGAGAAGGCATTACATTCGACGATGTACTGCTGCTGCCTCAGTACTCGTGCGTCACGCCGAACATGGTCTCGCTGACCACCAGGCTGACCAGAACAATCACGCTGAATATCCCTCTTATGAGCGCCGGTATGGACACTGTCACGGAACACCGCATGGCGATTGCGATGGCCAGACAGGGTGGTATCGGCATTATTCATAAGAACATGAGCATCGAAGAACAGGCTGATGAAGTAGACAAAGTCAAACGTTCCGAGTACGGCGTCATCACGGATCCGTTCTATCTGTACGCGGATAATACGCTTCATGACGCGAACGAGCTGATGGCAAAGTACCGGATCTCGGGCGTACCAATTGTCGCGGAAAACAAAAAGCTGATCGGTATCCTCACGAACCGCGACCTGAAATTTGAAGAAGATTATTCGAAGAAGGTCTCCGAGTGCATGACCTCTGAAGGCCTTGTAACGGCGGGCGAAGACATTACGCTGGAGGAGGCGAAAAAGATCCTCGGGCGGGCCCGCGTGGAAAAGCTCCCGATCGTCGATAAAGACGGCATCCTGAAGGGGCTTATCACCATCAAGGACATTGAAAAAGCCATCAAATACCCGAACTCTGCGAAGGACTCCGCAGGACGGCTTCTGTGCGGCGCGGCAGTCGGCATTACGTCAAACGTCTTAGCCCGCGTGGATGCTTTAGTCAAGGCGCATGTGGACGTGATCGTCATCGACTCGGCCCACGGCCATTCCGCAAACATCATCCGGACGCTTAAAGAGATCAAGGCAGCTTATCCGGACCTTCAGGTCATCGCCGGAAACGTCGCGACAGGCGACGCGACGCGTGACTTAATTGAAGCCGGCGCGGACTGCGTCAAGGTCGGCATCGGCCCCGGCTCCATCTGTACCACCCGTGTGGTGTCCGGCATCGGCGTCCCGCAGATCTCCGCAGTCATGGAGTGCTATGAAGTCGCGAAGCAGTACGACGTCCCGATCATCGCGGACGGCGGCATTAAGTTCTCCGGCGATATCACGAAGGCCATTGCGGCCGGCGGCTCCGTCTGCATGATGGGTTCGCTGTTCGCGGGCTGCGATGAGGCTCCCGGCGATTTCGAGCTTTTCCAGGGCAGAAAGTACAAGGTCTACCGCGGCATGGGCTCCATGGCAGCCATGGAAGCCGGCTCCAAGGACCGTTATTTCCAGGAAGGACAGAAGAAGCTGGTGCCCGAAGGCGTGGAAGGACGCGTGGCATACAGAGGCTCCGTTGAGGACATGGTCTTCCAGTTAGTGGGCGGCCTCCGCTCCGGCATGGGCTACTGCGGCGCGAAGGATATCCGGACGCTCCAGGAGACCGGTAAATTCATCAAGATCTCCGCGGCATCTTTGAAGGAATCACACCCGCACGACATCCAGATCACGAAGGAAGCACCCAACTATTCCGTAGGAGATTGATCACTTTCCGGGCGTGTGAAAAGGCCTTGGCACTTTCACCAAACAATTTCATTTTTACACATTTTTTCGGTCAAATTCACAATTGTTTTTTTCAGGCCTCCGTTGTACACTTTCATTAAGAGAAAGAACGGGGGCCTGATGCTTTGAAGGAGCTTGAGGAACGGATCTTAATGGACGGCGTAGTCAAGGCCGGAGACATCCTGAAAGTGGATAATTTCCTGAACCACCAGCTGGATCCCCAGCTGTTTTACAGGATGGGCCTTGAATGGAAGCGCCTTTATGAGGGTGAGAAGATCACAAAGATCCTCACCGCCGCAACGTCCGGCATTGCCATCGCGGCAGTCGCGGCGCTTGCGTTTGACGTCCCTGTCGTTTTCGCGAGAAAAGCGAGATCCTCGAATCTTTCCGACGATGTCTTCACCGTAAGCGTACATTCCTACACGCACGGTGATGAATCCACGCTGATGGTCTCGAAGCAGTACCTCGGACCGGAGGACAGCGTCCTCATCCTGGACGACTTCCTGGCGAACGGCGCGGCGCTTACAGGCCTTGTTGAGCTTGCGAAGCAGGCAGGCTGCCGGATCGTCGGTGCAGGCGCTGCCATCGAAAAGGCCTACCAGCCCGGCGGAGAACGCATACGGAGTATGGGCATCCGCGTGGAATCACTTGCTAAGATCGTCTCTATGGACGAAGAGCACGGCATCGTGTTCGCGGACTGATTTCCGGGGACCGCGTCCCCGGTTCTTTTCATTTCGGTCACAGACCGCACGGCGGTTTATGATATAAAAATTTCACGGAGGGGATTATGAAAAAGTTATTAGCGTTACTGCTTGCAGCTGTAATGGTAATTTCCATGGCAGCATGTGGAACCACGGCTCCTGCTGATACGAAGACGGAAACAGAGCCCGCCAAGGAAGAAGAGAAGACCGAGGAAGCTCAGACGGATGAAGCAGAAGAATCTGAGCCCGAAGAAGGTCAGGAAGAAGAAGCTTCTGAAGGCGCTGAAGTGAAGGTTGGTTTCATTTTCCTTCATGACGAAAACTCCACCTATGACAAGAACTTCATGGAAGCCGCAAAGGCTGCCTGCGAAGCTCAGGGCGTTGAGTACATCCAGAAGACCGGTATCCCGGAGACCAACGAGTGCTACGAAGCAGCGTGCGACCTGATCGACCACGGCTGCAACATCATCTTCGCGGACTCCTTCGGCCATGAATCCTTTATGCTTCAGGCTGCAAAGGAATATCCGGACGTCCAGTTCTGCCACGCTACGGGCACCATGGCGCACACCGCCGGCGTCGCGAACTACCACAATGCGTTCGCGTCCATCTACCAGGGCCGTTTCCTGGCAGGCGTTGCTGCAGGCATGAAGATCAACGAGATGATCGAAGAAGGCAAATTCACTGCTGATGAAGCTCTGATGGGCTACGTTGGCGCTTACACCTACGCGGAAGTTATTTCCGGCTACACCTCCTTCTACCTTGGCGCGAAGAGCGTATGCCCGACCGTCAGGATGCAGGTACAGTTCACCGGTTCCTGGTACGACGAGACACTTGAAAAGGAAGCAGCTCAGACCCTTCTGAACAACGGCTGCATCCTGATCTCCCAGCACGCGGACTCCATGGGCGCTCCTACTGCCTGTGAAGAAGCAGGCGTTCCGAACGTTTCCTACAACGGCTCCACCGTTTCTGCATGCCCGAACACCTTCATCGTATCCTCCCGCATCAACTGGGAGCCCTACATGGAGTACATGATCG
Organism: Lachnospiraceae bacterium; assembly: GCA_017441825.1. Taxonomy (GTDB): domain Bacteria; phylum Bacillota; class Clostridia; order Lachnospirales; family Lachnospiraceae; genus UBA1267. Next base: position 20,894 of record JAFRVD010000008.1, read on the forward strand.
AGTGCGTGAAGAAGGGCGAAGCGATCGACACCGACTGGACCGGCACACTTGAGACCGGCTCCGTTGTTCTGACGGAAGTCAACGGACAGGCTGCTGCAGAAGGCACGCAGGAAGCGATCGACAAGCTTTGGGCTGAGCTCAACGACGGCACCGTGAAGGTTTTCGATACCGCGAACTTCACCGTGGACGGCAAGGCTGTTGATTCCTACCTGGCTGACGTTGATACGGATGAGAACTACGAAGGCGACACCGAGGTCATTTCCGACGGTTACTTCCATGAGTCTGAATACCGTTCTGCTCCTTACTTCGATCTGCAGATCGACGACATCGAGCTTCTGAACGCTGCATTCTGATGAATTAACGGATACTGAACACAATGGGCGGGGCCGAAAGACCCCGCCCGACAAATTCAAAAAAGGAGCGCTCCATGGCTGAGCCGGCTATTGAACTCAGGAATATAACGAAGATCTTTCTGGGCAAGGTGGTTGCGAATAAAATCATCAATCTCACCGTAAACTACGGTGAGATATTGTCCATTCTCGGAGAGAACGGAAGCGGCAAGACCACGCTCATGAATATGATTGCGGGCATTTACTACCCGGATGAGGGCCAGATCTTCATCAACGGAGAAGAAGTACTGATCACCTCACCGAAGGACGCATTCAAGTACAGGATCGGCATGATCCATCAGCATTTCAAGCTGGTGGACGTTTTTACTGCAACGGAGAACATCATCCTCGGACTGAAGGACGAGGGGAAGTATGACACGAAGAGAGCTTCGGAGCAGGTGAAGGCGATCGCCGACCAGTACGGGTTTGACCTTGATCCGGATAAAAAGATCTATGAAATGTCAGTTTCGGAGAAGCAGACCGTGGAGATCATCAAGGTGCTCTACCGCGGTGCGGACATCCTGATTTTGGACGAGCCGACTGCAGTGCTTACGCCGCAGGAGACCGAGAAGCTGTTCGCGGTGCTCCGGAGGATGCGTGAGGACGGCAAGGCGATCATTATCATTACGCATAAGCTCCACGAGGTGTTAGAGCTTTCTGACCGTGTGAGCGTGCTCCGGAAGGGCGAGTACATCGGCACGGTGGAGACGAAGGATGCGACGGAAGCATCGCTTACAGAGATGATGGTCGGCAAGAAGGTGGCGCTCAATATTGAGCGGCCGGAACCGAAGGATTCCGAGGAGCGGCTGATCGTGGCGCATCTGTCCGTCAAGAACCGAGAAGGCCTGACCGTTTTAAAGGACGTGACGTTCACTGCCATGTCCGGGGAGATCCTCGGGATCGCCGGAATTGCGGGCTCAGGGCAGAGAGAGCTTCTCGAGACCATCGCCGGGCTCCAGCCCATTGAATACGGCGGGGTGCAGTACATCACGCCGGGAACCGGGAAGATCGAATACCTGCGTGACAAGACTCCCATGGAGATCCGGGCGTTAGGCGTACGGCTTTCCTTCGTTCCGGAAGACCGGCTGGGCATGGGCCTTGTCGGAAACATGGACATTACAGACAACATGATGCTCCGTTCCTATACCAAAGGACGGACGATGTTCCTCGAACGGAAGGCGCCGCAGACTCTTGCGGAGCAGATCGTCGAACAGCTGCAGGTGACCCCCACAGGCACCAGCACACCGGTACGCCGCCTTTCCGGCGGAAACGTGCAGAAGGTGCTGGTGGGACGTGAGATCGCCGCGGCGCCCACGGTGCTGATGGCGGCTTACCCGGTCCGCGGACTCGATATCAATTCATCCTACATGATCTACGATCTCCTGAATGCCCAGAAGAAGCAGGGCGTTGCCGTGATCTTCGTGGGTGAGGACCTTGACGTGCTGACGGCCCTGTGCGACCGGATCATGGTCATCGGCCAGGGCAGTATTACAGGTATGGTGGACGGACGGACCGCCTCTAAAGAGGAGATCGGTCTTCTGATGACGAAGGGAGGGCATGCTTCATGAGAGAGCCTCTTTTCCATGTGGTAAAACGCCAGGTCATCGAGTGGTGGAAGGCATGGCTGATCCGGCTTGCGGCAGTGTTTCTTGCACTGGTGCTTTCTGCGATCGTGACCGTGATCATGACCGGTCTGAACCCGTTCCAGGTGTTCGCGACCATCTTTGACGGCGCGCTCGGCACGACCCGCCGTACCTGGGCGTTCCTGCAGGGCACGGCCATTCTTCTGTGTATTTCGCTGGCCGTTACGCCGGCATTCAAGATGCGGTTCTGGAACATCGGCGCGGAAGGCCAGGTGCTGGCCGGCGCGATGGCGACCGCGACCTGCATGATCTTCCTCGGTAACAAGGTGCCCACGCTGATCCTCTTCGTGATCATGCTGGTCTCCGCGATCCTCGCAGGCGCCGTCTGGGGCCTGATCCCCGCGGTGTTCAAGGCGAAGTGGGGGACGAACGAAACGCTGTTCACCCTGATGATGAACTACGTGATCATGCAGATCATTTCGTACTTTGTTTACCAGTGGTCCGTACCGAAGGGCTCCGGCCAGATCGGCATCATCAATTCGGAAACGCATGCCGGCTGGATCCCGGCGCTGTTCGGACAGAATTACCTGCTGAACATCCTGATCGTGGTGGTTCTTACGGCGGCGGTGTACGTCTATCTGAAGTACTCCAAGCAGGGATATGAGATCTCTGTTGTGGGTGAGTCCGAGAACACGGCAAGGTACATCGGCATCAACGTGAAGAAGGTCATCATCCGGACCATGGTCATATCCGGCGCGCTTTGCGGTTTGGCAGGGTTCCTGCTTGTTTCGGGCACGGACCATACGGTCACCCGTGATACGGCGGGCGGCCAGGGCTTCACCGCCATCATGGTCTCCTGGCTCGCGAAATTCGACCCGCTCATGATGGTCATCGCCGCGGCGCTCATCATCTTCCTGCAGAAGGGAGCCGGCGAGATCTCCACACAGTTCTCTCTGAACAAGTCGTTCGCGGACATTCTGACGGGCATTATCATTTTCTTCATCATCGGCTGTGAGTTCTTTATCAATTACAAGCTGATCTTCCGCTTCAGGAAACAGGAGGTGACAGCATGATCACATTCTTACATCGCGCAGTCATCATGGGGATCCCGCTTTTATTCGGTGCGACCGGTGAGACCATTACGGAAAAATCCGGCCACCTGAACCTCGGTATTCCCGGCATCATGTACGTGGGAGCCATCAGCGGCGTCATCGGCGCGTTCTTCTATGAAAACAGCGCAGGCGCCAATATGGTGCCGTTCCTTGCGGTCATGATCCCGCTTCTGTGTTCGATCCTGGGGTCGCTCCTCATGGGCCTCATTTACAGCTTCTTTACGGTTTCGCTTCGTGCGAACCAGAACGTGACGGGTCTTGCGCTCACCACGTTCGGCGTAGGTATCGGCAACTTCTTCGGCGGATCGCTTATCCGCCTTTCCGGCGCCGATGTTCCCTCCATCAACCTGACGGCTACCTCGAACTGCTTCAAGGCGAAGTTTGCGTTCGTGGACAGTATGGGCTGGTTCGGCGAGCTGTTCTTAAGCTACAGCTTCCTTGCGTACCTCGGCATCGCGCTGGCCGTAGTGACAGCGATCGTGATGCGGAAGACGCGGGTGGGTCTCCACCTCCGGGCTGTGGGCGAGAACCCGGCAACGGCGGACGCGGCTGGCATCCCGGTCGAGCGGTACAAGTATTTCGCGACGTGCATCGGCGCGGTCATCGCCGGCCTGGGCGGACTTTACTACATCATGGACTACGCGTACGGCGTCTGGTCCAACAACGGCTTCGGCGACCGCGGATGGCTGGCCATCGCGCTCGTCATCTTCACGGTCTGGAAGACGGACCTCGGTATCCTGGGCGCGTTCCTGTTTGGCGGCCTCCTGATCGTCCACAACTACATCCCGAACCTTGGGGTGGCGGACCAGGAGCTCATCAAGGCGCTGCCGTATGTGGTCACCATCATCGTGCTCGTGCTTGTTTCCGCGAGGAAGAAGCGTGAGAACCAGCCGCCGCAGAGCCTCGGTCTTTCGTATTTCAGAGAGGAGCGGTAAGCGAATTTTATAACGATAACCTGAAGACAGGCGCCTTCACCACCGGACGGTGGCGAAGGCGCTTTTTTATGTGCCAAATTCGAAATGCTTCGCATTTCTCATTCAGACATTTTACCAGGGTGCTGAAATATTACTAAAACATATAATAATATAATAATAAAAAATATTGTTTTTTATTCAGATATGTATTATGATATATGGGAATAACTATTTTCGCTTATTCCAACGAGTATTGTTAAATATAATACAACATTTGCGTGATGTATACTGATCTTTTCAACGCCCTTCATCCAAAATGCCTCTCTGCATTTTTGGACAGCTGAATGGGTGCATATCGGCAAGAGAAAGGATGAATATGAGGAAAAGAACGAAATCTTTACTGGCCCTTCTTCTGGCCGTCGTGATGATCCTCTCAAGCGCAGGTGCGAGCCTTGCGGCGCCGGAAGACGAATACGGGACCGGCACGGAAGGCCCGGGAGAAGCAGCGGATCCCGAAGAAGGCCCGGAAGAGTCTTCGGACGGGCAGGAAGAGCTGTCTGATCCGGAAAGCGTTGAACTCGAGATGGAGGACGTGGATCCTTCATCGCTCAGTATTAAAAAGCTCGGGGAGCTTCCGGATGACGAAGAGGGTGAGGAAGAGGAGGTCGGTGAGATCTCATTGACGCCGGACACGTCTCTCAATCAGACCGTTCGCGTGTCCGTTTTCCTGGAGACGCCGGGAGCGTTGGACGCAGGCTATGCGCCTCAGGGAGTTGGAACGAACGGCGGCGCGATCGCCTACCGGGATTCACTGAGGGCGAATCAGACGCAGATGACGGCGCAGATCGAGTCCGCTATCGGATATTCGATGGATGTGAAATGGAACCTTACGCTTTTGGTCAATGCGATCTCAGGCTATGTGAAGGTGAAGGATATTCCGATCATTGAACGCATGAGCGGCGTGGCTGCGGTCGTGCGGGAAACGCAGTACGAGGTCCCTCGCGAAGCTTCCGGCAGCCAGCCGAACACCGCGACCACAAGCAGGGATATGGTCGGGGCGACGTCCGCCTGGTCTGCGGGCTATACCGGTACAGGCACCAGGATCGCCATCATCGACACCGGTATCGATACCACGCACCAGTCCTTTAATGCGGATGCGTTCAACTACTCGATCAACCAGCAGGGGAAATCCGGGTCGCTCATGACTGCTTCCGACGTCAGCGGGGTACGAAACCAGCTGAACAGCGGAAACAGCAACTACGTCAACACGAAGATTCCCTATGGTTACAACTATAGAGATAAAAATACGACCATCACTCATCTGAACGACATGCAGGGGGAGCACGGTTCCCATGTGGCGGGCATTGCTGCTGCAAACCGCTACATTAAAAACGGTTCGAGCTATGTGGATGCCGCGTCCAGCGTTTATGCGGTCGGCATGGCGCCGGACGCGCAGCTCCTCGTAATGAAGGTGTTCGGCGCAGGCGGCGGTGCGTATGATTCCGATTACATGTCGGCTATTGAAGACGCGATCGTCCTGGGCTGCGACGCGTGCAACCTGTCTCTGGGTTCGGCAACGCAGGGCTTTACCTATGACAAAACATACCAGAACATCCTGAACGGTCTGGCTTCCGGGACGGTTAATTCCGGAATGGTCGTTTCCATCTCCGCCGGCAACAACCATGCCCTGACAGACCATCTTGATACCGACCTTTATATCGACGACGTTTACATGCATACCGGCGGCTCGCCGGGCACGTATATCAACAGCCTCTGTACGGCTGCGGCAGAGAATATCGGCGCGATCGGTACGCCGCTCGTCTTTAACGGCAGCAATATTTATTATACTGAGACTTCATCGAACGGCGCGGCTATGGCGAGCATTGCCGGGACGTACGATTTTGTGTATATCGACGCGCTGGGTGACACGGCGGATTACCGGACGGTCAATAATACGATCAGACTATCCGGGAAGATCGTCATCGTCAACCGCGGCGAGCTTAACTTCTATGATAAAGGCAACAACGCGATAAACTACAGTCCGAAAGCGCTGATCGTGGCGAACAACCAACCCGGTTCCATCAGCATGGATCTGACTAACTATTCCGGCAAGTTCCCGATGGTCTCGATCACTCTTGCGGATGCGGAGATGATCAAGACAGATGGTGCAAGGCAGACAGTCGGCAGCTATACCTGCTATACCGGCAGGATCACCGTGACGAGCGGAGTATCGAGCGGCCTGATCACCTCCCGTGAAAATGCCGAAATGTGCGGGTTCAGCTCCTGGGGCGTGCCCGGCTCGCTTCTCATGAAGCCGGAGATCACCGCTCCGGGCGGAAATATCTACTCCGTTTTCGGCACGAACAGGACGAATTCCGGTACGGAGGGCGGCTCGAACCAGTACGAGCTCATGAGCGGCACCTCCATGGCCGCACCGCATATTGCGGGCCTCGCGGCAGTGGCGGCCCAGTACCTGAAGGAAAAGAACGTCACGGTATCCGGCTACAGCCGCCGTGCGCTCGTCCAGTCCCTCTTAATGTCTACCGCGACGCCCATGAAGAGCGGCACTTCATATATTTCAATTCTGCAGCAGGGCGCCGGTCTTGTGGACGTCAGTAAGGTCGTCAATGCCAGATCCGCCATTTTCATGACGGGCACCAACCTCACCAGTTCGACCGGGGCGGCTGCAGACGGCAAGGTGAAGGTCGAGTTCGGCGATGACCCGGGCAGAAGCGGAAACTACAGCTATTCCTTCCGGATCTATAACCTGACGAATGAAACACTGAATTTTGAAGCGCCCGAAACGGATATCTTTACCCAGGGATATTACACTGCTGACGGTGAAAACTTCATGAGCGGAGGTACCATCGGCGCAGGAAGCCAGACAGGCTTTACCTGGACGCCAAGCGTTGTCGTATCCAATCCGTATGACGTGAATCAGGACGGTTCTACGAATCAGGCGGATGCCCAGGCGATCCTGAATTACCTGACGGGAGAAGCTGATGGAACGGGTCTCAACCTTACTGCTGCGGATTATGACGGCAATGACTCTATAACCACCTATGACGCGTACCAGCTTCTTACGTATCTCAAAAATGAGGAAGAAGCGGCAGCAGGGTGCTTCATTCCGGCGAACGGCTACGCGGACGTGAGCATAAGTTTCAGCTTTGGCGTGGATACCGGCGTTTACACTGCCGGCGCATACATCGAAGGCTTTACCTATGTGACTGAAATGCCGACAGGCGACGGGGCACAGGGCGTTCAGCATACGATCCCGATCCTGGGCTTCTACGGCTCCTGGACGGATCCTTCCATGTTTGACAATACGTCATACGTGGATACGGTCTACGATACGAAGAAGACCCCTTATACAGGGGTTAAGGACACCAATTACCTGACGGTCAATTACGGCGGACACTCTTACAAGTTCTCAGGCAACCCGTACATCGTTGAGGATGAGTTCCCGGCGGACAGGCTGGCTGTCAAGAGCAGTACCCGGTTCGTGAATATCACGTACAGTCTTTTCCGTTCGGCGGGAACCACAGGCTTTGCTGTGTCAAAGCTGGACGAACCGCTCGGAAATGTAAGTACGGTTCTCAGTGCTCAGCGCGGCGAGACAGAAGTTAACGGAATCTATTATTCATCGAGCGCCGGCGGGTTAACTAACAAAGCGCCGAAGATCCACTCTGTCAATAAGACGGTTTCTTCATACGGCCTCAGTGAAGGCGACGTATTCCGGATCGGTTTCTATGCGGTTCCGGAATACACCGGCATGAAGGTGAACAGCAGCCTGACGAGCGGATCCGCAGGAATTCTGACCGAGGAAAGCTTCAAGAACGTGCTGAGGAGCAACATCCTGGGAAGAGGCACGTTTGTCGGCTATGATTTCACAGTAGACGATACGGCGCCGAGAATCGAATCAGCGGTTCTCAACGGAGACGAGCTGACCGTGACGGTGCACGATAACAAGAACATAGCTTATCTTGCACTGCTGTCTCTGGACGGCGAAACGGTTTATGCGAAAACAGCGCCGGGTACCGATGAATGCAGCTTTACCTTTAATGCGGCGGAAGCCGTTGAAAACGCGAAGGGATTTGTGACGATCTTTGCCGCCGATTACGCGGGCAATGAAACGGCCAAAGCGGCAAGGGTCAATGACAACCTGGTGGCAGAGAAAACCGTTTATGTGCTGACGAATACGCTGACCTCCGGTGAAAAGTACCTGATCGTGAACAATAATTCAGAAGGTTCCGGATATGCACTGGGTCATTCGGGTACGACGGTCGCAGCAGTTCAGGTCACGGTAAATGAGGGGATCAGCGAGACTGACGGCAAGGTTTATATTTCCGGAAGTGACGTGGATGAGACCTCTGTGTGGACAGTAGGCGGAAACTATACGTTCAAAAATGAATCGTATTATCTGAACTCTGTTAATAACAATTCACTCAGCTGTTCGAATTCGTCAAGGACTTGGTCTGTCGGGACGAATACGCTGTTCTACACTGTCAGGAGCGTTTGGAGCAACACTAATTATTATGTGGCATACTACGGCAGCAGATGGACCTTGGGCACCACCAGCAGCAACGTCTACTTCTACGAAGAGAAGAAGATCACCCTTGTGATCGATCCGGACAGGATCAACTCGATCACGGTTACACCATCGAGCCTGGACCTTTACAAGGGCAATACGGCGGAGCTGACGTATGAAGTGGATCCTATCACGGTAGAAGATCACTCGGTTACGTGGTCCTCGAGCAACAATGCCGTAGCAACAGTCGATGAATTCGGAACGGTGACAGCGGTTGGTGCCGGAACGGCCACCATTACGGTGACTTCCGATTCGGACAGCGGCAAGAGTGCTGAATGCACCGTGAAGGTGACAAGCATCAACAAAACGTTCAATGCCATCATCTGGGATGAACAGAGCGGCGAGTATTTCTCAACCTTTAACACCGATAGTCTGCCTGCCTGGACAAAGAATCATGGCGATGCAAAGGGGCTGTATCTGGTTTCTGCTTTCATGCAGAACTCGAATACGCTGTACGCGGCAACGTTCAATACCAGCGATTTAGAAACGAAGCTGTATACAGTCAACCGGTCTGGGTATGGGCTGACGGAATATGGAACGAACTATTTGTGGGCTTCGGATATTGCAATAGGTGCGATTGGAAGTGACAGAATACATTATGAAGACTATGTCGGAATGGTTTATACCTTCGCTTCATATATTGTGGGCGGGACAATTGCCCCCAGTGACGATGGCGAAGGCGGCATATACTGCGGTGTGCCATATGCAAAGTTTGACTTCAGCAGCGTGACGGGGGATGTGTTCCTCGCGGGCATAGCATGTGAATCCCGCAGTGCATCCGGCGGAACCTATTATGTATTAGATGAGAACGGTGCGATTTGGCAGACGACGCTCAGCTTTAACAACCGGAGCAGGTCTTTCTCCTTCAACACTCCGACTAAGATCATGGAAACCGGCATCAGGACCAGTTTCCTGTTCCAGAATCTGTATTACGATGGAACTTACCTGTACTGGTCACATACAGACGGTGATTACGCGACGTTGTACATAATCGACCTTACGAATCAGGTAATCTACAACGCCGGCGATTTTGGTGCTAACGTGTGGCCGGTGACCGGCTTGTATGTGAACGGTTCCGTGGCACCTGCATCTGACGGCGAGACAATGGATGATGGTGCGCCTGCTGACGCAGATTTTTCCGGCCTTCAGATCTTAGCGACCCGTGACCAGCTGATGACGCCGGCAGTCCGTGCACGGTTCATGGCGGAAGCAGCGAAATATGCGAGCAAGAATGTGAAGTCGGCGGCGCCTAATGAGGAATCGGACGAGCCGGAAGCTCCGGCAGAGCCTGAAGTGGAGGAGCCGGAAGAACCCGCAGAAGATGAGGGTTCCGGTGAGGACCAGGAAGAACCGGGAGACGGGTCTCAAGAAGGCTCGGACGGAGAAGACGTACCCGGCGGTGACGATGAAGAATCATCCAGCGGACCTGAAGAGGGTTCGCCTGGCGGGTCAGATGAAGGAGTTTCCGGAGGAGGACCCGGCGGTACCGGAGAAGGATCGGCCGGGGAAGAGTCCGCCGGTGGTTCTCTGGAGGAACCGGCGGAAGGCTCGACACCCGGCGGAACGGGCGGCGGAGCCATTGAAGACCCCGGGGCATCTGACGGTGCCGGAGAGCAGGAACCGGGGAACGAGGAGACTCCTGACCCGGCGTACATGGGCTCGCTCAATGCTGTCAGCAATGGTTCCGGGACGAAACGGCCTGTCAGAAACGCCGTTACGATATCAGGCGCGGATTCTGCGGAAGAGGGTGATACAATCGAAATCCGGCTCTTTGAGACGGATGCCACACACAACGGTCTCTACGAGATCAGCTATGATCCGGAAGTGCTTGAATATAACACCAAGGCGACTAACAATACGGTCCTCTGGTCCGCCCATACGGATGAAGAAGTCGGAACCGTGACTCTCGCCTATGCAGGAGCGGAGTCCGTAGCTGCCGACCAGGATATAGCTACAGTGACCTTTAATCGAATCGCAAACAGTGGGACGACCCTGTACGTGGAGACCAGAGAACGGAATAGCCAAGCCGGGCTGCACGATTCGAAAGAGACAACGCTGCCGGAGATAGAGGTGGAAGAGACGGTGACGGTGACGTTCGTAGAGACAGACGGAACCGCAGTAAGCGGAGTAGACGCCCAGACAGTTGAGACAGGCGGAAAGGTCACAGAACCGGATCCGGCACCGACGAAGGATGGGTTTACCTTTGGAGGATGGTTCAAGGAATCAACACTGGCCACACCTTGGGCATTTGATAGTGATACTGTAAGTGAAGACACTTACTTATATGCTAAGTGGATCCTGACAGCGAACTGCACTATAACAGACGTCATAGTTCTTAAGGATAATATTGACTTCCTTGTTGATGTCTCCAATTTTACAAATTCGACATATTCAGATTGGACGATCGTGTCGAAATTTGCAAATGGTGAAGAAGTTGAACATCCTCTTACAGAGGCGACTCTGACTGGCAGCAGGTACAGATTAAGATTAGCTACAGCTGATTCGCGTCAGATGACTGAACCTGTGGAAGTTGCTTTATACTTCAGGCGTACACATAATGAAAGCGGTGCTGTATTGGATGAAGGCGTATTCTGCAAATCATATGTTTCATCGATACAGGATGTTTGCGAATATAACATCAGGAACAATACCAGCGCTAAAGCATTGTGTGAAGCAATACTGGAATATGGTGCGGCAGCCCAGACACACTTTGGATATAAGGTGGATGATCTCGCGAACGCAAATATCAACACATACGATCCTTCATATGTCAGCCATATTGACGACACAGTCATTGATACAGAAACGTATAAGTATAGTTTAGTAGGCACAAAGAATTTCACAAGTATGACACCGTCGCTTGTTCTTAAATCAGAAATTTCTTTGAAGCTGAATTTCATACTCAGTGATCCCGATACTGTGTTCAAGGATTCAACGGGGAAGGTGCTTTCAACTACGACGAATGGGAATTATACGGTTGTTTCATTCCTCGGAATTAAAGCTATTGACCTTAGTAAACCGATAGTAATCACAATTGAAAACAGCAGTGGGACAACAACAATGACGTATTCACCCTTCATTTTTGCCGCCGAGAACCAGACAGGGAACAGTACTTTGGCGAGACTGTGCAGAGCCCTGTACTGCTACGGTGTCAAGACTATTGAATACGCAGGAGATTAATGATTTTGTTCATGCACATGTGGTCGCAGTGAATTACAGCGGACAAATGTTATGAAATAATACGAAAAGGAGAGAATAATGAAAGATACGTATACGAACCCGGAGATTCAGTTTGTCACGCTTGATTGCAGCGATATCATTACTGCATCAAATCCGTGTGGTGAGGTTACAGAAATTTCTGGACCCAGCCATTAATTAGTTTGAAACGGCAGGCAGTAAACACTGCCTGCCGTATTCTTAAGGAAGAGGGTATATTTTGGAGATAATAAAAAGACCAATTCCAGCCGTTCTTACTGTTTTGGGAACCCAACCAGACATGAAACCGGAAAGATGTAAAGAATCGGTTTTCAGTATACATGTTCCCTGTAAAGACGGGATCCTTTTATATCATTCTTTAACCGGAGAATTACTGCTCCTCACAACAGCAGAATATACCGGGAGAATATCAGATCCGGCACTTTACAATGAACTAGTGAAACGCTTCTACCTGGTTGACGGCAGAACAGATGAAGTCAAACTGTGTAATCAAACCAAGAAGATATTAAAGGCTATTAAACCGCAGTCTAAGATCGTAAAGAACTATACTATATTTACAACTACAGATTGTAACGCACGTTGTTACTACTGTTTTGAGATGGGTCAGCGTCGAATTAAAATGTCTGAAAAAACTGCAGGCGACGTGGCCGATTATATCAGCCGATCCTGTGATAAGGAAAAAGTATCGATCCGCTGGTTTGGAGGTGAGCCGCTTTTCAACATCAGGCCCATTGATATTATTTCTGACCGTTTACATAAATCGGGTATCAGTTTTGAAAGCCATATAGTGACTAACGGGTATTTATTTGATCAGGAAATAATCAGGAGAGCGAAGTCAAAATGGATGTTAAAGTACGCGATCGTCACTTTGGACGGAACTGAAAAGACATACAATACAACTAAGGCGTATATTTATAAAGATCAAAATCCATTCCGGCGTGTACTGGATAATATTGAGGACCTGCTGCGTGCAGGTATAGGTGTCATAATTAATCTGAATATGGACGCTGATAATGCGGGAGATCTGGATCTGCTTATTGAAGAGTTGGCGAAAAGGTATCGTAATTATCCTGACTTTAGTGTCAGATGTGCATTGTTGGAGGAATACGCCGGTAATATTCATCATTTCGCAAGTCAGGAAACAGCTTTTAATACA
>JAFRVD010000065.1 GCA_017441825.1 Lachnospiraceae bacterium
CGCACCGTTCGGTGCGGCTCCCGTGTTTTTTACCATCCGCCGTTAATTCCAATGACCTCGCCGGTCAGGTAGTCCGGCGCACCCGCAAGGAAGGCGATGAGTTCAGCGCATTCCTCCGGCGTTCCGAAGCGGCCCATCGGGATCTCCTCCTCAAGGGCCCGGCGCTCCTCCGTGGAAAAGTTCCGGTTCATTTCTGTGTCTATGGCCCCCGGCGCGACTGCATTGACAGTGATGCCGGAGGGGGCAAGCTCTTTTGCAAGGGCTTTCGTGAAGGCATTGACACCTCCCTTTGTTAACGAATATTCCACTTCCATTGAACCGCCGATATTACCGAATATAGATGAAATATTGATGATCTTTCCACTGTGGCGGGAGATCATACCCTTAACAGCCTCCCGGGTCAGGTTGGCCATGGAGGCAAGGTTCGCGTTGATGATCCCGGAAAGTGCATCGGCTGTGGATTCCTGGAAAAGCGCGACGCGCGAGACGCCTGCGTTATTAATAAGGACGTCCGGGGTGTCGAAGGCTTCCTCGCAGGCGCGGATGAGACGTACGCATTCCGCGGGGTCCGAGAGGTCTCCGAGGAAGGTGCGTACATCGGCGCCGTTCGCGCAGCAAAGCGCTGCGGTCTCATTGAGAAGCGCTTCGTTTTCCCGGCACGCAAGGAAAAGCCGGTCGTTATCTTTAGAAAGCCTGAGCGCCGCCGCGCGGCCGATGCCGCGGGACGCGCCCGTAATGAGGATGGTTCTGTTCATGAAAACCTCCACGGTTTATTTGCCGTCTATCATAGCACAGGTCGGCGGAAAGGTCAAAAAAGCTCTTGCACACGTGTTTATTCTGAAGTATAGTCAGTTCAAATGGAATATAACATGTGACTCATATTAGAAAAACAGGGGAGAGTGAAATGAGGCGAAAACTGACAACAATGTTTGCCGTACTGCTGGTGCTGTGCTTTTCATGGAGCCTGCCTGTCTCCGCGGCCGGGCCGCTCCCGAAAAACACATACAGCGCACCGAGCCTGATCTACGGCGGCCGGGACTACAGCCCGGTTTTTAACGCGCAGTATTATCTTGCAAAGTACGAGGACCTTCGAAAAGCCTTTGGAACTGATGAAGCAAAAGCGTTCAGCCATTTCCTGAACAACGGCATAAAGGAGGGCAGAAGGGCGTCGGAGAATTTTGACGTCAGATATTACAGAGATCAGTACCCGGACCTCGCGGCTGCCTTTGGGAATAATTACGCGAAATATTATATCCACTATCTGGATCATGGCATCAAGGAAAACAGAAAAGGATCGGACGGCGGCGGCTCAGGGTCGGGAAGCGGCCAGGGAGGAGAGAGCGGCAGCGATGAATACGGTGCGTACGCTTACGAGCTTCTCCGGGTGATCGACGCGAATTATCCCAACAGGATCAACAATAACTCGGTCACGACTGACAAAACGACTCTCCGGGCGATGGGACAGTGGATCAACGACCAGCTTGTTTCCTACGGATATCAGCCCGTCGTTTACCGGCATGAGATCGAGGGACATGATTTTATCGATTACGCATGCCGGAAGCCGGGTACGTCAGGCAAAAGGATCGTGATCGGGGCGCATTATGATTCGGTGGCTACGCACGGCTGCGAGGACAACGGGACCGGCGTCGCGCTTACACTGGAGCTGGCGAAACGGTTTTATGGGAAATCGACGCCGTATACGCTGGAATTCTGCTTTTTTGACGGGGAAGAGTTCCGCGGCTACGCAGGTTCGAATATCTACCTTGCGTTATGCGATCATCCGGAAAGCATCGTGCTGTACGTCAACATCGACTGCGTAGGTGCAGGCGACCTCATGTACGCGTACGGCGGGATCTACAATGAAGCAGGCGCGCTCACACGGGACTGGGGCCTCCAGATGACGTTTGCCCTCGCCGATGAGCTCTCCATCCCGCTTCATGTGATTCCGGAGACCGTGGCCCGCTTTCCGTCGCCCACAAGGGACGCTTCGAGCGACCACTATTATTTTAACAAAAACGGCATTCCTTACGTCTACTTTGAAGCCAACAGGATCACGTACGAGGACGGGTCTGTCATCGATGAACAGCGCCCGCATTATCTGAACACGCTGAACGCGGCTTTCCAGGACACGAACGGGCAGATCATCCATACGAAATACGATGACCTTTCGAAGCTGGAAGCGCTGCTTCCCGGCGTGATACAGGATCATCTTTCGAAATTCAGCAGGCTGATCACCGCGCTTCTTACGCGTGCCGACACGTCGTCTCCGGCGGCTTATTCGGGAAAGCTCTCCCCTGCGGAACTGATAAAGCGGTATTCGCCGCTTCAGTCAGGGGATCCGGGGCCTGAAGATCCCGGGCCGGAAGAGCCTGCGGAGCCTGAAGAGCCTTCGGATTTCGACGCCGGCCGCTATTCCCTGGTCTTTGACGCGGACTACTATCTAGATAAATATCCGGATCTCCGCGCCGCTTACGGGACGGACAAGGCCAGGGCCTTTAAGCACTTCCTCAGAAACGGCATGAAGGAAGCGCGGCAGGCAAGCGCCAAATTCAACGTACAGGTTTACCGGGCGCGGTATAAAGACCTTGATCAGGCCTTCGGCAATAACTGGACCCTGTATTACGAGCACTATATCAATAACGGATACAAGGAGAAAAGGATCGCTTACTGATGACCTCCAATGAGTTTGCGTAATCTGGAGCACGTAAAAAGCTGACTGTTTTTTATTATTGCGTCTCCGGACAGGTCGGTATATTATAGTGATAATTGATTCAATAAAACACATTTCTATGGTTGATCTTCCAAGTATAGACGTGCCTGTTTCAGAAACGAGGAGTATTCGGACATGAAAAAAACGATTAGGAAACTGACAGGTTCGCTGGCTGCCGTGCTTACTGTATGTCTTGTACTGAGCCTCCCGGTTTCTGCGATGGATGCGTGGTTCCTCCGTGCGGAAGAAGAAATGACGGACGATCTTTATGAATATGCGGAAGAGGAGCTGCCGGAAGAAACTGCTGAAGAAAGCCCTCAGTTTACGGAGGATACAGATACAGAGGACCCGGATGGCGGAAATGACGCTGACGCAGAAGATAGTTCTCCAGTTACAGAAGATGGTTCTCCGGATGCAGAGAATGTTCCGGAAGACGGGAGTACCCTTGAAATAGACGAGGACACTCACGAAGCTGTAGAAGAGCCAGAAACCGAAGAAGGGTCTGAAACAGAAGAAGAGTCTAAAACTGAAGAAGAGTCCGAAGCTGAGGAGGAACTTGAAAAAGATGCCGAAGCCTTCCCGGCCGGTACCGGCCACGTCACTCCGGACAACAGTTTTGCCGAAATATTTGATGTCTTCAGTGTATGGCTGGAAACCTCTTCAGGACCGGTCAAAAGCTATTACACGAAGGGCTGTTTTTATCTGTTCATACCCAACGGTTATTCTCTCACGGACATCACGCTCCGGTACAACGGAAATGCAACGGAAGCGTCCAAAGGGACTATTGATCAGGACACGAAACAGCTGACCGGGTCCTTTGCGCACGGTGATACGCTGATCTTTACTCTGGAAGACGGCAGCACGAAAAACGTCGTTCTGATGCAGTCTTCTGTCCCTAGTATTTCTGTATGGCTCGACGGGTATACGCTTGCCGACATTCATGCGGACAAAAATCTGAAAGCTGCAGGCACCAGTGTGATACTCGCAGATCCGTTGAATCCGGGAAATAACGTGGAAGCGATTGCAGGCGCGGAGTTCAAAGGACGCGGGAATTCGTCCTGGAGGGAATTCGAGAAAAAGGGATACCAGATCAAATTCAGCAAGAAGACTTCTCTGTTCGGACTCGGAGCAGCGAAGAAATGGGTGCTGATCGCCAACGCCGGCGACGGCTCCATGATGAGGAACAAAATCGCTTTTGAGCTGGCATCGGGCTCCGGAATGGCTTTTGTACTGTCGGCGAATTACGCAGATCTCTGGATCGACGGAGAATACAGAGGGCTCTATCTTGTGACGGACAAGGTGGAAATCGGAAAGACGCGGCTTGATCTGAAGGATCAGAAGGGCGTACTGGTCGAACTCGACAATGTTTTCTACGAGGAAGAGGATATCTGGTTCTGTTCATCCGTTACCGGATATTATTACGTCCTGAAAGAGGCCGTGGATGAATCATCCAATGCCGGCATGAGTTTATTTAAAACTGCCATAGAGCAGCTGGAGACGCTCCTCCATAACGCCGGCTCCTGGGACAGTATCAGGGAGATTGCGGACGTCGAATCCTTTGCCGACATGTATCTCGTCAATGAACTGCTTCTCAACAAGGAAGTCCTGGGCACCAGTTTCTATTTCTATAAAGACGGTGACTCGGACAAGATCCACATGGGACCGGTCTGGGATCTGGACACCTGTATGAACCAGAGCGGAGATGAGCCGGCTGCCAGCTTCCTGATCTCTACCGGCGATACATTTGCCGTTATGTCAGATTATTTCCTCAGACTTTCCTATTACCAGGAATTCATCGATCTCATCAACAGCCGCTACAATAGTTACTACAAGGCAAAACTGACGTCGATCCTTGCTCTGATCGAAAACTGGTACGACGCAGTCAGGGTATCAGCCGATATGAATTATACCCGATGGGACGTATTGGGAACAACGGTCTCGAGCAAATTATCATATATTAGTCCTTCCTATCGGGAGAACGTGGACTCCATACTGGATTGGCTTACCAGACGAGTACAGAACTATTGTCTCATCCAGACAGCGGGAACAGCGTCTTCCTTGACCGACGGCATGGTCCGTACAGCAGTCAGTATCACAAGTGTCGCTCAGCTTGCGTATTACAAACCTGTTTTTGACGCAGACTATTACAGTAAAAAGTATACAGATCTTAAGGAAGCTTATGGGACGGACAAAATAAAACTTCTTCAGCATTTTCTGAATTATGGGATTTATGAGAACAGAAGAGCCAATGAGATCTTTGACCTGATCTACTATAAACTGAGCAATCTCGATCTCCGGAAAGTGTATGGAGGCGATCACTATCAATACGTGAAGCATTTCATCGATTATGGACAGGAACAGGGGCGTTATGGCTCTGCCGAGGCAGCTGCGGCTGGTGATAACGGGTATTCCGATCCCGGCGGATCCTCCGACTCCGGCGGTTCCTCCGGTTCCGACAGCAGTTCCGTAAATCTGGTTTATAACGGCAGGGATTACAGCCCTGTCTTTGACGCGCAGTACTATCTTTCAAAATATGAGGACCTCCGGAGTGCCTACGGGAGTGACGAAGCCAGAGCCTTCCGCCATTTTTTGAATAACGGCATGAGAGAGGGCAGAAGGGCGTCCGGGAATTTTGACGTCAGGTATTACAGGGATCATTACCCGGATCTCAAAGCAGCGTTCGGAAACAATTATACGAGTTATTTCCATCATTATCTGGACAACGGTATTAAGGAGAAGCGGGTCGGGGCGGATCCATCAGAAAGCGGTTCGTCCGGTTCTGGATCGGGAAGCAGCGGCAGCGGCGAAAGTACAGAACCTTCAGACCCGGAAGAACCTTCGGAGCCCTCACAGCCTGAAGAGCCTTCACAGCCTGAAACGCCGGAAGAGCCTTCGGATTTCGACGCCGGCCGCTATTCCCTGGTCTTTGACGCGGACTATTATCTTGAAAAATATCCGGACCTCCGCGCCGCTTACGGGACGGACAAGGCCAGGGCCTTTAAGCATTTCCTTAATAACGGAATGAAGGAAGCGCGGCAGGCAAGCGCCAGGTTCAACGTACAGGTTTACCGGGCGCGGTATAAAGACCTTGATCAGGCCTTCGGCAATAACTGGACCCTGTATTACGAGCACTATATCAAGCATGGATACAGTGAAAAACGGACCGCCTACTGACCGTTTGCGGGCACCGTTTGCCTTTTTCAGGTTTGTTACAGATATTTTACAGGGCAGGCCCTAAATCAAGGGTGAAAACTACGTTAAAACACAAAATATTCTTATTTGATGTGTTGACAAATACTAGGGAAACTGGTATACTTCCTGTAGTGTAACAATTATGTAACAAATAACCTCAGATAAAGGAAACAGATTCCGTGAAGAATAGATCGAAACTTCGTTTTGCAGCATTGATCATGGCAGTCATGTTAGGGAGCACGAGCCTCACGGCCGGCGCCGCCCGGTTTGACATGCTGGATGCGAGCACCGCCGTTGCAGGCGCCAGCGCAGTCCTGTCGGACTACTTCGCATCGAATGAGGATGCTGCTGAAAAGATCGCGGCTGCATTGTCGCCCATCATCGCGGTGGCGGAAGAGACTGCATCTGTGGGAGGCTATAACCGCTCTCAGGAGACCACTGACGAGACGCTTTACGAAGCGTCGGTCAAGGGTGTCGCCAGCGTGGACGGCGTGCTGAACATCCGTGAAGCTCCGTCTACCCTGTCGAATATCGTGGAGTGCGTGATGCGCGGCGGTGAAGTTACCGTCCTGGGCGAACGCACCGTGAACGGAAACCTCTGGTACAAGGTCGAGTTCCGCGGAATAGAGGGCTATGTGGCAGGCAACTATGTGGCGTTCGGTACGGAAGCTGAAGAACTCAAGGTCGTTGTTCAGAAGGAGCAGACCGGGGAAACGTCCCTGCCCGGTAAATTCGTCATCCCGGACGACATCTCCTGGCTTGGACAGAGCCTTCAGGATAAGCTGAACTATTTCTCAAACGAGATCAATTACTGCATCGGCACTAATTATCCCGAAGAAGCTGCAAAAGAGAATTACATCGGCATGTACGCCATTCTGCTGTATCTCCTGGAGAATTACCAGGGCATCATGGATATCGCGAATGAGTACGGCCTTACGGCAACATACAACACTGCGGCAGCGGCCATCCGGAAAGTGGATGCCAGCCGTGAATCCATCTCTGCATACACCGGTTCCTCGGAAGAGCAGATGGTAGCTTCCATCATTGAAGCTGCAACGCCTTCCACCACGACTCCGCCGGAAACAACAGCGCCTCCTGTTGTTGCGGCGGCGCCGGCACCGGCGGAAACCGCAGCTCCTGCACCTGCACCGGCGCCTGCTGAGACGCCTGCACCGGCACCTGCAGAGACTCCGGCTCCCGAGCCGCAGCCTGCACAGCCTGCACCCGTAGTTGAAACGCCTGCTCCCGTCGTATTTACGGGAACCGGCGGGGAGATCGCAGCATATGCGGCCTCCTGGGTCGGCAGGATCAATTATGTGTACGGCGGAAACGACTTCCGCGAGGGCGGCGGCGTAGACTGCTCGCACTTCACGTACAACGTGTACAAGCACTTCGGACTGATCTCATCCTATGATACCTCGGGCGGCCAGAGAAACTGGGGCTATGCGGTAGCTCTTTCGGATATCCAGCCCGGCGACCTCGTCTGCTACCCCGGCCACGTCGCCATTTACTACGGGAACGGCCAGATCGTTCACGCGCCCGCACCGGGCCGCATGATCGAGATCGGCAGCCTGTACGTCCTGGATATCGTGGGCGTCCGGAGATTATACTAAGCAGCATATAAATACCTGCACGCGGGTGGTTCATGCATCCGCGTGCAGTTTTACCAATTAAGGAATTACCTCATGAAGAAGTTGTTCACGAAAGCCGCGGCGGTTCTTTTGGCAGCGGCCCTTATTCTTTCAACAAATGCCGGAGGCTCCCGCGCCGCAGTATTTAACGACCTGGACCTTGCGACCGCCGATGCAGGCGCGTCCCTGATCCTGGCTGATTATTTCGCGGCCAATGAAAATGCCGCGGAAAAGATCTCCACGGCGCTTTCCCCCATCATCGCGATCGCGGAAGAGCAGCCCATGGTGACCGGCGCGTATTTTGCTGAGAACAGTGAGGAGATCACGTACGAGGTCCGCGTGGTAGGCAAGGTCTGTACGGAAGGTACGCTTAACGTGCGTGAATCCACGTCAACGCTGTCGAACATCGTCGCGCGTGTGGTGCGGCGGATGGAAGTCTGGGTCGTGGGTGAAAAGCTCGTGAACGGACACCTCTGGTACAGGATCGAGCTGGACGACGTCTCCGGCTACGTCTCCGCAAACTACATCAAGTTCGGAGAAGACGCGGAGCAGTACTTCGCGGAAGCCCGTGCGGCGTTCAAGGAGGCGGCGCAGCTGCCCGCATCCTTCACTCTTCATGAAGAATACAGGAAGCTTCCTGCGGAAACGCAGCAGTTGCTTGAAGGCTACGCACAGCAGATCAACTACTGCCTGCAGAACGATTACGCGGTCCAGGAACAGAATCAGAATTACGTCAACATGTACTCGATCCTGATCTACCTCCTGGAGAATTACCAGGCTATTCTGGATATCGCAAACGAGCACGGTCTCAATGAGATCGTATACAGCGTGACCACGGACATCACTCTGGTCGAGTTCATGCGTGAAAAACTGAGCGACCTGACCGGCCAGTCCGAAGAGGATTTCGTGAACGAGATCCACGCGGCCATCGAATCCTCCATCGAAGCCAGCAAGGCGGCGGATGCAGCATACCAGGCGCAGCTCCGGGCCTCCACCGGCCACAGGATCGCGGATTACGCGGCCAGCTTTGTGGGCAAGCTTCCGTACCGCTGGGGCGGCGCGAGCTTAACATACGGCGCGGACTGCTCAGGCTTCTGCGGACAGATCTACGCAGCCTTCGGCCTTTTGGACCAGGCGTCCGCAAACGCGCACGCGTACAACAGTACGTCCATGAGGGGTATCGGTTATGGCGTCGATATTTCCCAGATCCAGCCGGGCGACCTCGTCTGCTACCCGGGCCATGTGGCCATCTATTTCGGAAACGGCATCGTCGTGCATGAGCCCGCACCGGGCCGTTTAGCCGAGTACGGAAACCTTTACATGATGCAGATCATCACCATCCGGAGACTTTACTGATACGTCTTCAGATTCCGGTGCTGAAGCGATACAAAAAACACATGAAGAAGCAGGCGCTCCGTGTTCCTCTATGGCACAGGGCGCCTGCTTTCTTTAAGACCGTGCCGGACCATGCCGAGGCGCCCTTATCCCGCGCCTTCTGTCATCCCCTTTCCCGCCCGGAGGAAGGTTCTTACGCTCTTTCCCGAGTTGACTTTTGCCTGCCGCTATACTATACTTAGAAACGTGGAATTCTGCGCTTCTGCGGGTCGTATACGGGTACCCCGGCGGAATTCCCAATAACCGAAAAACGGAGTCATGATATGGTATTTTCCAGCCTGCTGTTCGTGTTTGCTTTCCTTACACCGCAGCTTCTCATTTATTTTATCGCTAAAAAAACAAAGACGAGGAATGTGATCCTTCTCGTCTTTTCTTTGATATTCTACGCATGGGGTGGCCCGCAGTACCTGCCGCTTCTTCTTTTGGAGGCTTTTGTCAGCTGGTACACGGCGCGCGAGATCGGCCGGACGGAGATCCGGTCCATGAAAAAGCGCTGGATGGCGCTGGAGTGCGTGGTTCTCCTGCTCCTCCTGATCTTCTTTAAGTATACCGGGTTCATTCTGACAAACGTTCAGCATTTCACCGGCTGGCCGGAGACTGTGCCGTCTATTATTCTGCCCATCGGCATTTCCTTCTATACGTTCCAGCTCATTTCCTATGTGGCGGACGTCTACAGGGGAGAAGTGGAGGCGCAGCAGAAGTACTGGAAGGTGCTCCTGTACTGCAGCCTGTTCCACCAGTGTATTGCCGGTCCTATCGTGCGCTACCAGACCGTTGCCGATGAGATCGAAGAACGCAAGATCACTCTTGAGGACTTTGCTCAGGGCGTACGCCGTTTCGCCGTAGGCCTTGCGAAAAAGGCCATTCTCGCGAACGGCTGCGGCGTGATCGCGGACAAGTTCGCGCCCATGACCGGAGAAGCGCTTTCGGCGCTCCCGACCCTCAGCATCTGGCTCGGCATGTTCGCCTACATGCTCCAGATCTACCTGGATTTCTCCGCGTATTCGGACATGGCGATCGGCATGGGCCGCATGGTCGGCTTCCACTACCTCGAAAACTTCAACTATCCGTATTCCGCGAAGTCCGTGCAGGATTTCTGGCGCAGATGGCACATCTCGCTGTCCACGTTCTTCCGGGATTACGTATACATTCCGCTGGGTGGCAACCGGAAAGGCGCAGGCAGGACCTATCTCAACCTGTTCATCGTCTGGTTCCTGACCGGTATGTGGCACGGCGCCAGCTGGAACTATATTCTTTGGGGCCTGTACTTCTTCGTCTTCCTGGCCATCGAGCGGATGTTCCTCGGAAAGGCGCTCGACAAAGTCCATGTGATCGGGCATATCTATGCCTTCATTGTGGCATATTTCGGCTGGGTCCTGTTCCGGTTCAATGATTTTTCAGTGCTCCTTACCGCGGTGCGGGGCATGTTCTCATTCGGCGCCGGAGCGGAGCTCTATAACCAGGAGACCGTCTCCATGTGCTTAAACAACCTGTTCTTCCTGATCGCGGCATTCATCGCAGTGTTCCCGCTCGGGAAGACCATCCGGGACAAAATGATCGCAGCCGGCAGGAAAAAAGCGCGGCACGGGCTCCTTAGCCTCGTGTACTTTACGGACGCGCTCATCCCGCCCGTCCTGATCGTCCTTTCCGTCCTGGCACTCATCGGGAACAGCTTCAACCCGTTCCTGTATTTCCAGTTCTGACGCTTACGGAGAAGTCAGCCATGAAGATAGAAGAGAAGATGAAAGACGACAACAGAAGATACGGCTGGAGGGCGGTCCTTCTGGCCTTATTCCTGATAGTGATGGCCATGGGCTTTATCATGGGCTGCGTTCTGTTCATGCTGCGCCCCACGGAGTCTGTTCTTGAAAAGAGGGAGCTCACGAAGTTCCCGGAATTCAAGACGGAAGAGTTCATCGACGGCACTTATACGAACAACGTCGAAAAGTGGTTCTCGGATACGTTCCCGTTCCGTGAGGAGCTGCTCACAATAGAGGGAAAGATCAAGACCTATTACGGCCTTCAGAATGACGTGATCGCGAATTACGGCGACGGCGATGAGATCCCGGACATCGAAGATCTCACGCAGGCGACTGAGACAGAGCCGCCTGAAACCGAGAGTGATCCGGGCATCGAGGTGATCACGGAGTCTGAGCCGGAGTCGGAGAGCGAAAGCGAAAGGGAGACCTATGAGTCCGTGGATGCGGACGAGCTGGTCCGGATGAACCCGCAGGAGGCAGGCGACGTCAACGTCAAGGACCTGGTAGGCTACTGTGTATACGGCTTCAACCTCCAGGGTGCGGACAAGTACGCGATCCACGTGAGCAACGTCGCGAACGCGCTCCACGGCGTTTCAGACGTCTATGAGATCCTGATCCCGGACAACTCTGCCATCATGCTGGATGAGGAGACCAAGAAAGCGTGGAAGCTTTCCGATGAAGAAAAGGTCATCCACTATTACCAGGCCAAGGCCATGTCCCTGAGCCCGTACTTAAAGGACGTGTACATTTACGACACGCTCATGGAGCATAACGACGAGTACCTGTACTTCAAGACGGACCATCACTGGACGCAGCTGGGTGCTTATTACGCATACGTGGAATTCTGCAAAGCCAAGGGGATCGAGCCGCACGACCTTTCCGAATACAAGGAGATCGTCACGGAAAACTTCCTGGGCAGCTACTATCAGGCAAACGGGTATACACAGCTCGCGGATAATCCGGATACGGTCTATGCGTACGAGCCGCTGACCTGCAACGACATGAAGTTCTATGACAATTCGCAGAAGACCATGCGGAACGGCTATATCGTCCGCGACATGAATGCTTTTGGGCCCACGCTCAAGTTCTACGGGTTCATCTACGGAGACAACCCGCTGACCGTCATCGAAAGCCCCGAGGTCCACAACGGCGAAAAGTGCATCGTCATCAAGGAGAGCTTCGGCAACTGCTGGGTCCCCTTCCTGACCGACCACTATGAAAAGATCTACATCCTGGACTACAGGACGTACAACAGTGAAAACGGATCCTTTATCGGGAACGTGGTAGACCTGGCAAAGGAAGAGAACGTTACGGACGTAGTGTTCATCAACAATCTGGAAGCGATCTCCGCCTCCTGGATCATGGACGTCATGGGCAATATCTGCAAATAAACGAGAGAGGACACGGAATGAAAAAAATCAGCGTTGTAGTCCCGTGCTATAACGAAGAAGAAAACGTGGACGCGCTGGCTAAAGCTGTCAAAGAAGAGTTCCGGGTGAACCTTCCAGCGTACGATTACGAGCTGATCTTCATTGACAACCATTCGAAGGACAGCACCAGGGACCGCATCCGCCTGATCGCGGAAACGGACCCGAAGGTCAAGGCGATCTTCAACGCGAAGAATTTCGGCCAGTTCAATTCGCCGTACTACGGTCTTTTACAGGCCTACGGCGATGCGGTCGTCTGCCTCGCGTGCGATTTCCAGGACCCGGTCGAGCTCATTCACGCGTTCGTAGCCGGCTGGGAAGAGGGCTACAAGATCGTGATCGGCGTGAAGACCACGAGCGAAGAAAACAAGCTGGTCTACTGGCTCCGGTCGCTTTACTACAAGACCATCCGGAAGTTTTCCGAGGTGGAGCAGATCGAGCATTTCACAGGCTTCGGCCTCTACGACCAGGCCTTTATCGAGGTGCTCCGGAAGCTCGACGATCCCACGCCTTTCCTCAGGGGGATCGTTGCGGAGCTTGGCTATGAGCACAAGGAGATCCCGTATAACCAGCCCAGGCGGCGCGCGGGCAAGACCTCCAACAACTGGTACAGGCTGTTTGACGCCGCCATGCTTTCCTTTACGTCCTATACTAAGGTCGGGCTCAGGCTTGCCACGTTCATCGGCATGTTCGGCGCGTTCGCGAGTCTTGTGATCGCCATCATATTCCTGATCAAAAAGCTTACCGACTGGTACGGATATGAAGCGGGCGTCGCCCCGCTCATCATCCTGGTGGGGATCCTCGGTTCGCTGCAGCTCATCTTTATAGGCGTGATCGGCGAATACGTGCTGTCCATCAACCAGAGGAGCATGCACCGGCCGTTAGTCGTGGAAGAGGAGCGGATCGGCACGTGGATCAGTCCCGAAGAGGAGCAGGCGGAAAAGCCGGGGATCCCGGAGGAGCCCGATGTCCCCGAGGAGGAGCCTGAGATCCCGAAGCCTGTTATGATCCTTGCGGACGGAGACCTCCGTTCCGGCGGAACGGCTACATGAAAAAAGTACTTTCATTTGTAAAAGATTTCATACTGGGGGCTGTCGGTCTTATCGTCATGAACGCGGCGATGAGTCTCCTCGTTATGCCTTCCATCGAACGCACACTCGGCGCTGAATTTCAGGGCCGGGTGTTGTATTATACGTCGCTCGCGTCGTACCTCGCAAGCATCGGCTTCGGCCTGAACTACGGCCGCATGAAGGTCTACGCGAAGGACCGGGAGAGCAGCAACGGCGAGTTCAATATCATGCTGGTTGGGGCGGCCGTTATCACGGCGGTCATCACCATCGCGGCCATCCTGATCAAAAAGGACACGGCGGAGACCTCCTGGGTCCTGATCGTGATCTTCATGATCCTGACCGTGATCCGCGCATACGCGGACGTCGCCTTCCGTCTCCGGGTGGATTACGGAAAATTCAGCCTGTTCTACTGCGCGATTGGTCTGGGCTATGCGCTGGGCCTTCTTCTTTTCAGGCTGACCGGCGCCTGGATCCTGATCTTCTATACGGGAGAACTGTTCGGTCTCCTGTTCGTTTTCTTCACCGGGACCATCTTTAAACCGCCGTACTTTGAGCGGACGGAGCGCTTCCCGGAGCACGTCAAAGGGACCGCTGTCATCACGGGCTCGTTCCTCCTGTCGGATTTTGTATCCGCGGCGGACCGGCTGCTGATCCCCACGCTCCTGGCGGGCGGCGCCGTCTTCAACACGGTCTTTTACTCCGGCGATACCCTGACCTCCCTGTTTTATTACGCAAGTTTTGTGGGCAAGATCATGTCCCTCCTGTCCACTCCTTTAAACGGCGTGCTTTCCGGCTATATCGCCCGGGAAGAGGGCGGCCTTGCGCCGAAGACGTTCCTCAAGGTCATCGCGCTGCTTTTTGGCGTGGTCGTGCTTGTGACAGGCGTTTCCTACGGCGGCTCACACCTCTTTGTCTATCTGTTCTACCCTGACTGGTACGACGCCGTCCGGCCGCTCTTCCTGCTCGCGAATGCCGGGCAGGTGCTGTTCTTCATATGCAATACGCTGATGGTGGTCGTCCTCCGCTACACGGAGGAAAAGATCCAGATGATCGTGAGCGGGTGCTACATTGCCGCGTTCTTTGCGGCGGCGGTGCCGCTGACGCTCCGCTTCGGCATCTGGGGCATGGCCTGGGGCATCTTCATCGTCAACGCGCTGAAATTTATCCTGTTCACGGTTCTTGGGTACAGGGGACTCATGAAAGAGGAAAAGGCGGAAGCCTGAAAGCCGCCTTTCAGGGAGGAATGAACTATGCCGGAAAAACTGAATGAGACGTCGCTCGACACCGTTGCGGCCGCTATCTGCTATGCGATGGGGATCGACCCGCCGGAATTCGCCGCGGGGACGAATCCGGTCCTCAGATCCTATGTGGATGAAAAACTCCATGGAGAAAAGTGCAGCCGGGTCCTCATGTATAACCCGGATGCGGTCGCCGAGTGGATCTGCAGGAAGTATCCCGCACTCCTGCGGGAAGCGGCGGAAAGGACGGACATCGAAGTGCCGCTCCGTTCGGTCATGCCCTCCGTTACGCCGGTCTGCTTCGGGACCATGTACACCGGTGCGCAGCCGGCGGTGCATGGGATCATGAAATATGAGAAGCCGGTCATTCGGATCGATACGGTATTTGACGC
The DNA here is from genome assembly GCA_017441825.1 of Lachnospiraceae bacterium. Lineage (GTDB taxonomy): Bacteria > Bacillota > Clostridia > Lachnospirales > Lachnospiraceae > UBA1267. The sequence continues at coordinate 14,816 of JAFRVD010000065.1, forward strand.
GGTGACCCGTGCGGGGAAGAAGGCGGCCATCGTCGCGGATTCCGAATGCAGCATGGGAAGGATCTTCCTTGAGAGGGAGATGGATTATTACATTTATGACACGCTGGAGGAGGTCAACGCGAAAGCCATGGAGCTCATCACGGAGGACCGGTACGATCTCCTCGTAGTCTATAACGGCAATTACGACCACTGGATGCACAAATATTCGCCGGAAGGCATCGAGGCGCTGTCTGAGCTCCGGTGCAATTCGGAGATGTTTGCCGCGCTGTCGGTCCTTGTTGAGCGGCACTGGAAGAAACACAATACACTGCTGGGGTTCGCGATGGACCACGGCTGCCATGAGATCGACGGGAAGTGCGGCTCCCACGGTCTCGATATGCCCGAGGACCTGAATATCGTGCATCTCTATAAGATCCTGCCGCGTACAGTCTGACGTCAACATACGATCTGAGGGACGGTATATGAACGAAGATTTTCTGAGAATGCTGAATGAAAGCCGCGACGTGCACCGCGTGATGCCGGTGGACAGGACCAGGACGAACACCGCGCGGCTTGAGAAAAAAGCGCCGTATGAGAGCAGGCTCCTTTCCGAAATGAGCTCGCTTGAGGGCTGGTCTACACTGACACCATACATCGAACTGTCCGTAAGTGAAAAGCATCTGTTTCATGGAAAGAAGACCCTTGAGATGGCCTGCCCCGCGAATCTCCCGGACTGGCTTCCGGACGGCTCCCGCGGAAGGATCTACGCGGAGCCCGGCGCGCTTTTTTCCGTAGACCGCGAAAACTGGGAGGACTGGAACCGCCTGTCGTTCTACGTCTATCCGGATATGCACGGCACGAAATCCATCAATATCCGCCTGCAGCTTCGGAACGACGGGATCCTGAAGTCTCCGGACCGCTGGGGCCGCACCGGACACCACAACGTACAGCTCACCCCGTATGAATGGAACCACGTGACGCTCGAGATCCCGATGGTCCCGAGGGACATCGTGACCGGCGTCAGCATCGAATATGACATGTGCGGCCATGAAAATGACAGTGACAGCGTTCTTCACTGGTACCTGTCCACGCTGGAGCTTCAGAAGGTGGACGCGGACAAGGAGGAGGGATGGACGCCCCGGAAAGGCCTCATTGCGGTCTCCGGGTCCGGATATACGCCGGGCGGGCTCAAGTACGCGGCAGCGGCGCTGTGCCCCGGGGCGGAGTGCTTCAGCATAAAGGAAGCCGGCTCCGATGAAGAGATCTTTCGGGGTATGGCAGAGGAAGTGACCATCGGCGGGGAGCGTTTTGCGGCCATAGACTTTTCTTCCTTCACACGGGAAGGCAAGTACGTCCTCTCTTACGGAGAACTTGAAAGCGCGCCGTTTATAATCGCGGAGGATGCGTACGTACCTGCGGTCTGGAAAACGCTGAACTTCTATCTGTCCCAGCGGTGCGGTTACTACGTCCGCGGGAAGCATATGGCCTGCCATACGGATCTTCTTCTGGTGCACGGGAAGAAGAGCATCGTCGCGAACGGGGGCTGGCACGACGCCGCGGATCTTGCGCAGGGGATGGGCAATACCGCCGATGGCACCGCCGCCCTGTTCCTGCTTTCGGACCGGCTCCGCGAAAAAGACCCGCGCCTTTACGAGCGCGTCCTTGAGGAAGCCGAATGGGGCCTCGACTATGTGCTGAAGGTCCGCTTCGGCGACGGCTTCCGGTCGGATTATTCCTCCACGTCCATCTGGACGGACGGGATCATCGGCACAGCGGACGACATCATCTCCGAAGCCAACGAGACGCCGTATCTCAACCTGGTCTCGGCTTTTGCCGAGGCGCTGGGTGCGTATTCGCTCCGGGGGATCGACGACGCACGCTCGGACTACGCGCTCAAGCTTTCGCGGGAGGACTACGGGTTTGCCCTGGAGCAGCTTCAGCGCGGGGAAGCGGGAGACGCTTCGGTCCGGATGGAGCAGTTCGAGATCAAGATCTTTGCGGCGGCCGCGAGTGCTGCGGCAGCTTTAGTCCGTGCGGGCTGCCCGGAATATCTTGAGGATGCGGCGCGGTACGCGCGGCTTCAGATCGAATGCCAGGCACAGGAGGAACCGGACTGGGAGATCCCGCTTACGGGCTTCTACTACACGGACCGGAAGCATACGCTGCCGTGGCACCACGCGCACCATTCGTTTGAACAGTACACCTCGGCGGGACTTGAATTTCTGCTTCAAAATGCGCCGGATCACCCGGACGCGCCGATGTGGCTTCAAGCAGTCAGGCGGACCGCGGAATACTATAAGAAGACCGCCGGGTTTACGCGTCCCTACGGCCTGTTCCCGGAGGGCGTCTACTTCGCCGATGAAGCGGAGAAGCACCCGGAGGAAATCTTCAACAGCGTGATCTGGGCGGACGACCTGTGCCTGCCGGGCTTCAGGCCGCAGGCAGAGCAGGGCATCGTGTGCCTCGACCGGGAAAAGGGCGTATACCTGAGGGCGTTCCCGGTGTGGTTCTCCTTCCGGGGGAACGCGGCTGTGCAGCTTTCGGAGGCTGCCGCGGCGGCATCGGCGGGAAGGCTTTTGGGAGACACCGCACTTCTCAGGCTCTGCGAAGAACAGATCCACTGGCTTACGGGCGGCAATCCGTTCGGCCAGTCCCTGATCTACGGTGAGGGCTATGAGTGGTCCGATGAGTACACGATCCAGCCCGGCGCAGCCGTCGGGCAGATCCCGGTGGGCGTCCAGACGTATCTGGATCACGATAGCCCGTGGTGGCCGCAGGTAGCGACCGCCACGTACAAGGAAGTCTGGATCTCTCCGGCAAATAAGCTCATGTGGCTGTTCAGTGAGCTCCTGTAATACAGGTCCCTATGTCTTTCCGGCCGGGATCCATCTGAATGATCTGCCGGTTTAAATCTTAAATCAAGGGGGAAACAGAAATGAAAAAACTGCTCGTGATCATGCTTGTACTGAGCCTTGTTTTCAACCTCTCAGCGTGCGGCAATAACGGGACGCCTGCGGAAGGACCTGCAGGTGACTCGGCGGAGAAGCCGGAAGAGAAACCGGCAGAGGAGCCTGCAAGCGAGGAAGCGCCTTCGGAGAACGCGGAAGAAGCTTCTCAGGATGCTGAGGAAACGGAGGATGCGGAAGCCGGGGATACTGAAGCGCCTGATACGGAAGAACCGCAGGAAGAAGCGGAAGCGGACCCGTTCAATACGGAGATGACGTCTCTCGAGATCGCGGCTGCCATGAAAGCCGGCTGGAACCTCGGGAATTCCCTGGACGCGAACAGCGCGCCGGGGCTTGCCGCGGAGACCAGCTGGGGCAATCCGAAGACTACACAGGAGCTCGTGAACGATATCCATGACATGGGCTTTACGACCATCCGGATCCCTGTGAGCTGGGGAACGCACGCGGATGAGAACGGCCATGCGGACGAAGCGTGGATGGCCCGCGTGAAGGAAGTGGTGGATTACGCATACGGCATCGGCATGTACGTGATCCTGAATTCGCACCACGACAACGACTACTATGACATCGGCGGATGCACGGAGGATGCGGCGGTCTACGAGGCAAGCGTCAAAAAGATGACCGGCCTCTGGACGGAGATCGCGGAGACCTTCAAGGGCTATGATGAGCGCCTCGTATTCGAGACGATGAACGAGCCGCGGACGATCGGCAGCGCGAACGAGTGGTCCGGCGGGACGGAGGCCGAACGGAAGATCGTCTACGGGCTGAATGCGGCTATCGTCGAAGCGATCCGTGCGACCGGCGGCAACAACACGTACCGGCACATCATGGTGCCCTGCTACGGCGCGAACGCCCAGTACGATATCCTGAGCACGATGGAGCTTCCGGACGACGACCGGATCATCGTATCCGTTCACGCGTATACGCCCTACGTCTTCGCCATGCAGGGAGCAGGCGGTACCGCGACCTTCACTGCGAGCCACAAAAGCGACCTGGATTCCCTGTTCAGGACTCTGAACGTACTCTTTGTGAAAAAGGGCATTCCGGTCGTGATCGGCGAGTTCGGCTGTACGAACAAGGACAACATCGAGGACCGCTGCGCGTGGATGGATTACTACGTGTCCGGCGCGAAGGTGTACGGGATCCCGTGCATCGTCTGGGACAACAACTCCCGCCGCGGCCAGACCGGCGAAGAGTGCTTCGGCCTCTATGAACGCTCTACCGGCGAATGGCTCTGGCCCGAGCTCGTGGAGACGATGATCAAAGCGGCGGAGTAACGGACGGCAGTTTGCCGCAGCGGCTGCCCTGCCCGCAGAAAGATCCCCGCTTCGCGATCCGCTGCCTCCCCGGCACCTGTATACCAATAAAAAGAGCCCGGCGTCAGCCGGGCTCTTCTGATGCAGGTCGTTACACAGTTGCGATCACCTGGGATTCTTTCTTGACCACAGTGGAGTTTTTGATCTTCTCCTGGAGGAGCGCATAGTACTCCTCATCCGGGAAGTTATGGAGGTCCACCGTGCGGCCGGTGAAAGCGCTTAAGTGGATCGCGTTCGAGATCGTGAGGCCCCGGATACCTTCTTCACCGGGGGCAAGGAGCGGCGTCCCGTGAAGGATCGCGGAAGCGACGTTCTTTAAAATGCCCACGTGCTGTTCTCCGCCGGACTGGTCCACGGGAAGCTCGATCTTTTCGCAGTCGGGAGTTCCGAACGGCTTCGTGTTGGTCTTCTCGAACTCACGCTCGGAGACCGCGTTTTTGTAGAAGTACATGTGGTGCTCTTCAATGACCACCTTGCCCATGTCGCAGGCGATCTCCAGCCGGTTCGTGCCGGGCGCTTCGCCGGTGCTCGTGATGTATTCGCCGGTCAGGCCGCTGTCGTATTCCATGAAGGCCATCACGTCGTCCTCGACCTCAATATTGTGGTACTTGCCGAAGCTCGCCTTCGCGAAGATCCGGTCGGGCATGCCGAACATCCACTGCCAGAGGTCGAGCTGGTGCGGGTTCTGGTTGATGAGCGCGCCGCCGCCTTCACCCTTCCAGGTGCTGCGCCACGTACTGGAGTCATGGTACGCCTGGGAGCGGTACCAGTCCGTGATGATCCACGTCACGCGCTTTAAGCCGCCGAGTTCGCCGCTCTGCACCATCTCCCGGAGCTTCTGGTACATCGGATTCGTCCGCTGGTTGTACATAATGCCGAAGACCTGGCCCGGATGCGCGGCTGCCGCTTGATTCATTTCCTTCACCTGCTTCGTGTAGACACCGGCAGGCTTTTCCGTGATGACGTGGAGCCCGAGGTCCAGCGCGCGGATCGCGTATTCCGCGTGGAAGTAGTGCGGGACCGCTATGATCACGAGGTCGATGAGCCCGCTTTCGAGCATCTTGTTTCCGTCGTCAAAGATCGCCGTCCCAGGGAAGTTTTCGCGCACGTACTCCCGGCGCGCTTCCGCGATGTCCGCGATGGCGGAGAGCTTCATATCCGGGATCTTCCCCTCGTAAATGTTCCTGCAGTGGGTCGTCCCCATATTGCCCACGCCGATGATGCCAACTCTGATCTCTGCCATTTCTCATTCCACCTTTCCGAGAATTTCCATAAGCGCGCGGTACGCGACGTCAAACGTCTCCGCCGTGCTCTGTTCCTTTGCTTCGCCGATGCTGCTTTTGATCTCCAGGAATTCGAGTCCCTTAAACGTCCCGAGGTGCGGTTCGAGGCTTAAGAAGCCTTGATAGCCCCTTTCCGAAAGGGTGCGGATGATGTCTTCCACATGACCGAGACCGTAGCCTGCCGGGACGACCGTGCCGTCTGAAAGGGCATCCTTGATGTGCATGTAGACCACGTAGTCCCTGAGAAGGTCAAACGCTTCCGGATAGGTCGGCTGGCCGCACTGGATGAAGTTTGCGGGGTCAAAAACGGCCCGTAAATGCGGGGAATCCACGGTTTCGAGGATCTCAAGGCAGCGGGACGCCACGTCCCCGTAAATGCCTTTTTCGTTCTCGTGGAGCAGGGTGATGCCCTCGCTTTCCGCGAGCGCCGTCATCGCCTTCATACGGCGCATGACCTCGTCCCGGTATTCTTCGTATTTCCCGTCCGGGATGTAGAAGCTGAACATCCGGATATATGCTGTACCGAGCATCTTTGCGGTGCGGATGGTCCGCTTGAGCACTTCCATGTGCGGTTCGAAATCGTCGGTAATGAGGATCTTTCCGACGGGAGAGCCGATGCTCGAGACGGAGATCCCGTACTTTTCCATTTCGTCCTTCAGTCCGAGAACTTCTTCGTCCGTCAGCATGGAAATGTTCTTTCCGTTGATGCCGCGCGGCTCAAAATACCGGATGCCGAGCTTTGAGAGATGTTCAAACTGGACAGGGATCATTTCATCGATCTCGTCCGAAAAACCTGACAGTGTGAATTTTCCTGCCATTCTTTTGTCTCCTTCCGGCACCGCAGGCGGTGCGTTTCATTTGGTACAATTCTACCAACGGATCCTGCCAATGTCAAATAATCCGCTTTATTTTGAGAAAGGATTCGTGTATCATGGATGACAGAAGGATCCAATGATAAGTGAGTACCGAAACGAAAGCGGGGTGAAGCAATGGCAGACAGATTTTTTATGTCCCGGAAGATCTTTCCGGGGACGATCGTGATCACCGGTCCCGGCGCGGATTCCTATCTGCTTCTCGCAGAAGACGAAGCGGTCATGATCGACGCGGGCAGCGAACACGGGAATATACGGGCATTTGCGGAGACACTGACGGACCTGCCGGTCCGGAAGGTCGTCAACACGCACAGCCATTTTGACCATACCGCGGGGAACGGCTGGTTCGATGTGGTCTACGGAACAGAGGCAACGGCAAGAAGCGGCAAAAACGTCATGGGCGGCGATCCCTCGCTGTACCCGCTGGATTATGAATATACCATCGTCGGAGACGGGGACATCCTGCCCGTCAAAGGGAGGGAGCTTGAGGTGATCCTCCTCGACTGCCACGCGCCGGGCAACATCGCAGTGCTGGACAGGACCCGGCGGCTGCTTTTCCCCGGCGATGAGGTGGAGAGCGGGCAGGTACTGCTCCTTCCGGGCTATGCGGAAGTGCCCGGCCAGATCCATTCGAGACCGGCGGCCACCGTCGAAACTTACAGGAACGCCATGCTGAAGCTGCGTTCCCGTGCGGATGAATTCGACTGGATCCTTCCCGCGCACAACGGGACGCCCGTCGATAAGAGCTGTCTCGATACGCTGATCCTCCTTGCGGAGAAGATTCTGTCGGGGGAGATCACAGGCTCCCGCGACTGCTCGTCGCCAAGCTATGGGAGAACGGCTTCGCACTTCCCGAACGACGATGCCGGATATAGGAGAGCGGAGCTTTCCGGGGTGAGTCTCGTCTACTGTGAGAAACTCATTTTTGACACAGACTATAAAAACGCGGACGCGCTTCCGCCTGCGACCAGGCTTCACGTCATGAGCGCTGAGACCGCGCGGCAATAAAAAAGAAGGGAGAGAATGCTATGGAATTTCTGCAGACACAGGGACGGGACATTGTCACGGAGAGTGGAAAGAAGGTGTATTTACGGGGCACGAACATCGGCGCGTGGATGAACATGGAAGACTTCATGGACGGGTTCCCGGGCGTGGAGCACCGGCTGCGCTACTACGCGAAGGAGATCCTCGGGAAGGAGCTCGGGGAGTACATGTTTACGAGCCTTCTGGAACGCTTCTTCACGGAGAAGGACGTCGCGTACATGGCGTCCATCGGCGTCAACGTCCTCCGTTTCCCCATCAACTACCGCCATTTTGAAGAAGACATGAATCCTTTCGTATACAAGGAAGAGGGCTTCCTGATGATGGACAAGGTGATGGACTGGTGCGAAAAATACGGCATCTACGTGATCATCGACCTGCACGCGGCGCAGGGCCATCAGAACTGCGACTGGCACAGCGACAACAACATGCGGACGGCGCTCCTCTGGCGCACGAAGCACTTCCGGGACCGCGTGATCGCGCTCTGGGAGAAGATCGCGGAGCGGTATAAGGACCGCGCGGTGGTGGCCGCCTATGATCTCCTGAACGAGCCCACAACGAACAACCAGTACAACCGCATGCCGCTGCCTTATGTTGCGGACTGGGACGCCATCAACTCGCTATACCATGACCTTTATAATGCCATCCGGGCGATCGACCCGAAGCATATCATTGCGGTCGAGGGCGACGATTTCAGCCGCCGCTTCGCGGGTCTCGATGCTCCGTACGGACCGAACATGATCTACTCGAGCCATAACTATTCGTTCGTGCTCCGCCGCCATCCGGAGGTGCAGTTCGGGACGGAAGAGTATTACCGTCTTCTCGAGGAAGAGTTCTATGTCAGCGAGTGGTGGGACTATGTAAACAAGTACAACGTGCCGTTATGGGTCAGCGAGTTCTCGCTCCATGACGGACAGCTTGACATCTTTAAGAAGGAAGGCGTCCACTGGACCAGCTGGAGCCTCAAGATGGTGGGGACGTGGGGCCTCCTTCACTGCAGGGATGACAGTAAATATGCGCAGTTCATCAGGCCGGTCATGGAGATGAAGAGTTCTGCCTACCGGCCGTCGCCGAATGCCGCCGCAGTCAAAGTCGCCGGCTGCGTTCAGGCGCTCCAGGATGCGGTCCAGGAGCTGTTCGAGCCCGTGCTTCCCGGCTTCGACTGGTTCCAGCACATCGAATACTTCCCGAAGACCATCTCGGACATCTACGTGGATCCGCTGCTGCAGCACGTCTACCTGAACCTGTTCAAGGGACTGACAAAGGAAGATATCGACGAGCTCATGGATTCCTTCCGGTTCGAGAACTGCGAGATCAACAGGGACATCGAAGAGATCCACCGGAAATACTGCGACGGAAGGACGGACTGAGGTTTATGGGAGGCACCGCGCCATCCCCAAAAAGCATAAGGAAACCGGGCAGGAGGGATAGACCCTTCTGCCCGGTCCTTTTGAATAAGTGTATGGGTAAAAGATGACCGGTTATTCGTATTCAGGCTCGATCAGTCCGTAATTTCCATCCTTTCTTTTATATACAACATTGACCTGGTCTGTATCTGCGTTGTAGAAGACGTAGAAGCTGTGGCCGGACATATCCATCTGGAAGCAGGCTTCTTCGGGATCCATGGGCTTGATGGCGAACCGTTTGGAGCGGACGATCTTGATGGCCGGCTCTTCCTGAGCGTCATCGTCCTCCATCTGATCCATGAAATAATCAGAGAAGGACTGTTTATTTTGATGGCGGTCGATCAGTTTCTTTCTGTTCTTTCTGAGCTGTCCCTCCACTACGTCCTTTAAGAGGTCAATGGACGCATACATATCAGTGCTGGTTTCCTCTGCGCGGATAGTGGTGCCGCGCATCGGGATGGTCACCTCGACCTTCGCGTCTTCACGCTGCTGGCTGAGTGTTACATGCAGTTCGGTATCTTCCGAGAAGTAGTTGTCCAGTTTTCCAAATCTCTTTTCCACATAAGAGCGGAGTTCATCTGTGATCTCCAGATTTCTGCCGGTGATATTGTACTTCATAGAAACACGCTCCTTTCTTGTGACAAAACACATTCAGAGAGGCGCCGGGAAAGGACCCGGTCCTTTCTGTATCTTCAGTATACCATAGTTTTTTATAAAATCAACCAAAACCGTCGGGCTGTTTGTGAATATTTTGTGCATACTGCATACAGGAAAGGAGGGGGGTACTAAGCCCCCTCATTCGAAATGCTGCGCATTTCTCATGCGGTGGTCATATCGGCTTCGCCTCATGACCACCTGAAAAATGATACTGGATTCGTCCGGTGAGTAAACTCCCCGGCCCGGACCTGCATTGTTTTTCCGGGGCTTAGTCCCTATAACTTGTTCACAAAATGTTCGCATGAGATTCATCTTATATTCACTTCTCCCTGTTACCATATGATCGTAACAAGGAAGAAAAGCAATGATCTTCCTGCTGAAAGCTTAGAAACAGTCAGTTTCTTATTCCCCTCCTATATATAGATTCTTTAAGCCCCGGCCTCCGCGCCGGGGCGCTTTCGTTACCCGGGACACCTCATCAGTCAGTCCTTCGGACTGACAGCTTCCCCTGGAAGGGGAAGCCTGTGTGAGCCTTCCCCCTCCGGGGGAAGGTGGATGAAAGGCCGGATGAGGGGCAGGGGGCTTGACCTTTTTGCCCGGACCACATAAAATAGATATTTGGAAGAAAAGCCTTAG
>JAFRVD010000066.1 GCA_017441825.1 Lachnospiraceae bacterium
GCGCCCCACTTGATTTTATGAGATTTCGTAGATCACGGAGTCGTAGCCTTCAAGGTCCGCGGAGATCAGGCCGTCCTTGTAATCGAATTCCCTGCCGCAGTTCAGACACCTTATATGTCCCTTTTCCGGGAAGCCTGCAAGAGACGCCGGGAAACCGACCGTCTGTCTGTCCGGCTCGAAATTGAAGAGGGCGGCAAAGAAGCGGCCGTCGTGCTTCAGGGTATAGATATTTGTCGTGTCGCTCTTTAAGTAAAGCGGTACAAACGCTTCCCCGAAGCGCGCGACCTCGATCAGGTCCTTGTTGTTCACGAGGCGCTTTACACGCTCCCGTGCTCCCTGGATAATACTTTCGTCGCCCACTGGGCCGAAGTTGTCCGACAGGAGCAGCACGGTACCGGCGATCACGGACAGGTTGAAGCGGGACTTCGCCTCGATCTCTGTAGTAACAGGCCGTCCGTCCACCTTGCTGTGGTACAGCGCACAGTGGTCCGGGTCGCCGAAGCGGTAAATGGTCCCGCATTCCCAGAAGCCGAAATTGAGCGCGTTCAGCGCGTAGCGGGTGTCATCGTAGTGGCCGAACGTGTCGCAGCAGGAGCGGCGTGCATGGCCCAGGAAATACGGGAAGATGGGCGCGATGGAGAGGTCCACAAAGATCTCCCGCCCGCAATTTTCCACGGACATTTCATCGGACATGATCCTGTACGCCAGGTTGATGGCCTGCCTGCCGGTCTTAATGTCCTTGTTGTAGAAATTGCTTTCTACACAGGCGTGGCTCAGGAAATCGATTTTGATGTAGTCCACGTTGAGGTCCACAAGCCTCTTAATGGTGTTCCGCGCGTGCACCTCCCACAGCGGATGCGTGACGTCCAGCGGGACGGAGGAGTCCATGGCCGGCATGATCCGCCCGTCAAAGTCTTTGAGGAAGATCTCACTTAAGGGGATGTCTGTCCCAGCCACTTTAGCGAACTGTCCGAACGCGCGGTGCGAAATGCAGGGGCCGCAGTACCAGCCGGCCTTCTGCCCGCGGGCATGCAGCGTATCCACGTAGGCCCGGAGCTCGTCCATCTCTTCAATGCGCGCGGCGTCGATGTTGATGAACGTCACGCCGTCTTCATCGCAGAACTCTGTGAGTTCGTCGTGAATGAAATCCCCGGCGGCCTTCCAGTGCGAAAGCTGGAACATGCCGGCCAGCGCTGAATAGGAATTCCAGCCGAAGGGTACCTTGCCGTGCCACGGACGGGCCGGCATCACCTTCGTGCAGAGCCTGCCGTATTCCTTCATGCCGTCCCGGACATCCGGCGACCACTTGACTATGAAACGCGCGGAGAAAACTTCTTCGCCGGTAATGTATCCGTGCGGAAGCGTATCATGGGTCGCGGCATCGGCGGCGCCGGAGAAAGCGACCACGCAGCGTGCGTCGCAGAAGGACCACTGGATGGCGTTCTTCCAGGTGTCAAAGTCCACCGCGCCGATGACAAGGCCCTCGTTCGTATGTTCATCGTAGATGGCTGTCACGTCGTAGCTCGTGCGGCCCGGGCGCGGCGGCGTGGATTCGTAGCGGACCCACATGTCGTTATCAAAGGGCGTTAAGAGCATCTTCTGGTCGAGCGACAGGAAGAGCGGCTTGTACGACCAGTCGGGGTAGATGGTCTCATAGGCGGAGAGGTAATTCGTCTCAGTCAGCTTGAACCGGTCCTTCAACGAGATCTGAACATTCAGGAAATCCTCTCCTTCATACATGGAAATGTACTGGGTCAGGATCAGCCCTTCGTCTTCAAACGTGTTTACGACGGTCTTTCCGGAACCGAAGCAGTCCGCCTGCTCCCGGACTTCGGTGCCGGTCCTTGCCGCAGTCCTTGTGTCGATGCGTCTTCCGTCCTTCACACGTGCGGAACTGTGGGCGCCGATGATTTTCTCACCGTTCCTGTAATAGACAAACGAGCCGTTGTCGAGCATTTCGCACGCTGCGCTTCCGGCTTCCGCGCGGGAGAGTACTTCTGCAGGCTTCCTGAGCTTTTTGAAGAGCTCGGCCAGCAGATCGCGTTCTTTTTTTTCGGGCTCCATAGTGTTTCTCCTTTCAGTAAATATGAGTGGTCTCGTGTTCAACATAATTCCTCTGTTCTGATTTCATTATAAGTTTCCGGAGCGTGAAAAGTAAAGGGGTTTTGGGCGGGTGCCATGAAAGGTTTTCCTGTTTACAAATCCCACCGCATTTGGTAAAATTTTAATAACTATGAGCAAGTGAGCGAGGTGTGCCACATGGGATTTTTTGATGATTTTCTGAGCAATTCTTTTTCCAAGCGTTCCGTCTATACCGAAGAGGAGATCGAGAAGGCCAAAAAGATGTCCAAAAAGAACGGGAAATCTTTTATGGAAAATCTGGTCGCCCTCACCGGTAAAACGCCGGAAACGCAGGGTTTTGACATGGAGACGGTCCTTCAGGAGATGCGGGAACAGAGCGGCATGGCCGAAAAGGACATCGATGAGAAGATCAAGGAGCTGAACGACAACCTGCTCCATGATTTCGGCGTGAATCAGCAGAATCTTTCCGGGCTTGTAGGAAAGGCGGAGGCATCCGGCTACCAGAATATAAAGCCTTCGAATATGACGATCCCGCAGCAGAATACAGCGCTTCCCAAGGGTGAGGTCACCGCGAAGGCGGATGACTTTGACGGCGTCGAGGACGTCCTGAAAAAGCAGGTCTTTGGCGAGGACGAATTCCTGAAGGCGCTCGTGATCGCCTTCAAGCGGCCGTTTATCCTGACTGAGGAGCCGGGACACGCACGGAACGCGATCTTCCTTACGGGTCCCGAGGACACCGGGAAGCACACGGCGCTCTACGCCATCACGGAAGAACTGTACAACCGGAAGGCCCTCGGAAGCCCCCTCGTGAGCCCGATGGACCTTGCGAACTACGGCAGCTCCGGCGCGGACAACGTCTTCCTGCAGGACCTCTACACGGCGCTCCAGTCCGGCGCGGACGTGCTCCTGTTCGACCACTTCGACCAGTGCCACGTTTCGTATCTCGCCTACCTTTCGGAGCTTGTGCGTGAGGGCAGCTGCACGCTGAAGGAGCGCTACGTTCTCCAGAACGGCCAGCTTGTGAACGTCTCGAATTCGTTCGCAAGTACCGCTGTCAGTTCCTTCTCCGCGTCCGGGAAATACCTGGTCTTCGTAAGCACCAAGGGACTTTCGGGTCTCGCGAACAGCTTCGGCGCGCCGTTCATCAACGCGCTGGGAGATGTCTGCGAAACACAGAAGCTTCCGGAGGAGAGCCTGGAGCAGGTCGCACTTACGAAGTGGGAAGTCCTGAAGAACAAGGCGGACAGCCAGCTTCAGTTTAAGCTTTCGGCGGAAGAGGATCTGATTCGCGCACTCGGAAGAGATGCATCTGCGAAGGGCGCCGGCGTGACCGGCATCCTGAAGCTTTTCGACGATCTTCTGAAGAGCTTCGCAAATCTCCGGCTGGGGGACGTCTACCCGAAGGATGCGGAGGGCGAGCTCATCCGTGACGAAGAGGGCGTCGTGAAGGCGCGTTTCGGCATGGAGACCGTGGACCTCATGACACTGCTTCCTGCAGGCTACAGCGGAGATCTTGAAGAAGTCAAGAAGGAGATGGACAACATCGTCGGGCTTGAGGAAATTAAAAAGTACATCCTGAGCCTGGAGGAATACTATAACGTGCAGAAGCGCCGGCGCGAGGAAGGCCTGAAGGCGAGCGAGGTCAGCAAGCACATGATCTTCACCGGGAGCCCCGGTACGGGCAAGACCACCATCGCGCGGATCATCAGCCGGTATTTGAAGGCGATCGGCGTGCTGTCCGGCGGGCAGCTGGTGGAGGTGTCGCGCGCGGACCTTGTGGGCCGGTATGTGGGCCACACGGCACCGCTCACGAACAACGTGATCCGGTCTGCCATCGGCGGCGTGCTGTTCATTGATGAAGCGTACAGCCTCTACCGCGGCAAGGACGATTCGTTCGGGCTGGAGGCCATCGACACGCTGGTGAAGGGCATGGAGGACAACCGCGACGACCTTATCGTGATCCTGGCGGGCTACTCGAAGGAAATGGAAGAGTTCATGACCGCGAACTCGGGACTCAAGAGCCGTTTCCCAAACATCATCGAATTCCCGGACTACACCGGGCAGGAGCTTCTTGAGATCGCGAAGATCACCGCGAAGTCCAAGGGATACGTGCTGGACGAGGGCGTTATGATGCCGCTTCTTGCGTACTTCAACGCAGTGCAGGCGGTGCGCGCATCCACAGCCGGCAACGGCCGTCTCGTGCGGAACAAGATCGAAGAGGCGATCCTGAACCAGTCCAGGAGGCTTGTGGCGGAGCCGGACGCGGATCTTTCGTTACTCACGTCCAGGGATTTTGACCTGACGGATATCAACGGATAAGGTTTTCGGAAATCAGCGGATCAGGCTGACGGAAACGTTAACAAAACAGGCTTTTCAGCTATTCCCCGGCGTTCGGCCGGGGAAAGCTGTATAGACAGGGGGGTATTTTTTGAACACTGTTTTAAGAGCTTCGGAGACGGCGGAGAGAATGATCGTCGAGCCTTTCAACGGCACGTTTCTTCTTGTGTTCGGGATCATGACGCTCATCTACGTCGCGCTCGCCGTGATATTCCGGAAGAAGAGTGAAAAGACGCGGCGGACCGCTGTCATTTCCATCTATCTTTTCGGGCTGCTGCTCTTTATCGTGTACAAGATCTTCCTCGCCCGGGATACGGCGTATTCGGAGATCTGTGCAGCGGCGGGCAAAGGAGAATTCTCCTGGTGGCTCGAGCTGCCGCTCCAGCTCTGCAACATCAACCTGCTGATGATCCCCGTGGCGGTCCTTACCATGAAGCGGCCGCTTCTTTCGTTCGCGTTTTTTGTGGGTCCCTTAGGTGCGTTTTTCGCGCTTGCGATGCCCGGCATCGGCTTTGAGGCGTACAGCCTCCTCCTGCCGCGCATCTTTTTCTACTACGTGACCCACTTCATGGTGTTCCTGGGCGGTCCTGCGCTCGCAATGTTCGGGCTCTTCAAGCCGCGCTTTAAAGACACCCTCCCGACAGCCCTCATGCTGCTGGCTGTCACCTTTGTGATCTTCCTCATCAATGAGCTCCTGATCGTGACACGGGCGAACGTCTACGCGAACTATTTCTTTACGATGAACACGGAGGGCAATGCGATCCTGGATCTCTGCTGGAAGCTGATCCCGGTTCCGTTCCTTTACGAGCTCCCGCTCATCCTGATCCTGCTGCCGTTCATCGTGATCGTGACCTTCGGGTTCTGGGCAGCAGAGAAAATGCGCAAGTGAAGCCCGGTTGATGTGAAAAGCTTTGCAGAATAAGAGGATATTGGCAGAAGAGGTTGAAAATGGACGGTATTTTTGAGGAAACAAAACGACTGAAAAAACAGACGATCTGGACTGTTATTTCTATGATCTCAGGCGGACTGCTGGCCGGGTTCATGATCTTTGCGTTATCCTCCGGAGAACTTGAGGCCGGAGACGACAGAGGCATAGCTGTGTTTTTTATCATCTTCGGAGGTATACTGGCACTGGCTTCCGCGGCACATCTTGTTTTCAGGAAAAAGTCCGGTCTTCATGCAGATGATCACGGAATTACCGGCAGACAGATCATAACGCTTCGCTGCAGTATGGAAGACGTGGCTTTTGTCAGCTGGGATAACGGATATTTAGGACAAAATCTGTATATCGAACTGAAAAACGGAAAAAAATACAGCTTCGATTATCTGGTAAATGCGGGAGACCTCTGCCGTTACATAAAGGAAAGGATCCGGAGAGAACAGACGGATCTGCCGGACCGGAAACAGCTGAGAGATTCTCTTAAGGCACTGAAGCCGCGCATAAAAAAGACGGGTATAGGATGCCTGGTCACGGGCCTGCTCCTGATTCCGCTGATCGTACTGACAGCCTTCCTGACAGGATCAAAAGAACTGTCAGATTTTACCTCCGCCGACTGGGGGATTTTTGCTTTATGCGCAGCCGTATTTGTCGCTGATGGCATCATTTGGTATATATTGCTGAGAAAATATGTGAAAATTACGAATTTATCCCTTCGTCTGAGTCATGATCTGGCAGTCGTGCTTCTCCGGACAGAGCCCCTTCTTCCGGGAAAGCCGCTCAGAATGTTCTTAAACGATGATACAAGCTCTCCGTTCCGGGCTGTCGTTTACGGAGTGGCGAATTATGAAGATGTTTTCTATACCCTCGAAGCAATTGGCGAGGAAGAACAGATCGTTAAGGTGTATGAATCAAAGATTTATCCGAACTATCAGGACCTGGAACCGGAACTATACGGAATGACTGAGATCCCGCTGCCAACTTCGGATCTTTCGGGACAGGACTGAACGCATGCAGTAAACGATTCACAGAGAACTGAAAAAGGCATGGCCTTACGGGCCATGCCTTTTTCGATTTAGATTATCCGGAGTATAAACAGATATCCGGTACCCGTTTTACTTCTCAATGATCCTCACACGAATGACGTCCTGCGCGCCTTCGATGCTCTTGATGACGCTGCAGTCGACCTTGTTGTCGAGGTCGAAGATCAGGAACGCATAATCCCCGCGGGACTTACTGACCATGTCGGAGATGTTCGCGCCGGCGTTGCCGAGGAAGGTGGTCATCTTGGAGATGACGTTCGGCACGTTTTTGTGCGCTACCAGGATCCTCATGGGCTTCATGGCCGGACCCAGCGTGATGTTCGGGAAGTTCACGGAGTTCGTGATGTTGCCGTTCTCCAGGAAATCCGTGAGCTCTTCCGCAGCCATGACCGCGCAGTTCGTCTCGGACTCTTCCGTGGACGCGCCCAGGTGCGGGAACGCGATCACGTTCGGCATATTTGCGGTCTTATAGTTCGGGACGTCCGTCACGTATTTCGCGACTTTGCCGGAAGCGAGCGCCTCCGCGAGGTCCGCGTCATTTACAAGGCCGTCTCTCGCGATGTTCAGGATGACCACGCCGTCCTTCATCTTCGCGATGGCTTCAGCGTTGATCATGCCCTTGGTGGCGTCGTTCTGCGGAACGTGGATGGAAAGGTAATCCGCTGCTTCATAGACGCTGTCTACAGAGGCCTCTACACTGACCTTGGGATCTAAGTGAAGCGCGCTGTTCACGGAAAGGTAGGGGTCATTGCCTACGACCTTCATGCCGAGCCTGACTGCCGCGTTCGCGACCAGGACGCCGATGGCGCCTAAGCCCACAATGCCGAGCGTCTTGCCCATGATCTCCGTGCCGGCGAACTTCGCCTTGGCCTTCTCCATGGTCTTGTTGATGGCTTCGTCGCCTTTGTTTTCATCGACCCAGTTCATGCCGCCCTTGACGTCGCGCGCCGCAAGGAGGAGGCCCAGGATCACGAGCTCCTTCACGCCGTTCGCGTTTGCGCCGGGGGTGTTGAACACGACGATGCCTTCGTCCGCGCAGCGGCTGACCGGGATGTTGTTGACGCCGGCGCCTGCACGTGCGATGGCTGCAAGGCCTGCCGGGAATTCTGTATCCAGAAGGGATGCGGAACGGACCAGAATGGCGTCCGCTTCATTTAAGTTTTCGGTTCTTTCATAGTTTGCCGGAAGCTTCTGAAGGCCCGCTTCCGCGATATTATTGAGACAGATGTACTTCATCATGCATTCTCCTTTTCGAACTTCTCCATGAATGCGACCAGGTCCAGAACGCCCTGCTTCGGCATCGCGTTGTAGATGGAAGCACGCATGCCGCCCACCGTGCGATGGCCCTTCAGGTTCTCAAAGCCTGCCGCCTTGGACTCTGCAACGAACTTCGCGTCCAGTTCATCGGAGCCGGTCACGAACGGTACGTTCATGATAGAGCGGGAGCTCTTCTCAACGGTGCCCTTGAACAGCTTGCTGTTGTCCAGGAAGTCGTACAGGATAGCTGCCTTTTCTTCATTTCTCTGCTTCATGACCTCGAGGCCGCCCATGCTCTTGAGCCACTTGAAGACTTTGCCGCAGATGTAGATGCCGTAACACGGAGGCGTATTGTACATGGAGCCGTTCTCCGTGTAGGTCTTGTAGCGCATCATGGTTGGGGTGCCCGGAAGCACGTCGTCGGTCAGCATGTCGTCACGGATGATGCCGATGACCACGCCTGCGGGGCCGATGTTCTTCTGAACGCCGCCGTAGACGTACGCGTACTTCGTGACGTCCATCGGCTCAGACAGGAAGCAGGAGGATACGTCAGCGATCAGGTTCTTGCCCTTGGTGTTCGGAAGCGTCCAGTACTTCGTGCCGTAGATGGTGTTGTTTTCACAGATGTAAACGTAGTCCGCATCCTCGGATACGGGCAGGTCGCTCACGTCGGGAATATAAGAGAAGGTCTTGTCTGCGGAGGATGCGATGGCGTTTGCCTTGCCGAAAAGCTGCGCTTCCTGGTAGGCTTTCTTTGCCCACTGGCCGGTGATGATGTAGTCCGCCACACGATTCTTCATGAAGTTCATCGGAACCATCGCGAACTGTAAGGATGCGCCGCCCTGCATGAACATGACCTTGTAATTGTCCGGAATGCCGAGGAGGTCGCGAATGTCTGCCTCAGCCTCGTCGATGATGGTCTGGTACATTTTAGATCGATGGGACATTTCCATGACGGACATGCCGCATCCTCTGTAATCCAGCATTTCATCCGCCGCTTCTTTCAATACTTCTTCAGGCAATACTGCAGGCCCGGCAGAAAAGTTGTAAACTCGTTTCATAACGCTCCTCCTTTTTTCAGGGGCAGCTTTTCAGCTGCTCCTTTTTTGCGGCCATTCACATCAAATGACCATTTTTACACTGTGTGCATACCCTTTTCGTGGTATGAATATTAAAAACAATTCTACTCGTGTACTTTAGTATAGTCAAGTGAAAAAATTCACAATCTTTTTGATAATTATGCAAGATTGATGGGCATTATCTATTATCCGTGGAATATTTGTGAATTATTTATCA
>JAFRVD010000067.1 GCA_017441825.1 Lachnospiraceae bacterium
CCACTACTACAAAATGTACCGTCCCTCGCCGCGGGTCCGGGCCTAATGCCTGGAAGAAGCGCTCGGCACTCCTGCGCATATTTATTACAAATTTGAGGGTAATAATACAAGCGGCTCGCATAAGCTGAACACCGCGAACGCCCAGGCCTACTACGCGAAGAAGCAGGGCCTCAAGGGTGTCACCACGGAGACCGGCGCCGGCCAGTGGGGTACGGCCCTGTCCATGGCCTGCTCGTACTTTGGCCTGGACTGCAAGGTCTTCATGGTCAAGGTCTCCTATGAGCAGAAGCCGTTCCGCCGCGAAGTCATGCGGACCTACGGCGCGAACGTCACCCCGTCTCCTTCGATGAGCACGGAGATCGGCAAGAAGATCCTGGAAGCGCACCCCGGCACCACCGGAAGCTTAGGCTGTGCGATCTCGGAAGCAGTGGAAGTGGCGACTTCGACGCCGGGCTACCGCTACGTACTCGGCAGCGTCCTGAACCAGGTGCTGCTCCACCAGAGCGTGATCGGCCTTGAGACCGAGGCTGCGCTCAAGAAATACGACATCGTCCCCGACATGATCATCGGCTGCGCAGGCGGCGGCTCCAACTTGGGCGGCCTGATCGCTCCGTTTATGCGCGAAAAGATCAAAGGGAACGCGAACTACAGGATCATCGCCGTCGAGCCCGCGTCCTGCCCGAGCTTCACGCGCGGCGTATACGCTTACGACTTCTGCGACACCGGCATGGTCTGCCCGCTCGCGAAGATGTACACGCTCGGCAGCAACTTCATCCCGGCACCGAACCACGCCGGCGGTCTCCGGTATCACGGCATGAGCTCAGTCCTTTCGCAGCTTTATGACGACGGCCTCATGGAAGCGGTCTCCGTCCCGCAGACGGAAGTCTTCGAGGCGGCGGAGCGGTTCGCCCGCGTAGAGGGCATCCTGCCCGCGCCGGAGAGCTCGCACGCCATCAAGGTGGCCATCGACGAGGCCCTGAAGTGCAAGGAAACCGGCGAAGCGAAGAACATCGTGTTCGGCCTGACCGGCACCGGCTACTTCGACATGGTCGCTTATGAGAAGTTCCACGACGGCCTGATGGACGACTACATCCCGACGGATGCGGAGCTTCAGGCAAGCTTCGCGCAGCTGCCGAAGGTGTGAGAAGGGAAGAGGCGGTATAGCCGCATATAAAAGGTTCGCTATCCGTGTTGCGCGGATAGCGAACCTTTTTTCTTATTCTGATTGAATTACCTGTTTTATCGCTAAAATCGTATTCTTAGCAGCAATGGGGGCAACCAATTCGTTTTCAATATATCTTTTGATCTCCCGTAAATGGTCTCTTGCCTGCCGAGTGATCCGAATTTTATAATCTCCCATTCACACCTCCTGTCAGGATTCCAGATCACGGAATACCTCATCCAGGTCATATGAATCATCCGCTTTTGCCTGAGCAAGACCTGTAGTCATCATTTGATTAAACTCGACTGTACTCATTTCATCGCGGGCAGGGAGTTTAGATTCCGGTATTGTCAGCGAGAAAGGAATTCCGCCATGAATAATGATCTGTCGATAAAAGGCATCGATCGCTACGGACCTTGGCAGTCCGATACGTGCGAGAATGGCTTCAGCCTGTGTTTTTATATTCAGGTCGATCCTTGCATTGACATTTGCTGTTTTAGTTGCGGACATGAAATGCACCTCCTGTCACTATTAATCAATGATATTGTAAGCTATTGTGCCGCAAATTGCAACACAATTCAATACATCTGTGATTAAGGCAGATCATTTCTGTAACGAAGGAGCCGTATGCAAACCCTGCCTGTGCCTTATCCTTCATATACGGAATGAATCTCTTTACGAAAGAACACTGCCGTCCTATAATGAAAATAAAGATGATCCATGCGCCGTAACGACGGCCAGAGAGGAGTGAACACATGGATAGAAATATATACCCCTGGGGCAAATATCTGCTGCCGGATGACAAGGTGTCACCGTCCCCGACTTATGACACCCGTCCCTGCCTCGAACTGTTTGAGGAGAAGACGTTCCCGGCGGTCGATGAACGTGTGGGCAGTCTTACGTACTATTTCTATGATCCTACGCGTCACGGGTACCCCGCGGACGGGCATTACCCGCTTATCTTCGCGCTTCACGGCGCAGGCGCAGCGCTCCACGGAATCGAGGCAGTGGCCTGGTCCGGCGCGGCGATGTTTGCCTCTCCCGCCTATCAGGAGCGCATGGGCGGCGCGTATATCCTGGTCCCGCTCGCGAACGAGTCCTTAGACGAGGACGGCTCACTGAAAGGCCTCTGGATGACGCCTTCCGGACCTTCCGACCTCAGCATCTATGAGCCGGAGATCCTCGCGCAGGTGGAGTCATATCTTAAAGACAGCCGCATCGCTGCGCTGGTCGGGACGGACACTGTTTATGCGGACACGCTGTTCGCACTGCTTGACAGCACGAAGGCCGCGTATCCTGCCATAAAGAAAACGGTGCTGTTCGGGACATCGTCGGGCGGATACGGTGCCTGGCGCGTGCTGATCGACCGGCCGGAGGCGTTTGCGTTTGCCGTGCTGATGGCCGGCGCGTACCTGCCCGCCACCTGCGAGCTCCAGAAGATCGAGGACAGCGGCTGCGAGGTGCTGGTCTGCCACAGCCGGTGCGACGAGGCCGTCCCCTTCGACCTTACGACCGCGCCGAACATGCCTTTCTTTGAGGCATCCAGGCACTTCCGGACCTACTGTCCGGTGCTCGCCCGCCGCGGTGACCGCGGGGTGGCCAGCAATGTTGGAGCGGACAATTATGAGATCGGCCAGCACTGCATCAACGACATCGTCCAGCAGGACCTTCTCTATGACGACGGTTCGCCCTGCGACCCCGGCATCCCGGAGGGGATCACGGGGCTCGTCAGGAAGTATGCGGTAGGTTAAATAAGGTATATAAATACATCGGGCTGTGCTGTATTCCTTTACAGCACGGCCCTTCTGGTTTGTATTACTTCCCTAAGAAAGAGATGACATTGAACAGTGTGCCGTGCTATAATCATGTAACAGTAATAATCGTTTTTTTCTGACTGTCCAGGAGGCTTTACATGAAACGGACACGCTCACTGCTTATTATATTGCTTGCGGCGGTACTTGCCGTGCTGCTTTCGTCCTGCATCAGTATCACCGTGACGAAGGCGGAGACAGCGCATGAGGCCGCGGAGGAACCGGCGGAGGCTCAGGAGCCGGAACCGGCGCCTTCGGAAGACAAACCTGAGAAGCCAGACTACGCCGCAGGCCTTTTCGACCATTCGTACGTCCATACGGCAGAGATCTGGCTCTCCGCTGAGGACTGGGAAGACCTCCTTAATAACCCCACGGAGAAGACCAAGTACGACGCCACCATCACGCTTGACGGAGAAGACGCAGGCGAGATCTACATCGCCACCAAGGGACACTCGAGTCTCTTCTTTGTGGCGGCGATGGGGGACAGCACCCGGTACAGCTTCAAGATCACCTTTGGCGGAAACGATAAGAAAAAGACGTTCCACGGCCTCCGGAAGCTGAACCTGAACAACAGCTTTGCGGACGCGACGTTCGTGAAGGATTATCTGTGCTACTGGCTGTTCGAAAAAATGGGTGTTGCCGCGCCGCGCGCGAGCTTTGTCTGGGTGATCGTGAACGGCGAGCCGCAGGGCCTGTATACGGCTGTGGATGAAGTGAACGGGAAATTCCTGAAGCGTGTCTTTGGCGATGACGGGCCGCTTTACGAGCCGGAGCATGAAAGCATGAACGCCGAGCTGATCGAGGAGATGAAGAACGGTGAGTCGGCGCACAGCGAAGACGAGCTTGAAGGCGCGGACCTCGTATACATCGACGACGACCCGGCGCATTACCCCGATATCTTTGACAATGCTGAAACGGAC
Source organism: Lachnospiraceae bacterium (assembly GCA_017441825.1). Taxonomy (GTDB): domain Bacteria; phylum Bacillota; class Clostridia; order Lachnospirales; family Lachnospiraceae; genus UBA1267. The sequence continues at coordinate 3,894 of JAFRVD010000067.1, forward strand.
GACGATGAAGAGACGCAGGCCCTTGTGATCCGCGCGCTGAAGGCGCTGAACGAAAGAGAGGATCTGGAGTCTTATGTGGACACCGAAGCCGTCATCCGCTACTTTGCCGTACACAATTACCTTGTCAATTTTGACAGCTATACGGGGCCGATGCTCCATAATTTTTATCTTTACGTCCGGAACGGTCGGCTTTCGCTGATCCCGTGGGACTACAACCTCGCGTTCGGTACGTTTTCACCGGACGGGGTGGTGACGAACTGGACCGAAGGCTGGCGGGCCGTAAACCAGGGCATCGATTCGCCCCTCAGCGGGACGCCGGCCACGGAAGAGGACCGGCCGATGTGGAGCTGGATCGTGGCCGATGAGAAGTACCGCGCGGAATACCACGACGCACTCGACGAGATGATCTCCGAGTATTTTGAGACCGGGGAAATGGCGGGAGAGCTCGACAGAGTTTATGACATGATCTACATGTTTGTGGAGCATGACCCCACGTCGTTCTTCACGCTTTCCGAATTTGAGACCGCGTACGGGACGCTCCGGGAGGTCGTTCTTCGGCGGGCGGAGAGCATCCGGAAGCAGCTCGACGGCGGCCTCGCCACTGTGACGGAAGAGCAGCAGGAGGAGGACAGGATCGACGCGTCGGATATTGATATCAGTACGATGGGGAGTCCGGCGGAGTGAGGTGGGCCCCACATCCGGCGCCCCCTCATCCGGCCCTTCTATCCACCTTCCCCCAAAAGGGGAAGGCTTTTTTTTATCTTTTCTTTTTCAGGTTCGTGCACCGCTCCGCCATGTAATTGTATACAAAGTCATAGTCTTCTTTGTCCACATAGACCTGGTTGTGGTCCAGGACCTTGCTGATCTTGATGAGGCCGCGGCGGGAGTAGCCCAGGAGCTTCCGGGCGCCGGCGAAATCAGTGTACATCTCTGTGCGGGCTGCGGCAAAGCCTGTGCCGGCCAGCGTGAAATTCCCGCTTCCAAGCCCCGCAAGGACGGCAAGGTCCGAGAGGAGCGCGGCTTTCTTTGCCTGATGCGGCATCTGTTTATGGTTGATACCTTTCTCGTCCATTTCGAACATCACACAGTATTTGCCGCCCATGATGGCTGCGTAGACCAGATAGCTGATTCCCACGAGGACTACCATGCCGATCAGGAAGTACCCGAAGACCTTCAGTGTCGAAAGAAGACTGGATACATCCCATCCCCAGCGGATGAGGTCCGATATGATGCCGACCGCAAATATGCCCAAAATGATAAAGAAAAAGATCTTGATGAGCAGCAGGAAGATGTGCGGGTTCTTAAGCAGGTTCAGCTCATAGACCCAGCGGTAGACGCCGTCGTTGCAGCGTAGGATGTTCTTGCTGATCCACTCGCCCTGGAGAAGCGGGCCGGGGCCCTGGTTCGTGAGGCCGGAATCCAGAGCGGGGGTGATGCCCTCGGCGTTTACGGGAAGCGTGTTCTCACGTATGGTTTCCGACGCGGTTTCAATCCGGACCGCCGGCAGCTCCGTGCCGCATTCCGGGCAGAAACGGACGTTCTTCGGAAGGATCTTTCCACAGTTTTTGCAGTTCATGACGGCCTCCTTTCACATATCTCACGACCGGGAGAAACATTTCTTCCGGCCGACCTGTCTGATCATTCTTATCATAGGGTAAAATGTTGTAAATTTCAAGATAGTTCGATTGCAATTAGGACCGGGTATATCCCGGCCCTGTGCAAAATGAGGGTTGTATTTTTGTGAGGAAGCAGGTGAAAAAGGCGCCTTGAAAAAGACGGAACTTTACCGCACGAACTTTGCGAGCATCGGCCGCAGCTTCTTTGCGAGGAGGTCCGCAAGGACAAGCTTCGCGAGGTCCGGCAGAAGATACGGGACCACGCAGAGCATGAGGGCCTGCGCCCAGCTCATCGATGAACCGCGCGAACCCATCACGGAAACAAACCGGAACGTTCCGAAAGCGTAGCACAGAAGGAGCCCCGCAAAAAGTACGGCGTCCTCGAGCCAGCGGTTCGTGAGGCGTTTTTCAAACAGTTTATAGAGCAGTCCGGTCAGCAGGAACCCGCCGATGTACCCGCCCGTAGGCCCCAGAAGCACGCCAAAGCCGCCGTTAAAGCCGGAAAACACCGGGAGCCCTACGGCTCCTAAGAGGATATAGACGAGGATCGCGAGCGTTCCGTACGTTCCTCCTAAGAGCTTCAGCGCAATGAACACGCCAAAGGTCTGCAGCGTAAAGGGGACCGCTGAAGGGATCGTCACCCAGGCGCACACTGCGATGAGTACGCTCATAATGGCTGTTGCGGTGAGGTGCTGCACGCGGGCAGCGGGGGTTGACTGTTTCATGAACTGAACGCTCCTTTCGCCATATTTTAACATAAGAAGGGGCGGATTACAATTAAAGCCTTCCCGCGGAGGGGAAGGCTTTGCACAGCACTTTCAGTCAAGTCGTGCTCACAATAGTAATTGAAAATTCATGTGCATAAGGCTATGATGAAAACAGACTATCAGAGAGGTATACACATGGCTTGTTCGGTATTTGACGGTATACTTAGAGATTTCCCGCGGCTTCCTGGCGAACAGCTTTGCCGCCGGCGTCCCTGCGCGGGTCATCCGCGAGATCACGGACGCGGACAGCATGAAGTACAAGCCGGACGTGCTGGCGGATAATTCGGTGCTGGAGTGAGTGACGGCGGCGCCTTGTGCCTCGTTTATGACTATACAGACGCCTTGCGCCTGAAACAACAGTCCATAATTATATGGATAGAAACAGTATGATAGAGATCATCCCTTATTCAACAGAATATGACCCCGTCCTTGAGGCCGCCGCCCCCGGCAAGCTCCGGGAGATGCGGACGCACGGCGACGTCCTTCAGGACAGCGTCCGCGCGGCCGTTCTGAACGGGCGGTGCCTGGGGTTCGGCTACCTCATTGCAGACGAGGATTTTCGCCGCGCCGCGGAAGCGGAGGCGTGCCGCGCCGCGGAGGCGGAGGAGCGTGCCAAAGCTGAGGCGGAGGATTGCCCCGCGGACGGCTGTCCCGAGTGTCACTTAAGCCTCGAATTTCAGGCGCTCCCGGACGCGGGGGAGATGGAGCCTGAAGTGTGCGCGGAGCTCCTGGCTTCGCTCCTGGACTTTTTTGACGCGCTCCGGGAGAGCATGCCTGACCGCAAACCGATCCTCAGGACCTGGTGCGGCGCCGGGAAGACCGCTTACATGGACTTTCTCATGTCCTACGGATTTTCCGCAGCGCGGCCGATGCTCGTCTACACGCGGGCGCTCACAGAGGAGGACCGGTTTCCGGCACTGGGCGCATATGAATTAAATCAGACTGAACCGGGAAAAACATCAAATCGTTGCTGCGTTTTGACAAAAATACATGAAACAAAACTGGAAAATACGGATGAATTTTCCGCATTTTTGTCCACAATGGAGCGGGCGTTCGAGACGCCGGAGAGCGCGGAGAACCTCCGCTACCGGCTCGCGGACCCCGGGACGCGGGTGTTCGCTGCATATGAGGGGGAGAGGATCATCGGCGGAATGGTGACCTGGAAAACCGGCGCGTGCGCCGCCTCCACGGAGTACATTTTCTGCGATCCGGACCGGCAGCGGTCCGGTGTTGCGGAGCGGCTCGTGAGGTTCGCGTTCGCGGCACTCCGGGCAACAGGCGTCACTCACGTGCTTCTTACGGTGTACGGAGAGAACATCAGCGCGGTGTCGCTTTATCAGAAACTCGGGTACGAGCTTAAGTCCGTACTCATAGAAATGCAATACACATAATACAACTGGCCGGAAGGAGAGCAAGAACATGAGTCAAGAGTTTAAGAACAGAATGGAAACCGTGCGCGTCCGCGTGACGGACGGTGAGGGAAAAGCGGTCCCCGGGGCAAAGGTACGCTTCCGCGAAACGAAGCAGGAATTCCTCTTAGGCGCCGGCGCGTTTGACACGCTGAAGCTGCCCGATCCGTTCACTGAAGAGCGCGTGGAAAAGTGGCTGAAGCTCCTGAACTACGGCACGCTGCCGTTCTACTGGGGCGGCTACGAGCCCGTGGAAGGCGCCTATGAAGAAGAGAGCCGCATGAAGGCCGCGAAGTTCCTGCTTGCACACGACGTGACGCCCAAGGGCCACCCGCTGTGCTGGCACACGTCCTGCGCTGACTGGCTTTTAAAGTACGACAATAAGACCATCATGGAGAAGCAGCTCGCCCGCATCACGCGCGACGTGACGGCTTTCCGCGGGGTCATCGACATCTGGGACGTCATCAATGAGACCGTCATCATGCCCGTATTCGACCGGTATGACAACGCGATCACACGAATCTGCAACGCATACGGCCGCATCAATCTGATCAAGGAAGTGTTCGACGCCGCGAAGGCCGCGAACCCGGATGCGCTTCTCCTCATTAACGACTTCAACCTTTCGCCCGAGTATGAGAAGGTGATCGACGAAGCACTCACGAAGGGCGTGCCGATCGGCGCGATCGGGCTGCAGACCCATCAGCACCAGGGCTACCGCGGCAAGGCATACATGGAGGACGTGATCCGGCGCTTCTCGAAGTTTGGACTGCCGCTTCATTTCACGGAGAATACGCTCGTGTCCGGGCACCTGATGCCGCCGGAGATCGTGGACCTCAACGACTACCAGGTCAGCGAGTGGCCCAGCACCGCGGAGGGCGAAGCAAGACAGGAGCAGGAGTGGAAGGAGATGGCCGAGCTCATGTTCGGCTCGGATGAAGTGGATGCACTGACCGGCTGGGATTTTGCGGACGGCGCGTGGCTCCACGCCCCGAGCGGCCTGGTGCGGCTCGATAATTCCGAAAAGCCCGCGTATAAAATGCTTTGTAAACTTTTCCGTGAGGAGTGGATGACGGACGTGACATGTGTCACCGATGAAGCCGGTTATGCAGACTTCACGGGCTACCGCGGAAAATATGAAGTGAGTTCAGACGGCAAAAATACTGAGTTTGTGCTGAAGAAAGGGCTTAGCGAGGCTGAGATCGTGCTGTAAAAATATCCCCCGGTTTCTCCGTGAGGAGAAACCGGGGATTTCTTGCCTTATCTCGACCTCTTGATCGCCTCGAATGACTCGTCACTGATCACATGCTCGATCCGGCAGGCGTCCGCCACGGCGATCTCCCGGCTCACTCCCAGGCGGATCAAAAGATCCGAAAGGACGTTGTGGCGTTCGTAGATCTTTTCCGCGATCCCGCGCCCCTTCTCCGTCAATGTGATATAGCCCTCCGGATCCACCAGGATGCACTCCGCCTCCCGAAGCTTGGACATCGCCCGGCTCACGGACGGCTTGGAATAGCCCATCTCCGCCGCAATATCCACCGAGCGTACCGCGTGGATCTTATTTGTCAGGACCAGGATCGTTTCCAGATACATTTCGCCGGATTCCTGCATGATCTTTCCTCCTGTAATATGTTAGTGCACCAGCATCAGAAAGTGCGGCAGCATGGACACCTGGACCGTGTCGTACACATGGCTGCGTTCGCCGTCCAGAGAAAACTCGACGAGGTCCGGGTTTTCGATGACGATGGACGAGCACTGCCGGAATATGATATTCTGATCGGAATAGTCCTGCCGGAGCAGGCCGTTTACGATCGTACTGAGCTCCAGCGTATCGTCCGGCGCATGGATGAGCAGCAGCTCGAATTTGCCGTCCTCAAGATCCACCAGCTGGTCAGGCAGCGTCAGTACGCCTGCCACGGACGTGGAATTGCAGATGGCCCCGAACAGGAAATCGCCGGTAAAGCGTTCTCCATCCGCTGTGATGCGCATCGGAACGGAGTTGTACTTGCCGATTTTTGAGAGCCCGTCGATGATATACGCCGCATGTCCGATCACGTTTTTAAAGGACTGCGCCGTGGTGTAGGGCATATCGGTAAACATGCCGAACGCAGCTACATAGGTGAAATATTCCGAGCCAAAATGGCCGATATCGATTTCTGTGGCGACCCCGGAAACGGCGTGCTTTGCGGCCTTCAGCACATTGGTGCTGAGCCCGACGGACCGGGCAAAATCGTTTGTGGAGCCGCAGGGGATGTAGCCCACGGGTACCTTCTGTCCGGACAGCACAAGGCCGGTCACGACTTCATTGAGAGAGCCATCGCCGCCGGCCACCACGATCCTGTCGTGGTCCTTCCCGAATTTCTGTGTGAACACGCGGGCGTCGCCGGCCCGCTGCGTGACCATGACCGTAGTGGTGTAGCCTGCATCCTGAAAAATGGAAATGATATCCGTAATCGAACGCAGCACCAGCTTTTTGCCGGATACGGGATTGATGATGAAGAGCAGCCGTTTTGCGGCGCTGTCCAAGACGTCCATGGCAGAAATGCTTCCTTTCACCGGGGTGTGAGGCCCGGAGTTTTAACAAATATATCATATCATAATTTTACAGTTGTTTCAACATGGGGATTGGCCCCCTCATCAGTCAGTCCTTCGGACTGACAGCTTCCCCCGGAGGGGGAAGCCTTTAGCTTTCTCCTTGGGGAGAAGGTGGCCCGAAGGGCCGGATGAGGGGTCATCTTTACATCCCCTCGCCCGCTATGCTAAAATAGACCCAGCAATCAACAAAAAGGAGACTCTCATGTACCATTTTGAGCCACTGACAGCCTATATCGACCATTTACACGCGAATTTCCTCATCCCTGCCGCCGATGTCATGATCATCCAGGACGGCGAGACCGTCTACCGGCACTTCGCGGGGACCTCCGACCTTGAAGGGAAGGTCCCAATGACTGGCAAGGAAATGTACGCGATCTACTCCGCGACCAAGGTGTCCACCATCGCCGCGGCCATGCGCCTTATTGAGGACGGCGGCCTCGCACTGGATGACCCGGTGGAGAAGTATCTGCCGGCGTACGGGAAGCTCACCATCAAAAACAACGACGGCACAAGCCGCCCCGCGAAAAACGTCCTGACTGTCCGCCACCTCATGTCCATGCAGGGCGGCCTGGATTACGACACGAAGCGCGGCGACGTCAAAAAGGTCCTCAGGAAAAATCCCGAGGCCGGCACGGTGGATATCGTGTCCGCTTACGCGAAGGGCCCGCTCGCTTTCGAGCCCGGTACCCGCTACAAATACTCGCTCTGCCACGACGTTCTGGCCGCAGTTGTTGAAAAAGCGTCAGGCATGCGGTATTCAGACTACCTCACGGAGAAAATACTTGCGCCTCTCGGTATGAAAAATACGACTTTCCATCCCACAGAGGAGCAAGATGCACTTGCCTGCCGCCTGTTCATGAAGAACGACGCGCAGGACAAGCTTATTGACTGCGGAATCTACCCGGAGAACACACTGTCCCCGAATTACGAATCGGGCGGCGGCGGACTCATGAGCACGGTGGAGGATTACGCGGAGCTTGCATACGCGCTCGCAAACTTTGGCTGCGGCAGGAACGGCGCGGAGATCCTTTCGCCGGAATCCGTGGAGCTTATGCGTACGCCCCAGCTTCGGGAGCTGCAGCAGGCGGATTTCCTCGCGACCTACCCCTATATGCGCGGCTACACGTACTGCCTTGGCGTCCGGCGTCTCATGAACACGGAAGGCACGCTATCCGCAAAGGGTCACTTTGGCTGGGACGGCGCCGCGGGCTTCTACGTCCTGAGCGATCCGGAGAACGGTATTGCGGTCATTTACGCGCAGAACGTGCTGAATTCGCGGGACACCTTCTTCCTGATCCAAAAGCAGATCAGGGATCTTGCGTATTTCTGCCTGCAGGAGGGAGAGGTTAACTGACATGGAGAAACTGAAGCTTAATAACGGACGGGAGATCGACGCGATCGGCTTCGGGACGTACAAGATCACCGACGATCTGACCGCGGGGAACACGAAGGACATCGTCCGCACGGCGCTCCGCGTGGGCTACCGGTACATCGACACGGCGGCGTTTTATCAGAATGAAGAGGACATCGGCGAGGTGCTGAAGGAAGCGGGTATTCCTCGGGAGGAGCTGACCATCGCCACCAAGGTGTGGAAGACCGAGCTCGGCTATGAGAAGACGAAGGCGGCCATCCGCGACTCCTTGCGGCGGCTTAAGCTTGATTTTGTGGATATCTTCCTGATCCACTGGCCCAAGGCGGGGCCGGACGACGCCTGCTGGCGCGAAAACGTGCAGGGTTCGTGGAAAGCGATGGAGGAAGCGGTGCGGGACGGGCTCATCCGTATGCCAGGCCTCAGCAATTTCCTGCCGCACCACGTCATGGCCATACAGGAAGTCATGGAGGTCCGGCCGGTTTTGGACCAGCTCGAGCTCCACGCGGGCTACATGCAGCAATACGCTGTGGACTGGCTCCGGAAGGAGGATATTCTGGTGCAGGCCTGGAGTCCGCTCGGGCGGACGCGGCTGTTCGCGCACCCGACTGTTACGGCCTTGGCGGAAAAGTACGGCGTGACCGTATCGGACCTGCTGCTCAGGTTCCTGCTGCAGCAGGGGATCGGCGTGATCCCGAAGGCCACCACGGAGGCGCACATGCGGAGCAACCTCACGCCTCGGATGTTTGCCATTTCTGATGAAGATCTGTCCGTGCTTCTGACGCTTCCCCGCGCCGGCTGGGCGGGGGAGCACCCGGATTTCGCGAGAGAAGAGGTGGATTTCAGGTTCAGCGTGAAGTAGAGTTTTACTCAATATAAACAAAACGCGGGCGATGCCTTTCCGGCACCGCCCGCGTTTTGTTTTCCGGTCACCCCGGCATCACCGGCATCCCGATCCGGAACAGCTCCTGCGAGGGCTCGTCAGAGGTCGGGCCGCCGATCATCCTGCCCGGCGTCAGCATCTCCAGGCCAATGGGGCCGGGGGACATCAGCCCTTCGTCCCGGATCGCCTGCACCAGCCGCGTCATGCATTCGATGAGCGTGACGTCATCGCCGTCCCAGAGGGTATACATCACGTCCCCTGACGGGTGCGCGATCACCCTCCCTCCCGGCTTGTTCATGACGGGAATACACGCAATGTATGTATATTTGTTGTTCAGATCATAGGCCCCGTGGAGGATGTCTGTCCGGTCCGTGAGGACGATGGGCGTCGCGTCCAGATTGAGCCGCATCCCGGCGTCGATGGCCTCTCTCAGCGTCTCCTGCAGCAAAGCGTCCACATTCTGCCGCCCGCCCGGCATCTCCCGTGTCTTTTCATAATAATTCGTGACCCGCGTGGTGCGGCGCCCCACCGCTGCCGCCCCGGACATCACCGACTGCTGCCGCAGCATATTCAGCGTATTCGTCATGATGCGGATGCGCTCTTCGACCTCCTTGATAAGGGGAGAGACATCGTCGGGCTGGGCCAGGTACTTCTGGATCAGGGCAGAGCTGAAGCCGGAGTTCCTGAGCGAAAGGATCATGCGGACCCTCATGAGATCCTCCACGCTGTAATAACGATACCCCGAATCCGGGTCCTTGAAGGAGGGGGTGATGAGACCGTCGTTTTCCAGCCTCAGAATGGTCGCCCGGCTGACGGAGCACGCATGGGCGACTTGATTTACTTTAAAGAATGCAGCAGTTTTCATAAAATGCTCCGGAAAAAATGGATACTGAAAAACTTGTTAAATTTAGTTATCAACAATTGTGTGTGAATTGGGCTCATTTTATTGACTTGAACTCTGGGGGACAGGTTATAATCCACGCATATTTTATGAATGCTATAAAAGAACCCTGCATCCATACGATTTTTCAAAAATCAAGTTTTATTATACAACAATCGAGTCTTAAATTCAAGCGTTTTGGTACAATAAATACTGTTCAATACGACTTAACATATAGCGGGAAAAATTGTTAAAATTAGACGGAGAAAACCAAGAAAACCCATAGAGTTCCTTACGGCATCAGGATCAAATCATGAGATAACTGAGATGGTTCTGAAACAAAAAACAGCAGGGCCTGAGAAAGCCCCGAAAGCAATCAGGAGAGATGAATAAAAAAATACAAAAAACTGCTCTTTTTGCTTTGGTTGTGCTGCTCATTCTCGTCAGTCTGGCGCCTAAAACGGTGGCCTCCACGACCATATCGATCGAAGCGGACAGAGAAGAGGCGTCGCCGGGCGATACCATAAACTTTACAGTCGTCTTAGGCCCCGTGTCAGACTTTGGTGCGGTGCAGATGGCGCTGGTCATTCCGGACGGCCTCACTTATTTGCCGGGCTCCGGAGCATTGGCGCCGGATCTGAAGAGAACATTAGGCTTTGACCTTTTGGAGTTTACCGAAGAATCGCTGATGGTCACCGGCGTGGCCCTCACGGTTGATTATTCCAGTACTGAAGATACAGTGCTGTGTACGTTCCAATGTACCGTTGATGAAGGTTTTTCAGGCATGGCACGTCTGGACCTCTCTGATGTGGCGGTCTACTCGTGCGTGACCCTGGAGGAGCTCACTGAACGGTACATTGTGAACGGCACGGCTGTATATATACCCGGAGAACCCGGCGGAGACGAGACGGAAGAGGCGGCCTCTCACGTCGATGACGATTCTCCCGGGACCTCTGACGTCACACCCGTTACGCCTGATGCGGAAACCTTCAGGAGCCTTCAAAAGAGGCCGCTGAAGAAGGAAGCGGGGCATCATCGCCCGGCGCAAAAAGCCGGGACGGAACTGCCGGCCGATACCGGGGACGAAGAATAGTCCATCGGCGGCATGGTAAAACAGTAAACTACACAGGAGGAAGAAACGAATGAAGAGATGGAGAAAGCTCCTGGCAATGCTCTTAAGCATGGTCATGATCTTGTCTATGATTCCGTCTGCAACAGTTCGCGCGGAAGAGATCGAGGGGATCGAAGAGATCGTCGAGATCATTTCCGAAGAAACGGCTGAAGATGCAGAAGCCCTCGAGGCGGAGGGCGATGCTGACGCAGACGCCGCGGAAGGCGAAGAGGCTTTGGCAGAGGCCGAAGAAGAGGCTGAAGCTGAAGTAGCGGAAGAAGAGGACGAAGAGGCGGAAGCTGAAGAGGCGGAAGCAGAAGAAGGTGACGCTCAGGAAGAGGTCATCGAAGAGATTATCGAGGAGATCATTGAGGAAGAGCCTGAGCTCGAAGAAGTGATCTTCGAAGAGAGTAACTATGTGGAGGCGTCGGCAAAAAACTCGTCAGGTGCGAGTGTGCTTGCGTTTACGTCGGACACCCATAATAAATCAGGCAATGTGGCTGCGAATCGTCTTAAAGAATGGCTCACCAATGTCAAGGAAAAACTCGGTACAAACGGGAAAGTTGATGTTATGGCTTTTGGCGGCGATATGGCAGGAGCTGGTGCTTCAGGCTACTGGGATCTGACGAAGGCTGACATGGATGTAGTCGCAGAAGCTGGTGTTACCGGTGTCTATACGACGGGAAACCATGAAATCGCCTCGGGAGGAGATTTTAAATATGCTTCCTATACAAGTGGAGCATATAAAAACGATGCAATCAGGGGGAAGTTCGAAGTTAATAAAACAAGCGCTGAAGGCGATAACTACATTGTTTATTGCCTTGGTTCTGAGAGTGACACTCAAAGCTATTCTAACCAGGTGTCCTCTCTAACAAGTTTCCTGAGTTCAGCTGGAAACAATAAAGTTATCTTTATTATCACACATTTTCCATTACACTATTTTAGTAACGGTTATTCTAGGACTACTACCGGTGCGAGTCAGATTATTGACGTTCTCAATAATGCTGTGACAAATAATAACCAGACTATCGTATTCCTTTGGGGACATAACCATACACTATCTGATACTTATTATGATCAGATTTATGGTCCAGGAGGTACAAATTCGATCTCATATAACAGCAGCGGCAGCAGCAAGACTATCAATTTCTACTATGGTGGAGCAGGCTGCATGAGCGACTATGAGAACACTTACAATACAAATTCCGGAAGTGCATTTGTTAAGGGTAAAGGTCTTCTTGTAACTGTTGCTTCCAGTGGGAATACTGCCACTCTGAACTTTGCATATTACGATGAAAACGGTACAGACGTCACAGAGTCTAACAGTGTTAAAACTGCAACTGTAACTCTTGGGACGCAAAGCGGAACGACACCGGATCCGACGCCCGGTGATACGGCGAGATACGAACTGACAGATACTCTTTCTGCAGGCGAATACCTGATCGTGAA
>JAFRVD010000068.1 GCA_017441825.1 Lachnospiraceae bacterium
CGTTGGTCAAGCGGCTAAGACGCCGCCCTCTCAAGGCGGAAACACGAGTTCGATTCTCGTACGAGCTATGCACACTTAAAAGGGCGTCATCCCGTTAGGGATGACGCCCTTTTAATGTGTTGCACTCAGCGTCAAAAAAGAGGCTGCTTAAGCAGCATCTTTTTTGAGCGCGCGCGTTTTTTCTCCCCGTCGGGGAGATAAAACTTCGATGAAGACACCTCACTTCCCAGCCGGGGAAGTGAGGCCTAAGCTTGTTCACTTCAGCAATCCAACAGCTTCCCTCACAGAGCGTACAAAAACACAGTATTTCAACAGGTTTTTCTCAATCCCCTTCCTGTTCGCTTCCGGCACCACACACCGCTCATACCCAAGCTTCACTGCCTCTCTCACTCTGACCCCCGGCTGCGACACGCCCCGGACCTCACCGGCAAGCCCTGTCTCGCCGAAAACGATCATCTTATCCGGTACGGCAGCGTCCTTTAAGCCTGACGCGAGCGCCATCACGATCGCGAGGTCGATCCCGGGCTCGCTGATCTTCATCCCGCCGGTAATGTTGACATAGCAGTCGTACTCATAAAGCGGCAGACCCGCTCTTTTCTCGAGTACGGCAATAAGCAGGTTGACCCGGTTGTAATCGATGCCCACGCTGGTCCTTCGCGGCAGCCCAAAGCTGGTTTTGGAGACCAGCGCCTGGATCTCCAAAAGCATCGGCCGCGTCCCTTCCATCACACAGGTCACCACCGACCCGGATGCCTGCTCCGGCCGCCCGGAAAGCATGTAATCAGAAGGATTCGGGACTTCTTTTAAGCCTTCTCCTGTCATTTCGAACACACCCACTTCATTGGTCGCGCCAAAGCGGTTTTTCACGGCGCGGATCAGCCGGTAATCCATGGAACGCTCGCCTTCAAAATAAAGGACCGTATCCACCATGTGCTCTAAAACCCTGGGTCCTGCCACTGTCCCTTCCTTTGTGACGTGGCCTACCAGGAAGATCATGACGCCGTCCTGCTTCGCGATCTGAAGAAGCGCGTTCGTGCACTCACGGACCTGTGATACGGAGCCCGGCGCCGATGATATATCCTCCCGGTACATCGTCTGGATCGAGTCGATGACCGCGACTTCAGGCTTCTCTTCCCGCATGAGCTCCTCAATGTCCGAGAGGTTCGTCTCGGACGCGAGCTTCATATCACCCGTAAACTCACCCATCCTTACCGCCCGCATCTTGACCTGCTGCAGGCTTTCCTCACCGGAAATATAGAGCACCTTTGTTCCGTGTTCAGAGAGATACCGGCAGACCTGAAGAAGGATCGTGGATTTCCCGATACCGGGGTCGCCGCCGAGGAGCACCAGAGACCCCGGTACGATCCCGCCGCCCAAAACACGGTCGAGTTCCTCCATCCCGGAAGGGATCCTTTTGCTCTCTGAAAGATCGATATCACGGATATAAACAGACTTCGTCCCCCGGAAAGCGCGGCTTTCCCTCTTAACGGGAGATGCCGGTGCGGACTTCCGCACCGGCTCCTCTGTGAACGTATTCCAGGCATGGCATCCGGGGCACTGCCCCATCCATTTTGCGGACTCAAAGCCGCACTCCTTGCAGAAAAATACGGTCGTGCTTTTTGCCATCAGCGTCTCTCCAGTTCGATCGTAACGGGGACGTCCGGATCCAGCGTTACGTTGATGCAGAACTTCCCGCTGATATCCACAAACGTCTCATCCGCAAGCTCTCCGTTAATATAGAGTGCGTATTCCGCACCGTCCTCAACGGCTACCACGATCTGGGTATCACCGTTGCCGGTTACGTCAAACGCCTTGTAATCCACGTCTGACTCATAGTCGAACACGGCGCATCCGGGAACAGCCTCGAACTCGAACATTCCGTTCTTCTCGAGCTTCGTGATCTCTTTGAAGGTCTTCACATAGTACATGTCTCCGCGGTAATCGAAGTCGTTAAATTTCTTCTTTTCGTCCTGCGTGAAATCGCCGAACGAAAGGAGTTCATCATCGCTGCCGCTGATCAAATTGCTGACGGTCTTCATTTTTCCTCCTTTACCGTACTCTTAGTAAATGTGATCTCATCTTTTTCTTTACCGATCCGGACGGTGTCGCCTGCGTTGAATTCTCCCTGAAGAAGCTTCTCCGCAAGCTCGTCCTCGATCAGGTTCTGAACGGCGCGGCGCAAAGGCCTCGCGCCGAATTTCGGGTCATAGCCTTTTTCCGTAAGGAGCTGCTTCGCAGACGGGCTGAACCTTAATGTCAGGTTCATCTGCGCGAGCGCCCGTTTGGAAAGGTCCTTTACCATAATGTTGACGATGTCGGACATGTTTTCCTTCGTAAGCGGATGGAAAACGATGATCTCATCTATCCTGTTCAGGAACTCCGGCCGGAAGGTCCGCTTAACGGCTTCCATGACGTGGTCCTTCATGACCTGGTAGTCCCTCTGGTCGTCCTGGTGGGAACTGAAGCCCAGTGTCTTCGGGGTGACGATGCTCTCGGCTCCGCAGTTCGAGGTCATGATGATGACCGTGTTCTTGAAGTCCACGCGCCTGCCCTGGGAGTCCGTGATCTGGCCGTCGTCCAGGACCTGCAGCAGAATGTTGAACACGTCCGGATGCGCCTTCTCGATC
>JAFRVD010000069.1 GCA_017441825.1 Lachnospiraceae bacterium
CGAGCCTCCCGGAATACGGCGCACGGTGAAGGTCGTCCACACCGTCGTTGTCATGGACGTGGAAACAGGTGATGCGGCTTCCGAGGTCGTTCATAAACTGCCGGATATCTTTGGACGCAAGGAGCGCGTGGCCGGTGTCCAGACAGAAGCCGAAGCACTGCGCACCGGCGGCGTCATTCAGGGCGTCCACGTATTTCGCGGCCATTACGCCATCGTTACAGATCGCGCCGTAGATCTTTCCGCGGTAGTTCGTAAACATGTTTTCGAGGTTGATCACCACGCCGTGTTCCCGGGCCGTTCCCGCAAGCCGTAAATACCGGTCGATATTGACCTCCCACTCTTCGCCGGGCTTCATCCTGTGCTCGTAGTCCCGGAAAAACGGGTGGATGATCAGATTATGGCAGCCGATGGCCGCCGCACCGATGATGCTCTTTCTGAGCACTTCAATGAGGAGATCGTCGAACTCCGGGTCGTTTACGTCCGATGTGAGGAGCGACGGGAACGGCGCGTGCGCCTGGTAGTTTTCGAGCCCGTACTTTTTCGCGGCGTCACCCCACGGCTTTACCGCTTCCACGATCTCCAGGTCACCGGAGCCCGGGAGGAAGCAACGGGGGATCCTCTTATTCACGATATCATGATAGGGAAGCAGGTGATCGATATTCGCGTCCACCGCGTCAAAGCCGGCTTCACTGATCATCCGGTAGGCCTGTTCGACCCCGTAAGTTTCTTCCACGCCTCCGGTCTGTACTGCGATCTTAAACATGTTTTCATCCTCCTTGAAATATAAGGCTTCTCTCGCCCTCAGTTGTAATCTCTTCCTGATTCATGTTATACTATATGTACCGCTTTAGATTCAACACCTGACAAATAAGAAAAGGAGAATAAACTCATGAACCTGAACCTTAGACCCTACGACCACCCCGAACTGATCCCGGAAGGAACCATACAGACCTTTGAACTCGAAATGGTGCCATATCCCGACCACCGTCGCCGCCGCATCCTCGTGTGGCTGCCTGCGGATTATGACGGCGAAAAGCGCTTCCCGGTCATCTACCTTCACGACGGCCAGGGCGTCTTCGAGTGCGGCGACGGCCGTTACAAGCTGAGAGCGGACCGCGCGGTCAGCAGCCTTCACGGCGAAGGCTTTTCCGCGATCGTAGTCGGCATCGACAATTCCGAAGACCGCGGCAACGAGCTGACGCCTCCGTTCGAGCGGGGCGGCCGCGGCGTAGTCGTGAACGGACACCGGATCCCGATCATCGACGGAGAAAGCTCCACCGGCACCTACGCAGAATTCGTGGTCTCCACGCTGAAGCCGCTGATCGATGAAAACTTCCTGACGCTCCCGGATCCCGCGCACACCTGCATAGGCGGCATCTCCGCCGGCGGCTCCGCGTCGTACTACATGATGCTCCGGAATCCGGAGGTCTTCGGACGGGCGATCGTCTGCTCCCCGGGCTTCCCGATGTTCGATCTTGAGAAGTTGCTCGCATACCTCGACGACTACGATTTCTCGCGCATAGCCGACCACCGCATCGCCTTCTATAACGGCGACCAGGGCATCGACGTGACCAGTGTGGACTATGTGCTGGCCGTGTACCGGAAGTTCAAGGAAAAAGGCATGGATCGGCTGCACAGCATGTACATTCTGGATACGCGGCAGACACATTGCGAGGCCGCCTGGGCGAAATACCTGCCGGAGCTGCTCCATTTCCTGTTCGCGGAAAACAACAACGAAGAAGGAAACTGAAACGTGAAGATGAAGCCGGTGACGGTTGTGAGAACAGAATGAGGCATAAAAAAAGAACCGCCCGCAGGCGGTTCTTTCCTTATTCGGTTACCCGATCGTAATGTACTTTTTCTCATTAACCGGCTTCGCTTCCTTCTTCGCGATGGTAAGCTTCAGGACGCCGGACTCAAACGCGGCCTTGATGTCCTCTTCGGTGACATCGTCGCCCACATAGAAGCGTCTTTCGCAGGACCCCACAAACCGCTCCTTACGGAGGTACTTGCCTTCCTTCTTCTCTTCGTTCTCTTCGTTCTTCTCCGCGGAAACGGTTAGGTAGCCTTCATGAAGAGCGACCTTGACGTCATCCTTTGCGAAGCCCGGGAGATCGATCTCAAGCTCGAACGCCTTGTCGGTCTCTCTGATATCGGTCCTCATGAGTGCCTGTCCGGTCCTGAAGAACCGCTTTGCCGGCAGGTTCTCATTCTCCTGGGACGCTGTATTTTCCTGACGTCTCTCCCTCCTTCCCTCATCGAACGGGAATCCGAAAAAGTTGTCAAAAAGATCATTTTCAAAGATGCTGGGTAATAACATTGTTTTTTCCTCCTTACAGTGCTTTTCTCTATATGTACCGGATGGTCAGTCACCCGGGTACCGGACCCGGCTGCACGTCGCATCCCTGATCCTTCGAAGACCCGCGCCGGGCCGCCCTTTCGGCGCTTCCGGCGTTTCGGAACGGGGTGTTTTTTGTTTCCTCCCGCGTTCTGAAGGCATTATAGCGCAGCTTGTTAGCACTGTCAAGAGGTGAGTGCTAGTTTTTCTGTGAACTTTTTGTGTTCGGTTATTTGTTCATCATATGAACGTCTACCTGCTGGTGGCCGGCGGTGAAGCCTGCCTCGCCGAGGGCCTTCTTGGTCTTCTCGAGAAGATCGAAGTAGGTGTCCCAATATTCCGAACTGTTGCACCACATACGTGCGGTGATCTCGTGGCCGGTCTCGCCCTGGTTGAGGACACGGGCGAACGGCGCGGGGTCTTTCAGGACCTTCTCTTCCGCTTCCGCAACAGCCAGGATCACTTCCTCAGCCTTCGCAAAGTCCTGCGTGTACGGGATCGAATACGTCAGGTCTACGCGGCGGATGTCCTTTTCGGAATAGTTAATGACCGTAGCCGTGGAGGCCGTCCCGTTCGGGATGTATACCACGCGGTTGTCGAGCGTCACGATCCTCGTATGGTTCAGCGTGATCTCCTCGACGGTACCCATGGAGCCGCCGCACTCAATAAAGTCGCCCAGCTTAAACGGACGCGTTACAAGAAGCAGCACGCCGCCGGCCATGTTCGCGACCGCACCGTTCACGGCGAGGCCGATGGCAACGCCAAGTGACGCGATCATCGCGGCAATGGCGGTGGTATCGATGCCCAGATAGCCGATGATGCAGACCACCACCAGGATCTTCAGGAGCACCTTGGCGGCGCCAACGAGCGTTTTAAAGATGGTCGGATCCAGCTTCTGCGTTTTGTCATTCGCCTTGCAGAGCTTGTTAGCCAGGAAATCCAGCAGTTTAAAGGCTACTATCAGGATCACGATCGAAATAACGATCTTAATGCCCGTACTTGCAGCCCATGTACCTATGGTAGACAGTAATTCAGACATAATAGCTCCCTCCTTTTCAGTGTGACGCCGGATCGAAGCACGCACCGTTCCGGCGGATCAATGTTATTTAGATTTTAACATTCTCAAATTCGTTTTTCAATACCGCCGGGAATTCTTTTCACAAAACAGTTGACATCCCATGGTTTCAGATGATATATTTAATTTCCTTTCGTTTTTTCAAAAATTCACACAGTTTCTTGTTTCGCAGCAACCGCAAAACCACAGGAGGCATCTGCCATGATCCATCTTGAAAATGTTGTGAAAACCTACAAAGTCGCGCGCCGGGGCACCGGCACACGCGAGACGCTTCGGGCCTTTTTCCGCCGCGATTACACGGAGATCCGCGCGCTCGACGGCCTGTCCTTCGATATTCCGGACGGGGAGATCGTCGGGCTCTTAGGTCCGAACGGCGCCGGGAAAAGCACGGCCATCAAGATCCTCAGCGGGATCCTGTACCCGGACTCCGGGACAGTCGAATGCAACGGGTTCGTGCCCTACAAGGACCGTATGCGGTACACGAGGGAGATCGGCGTGGTGTTCGGACAAAGGACGCAGCTCTTCTGGGACGTGCCCGTAGGAGACTCCTACGCGCTCCTGAAGGACATCTACGATATCCCGGACGACGTCTTCAATGAAAACCTTGAGGAAATGACCGCGCTCCTCCGCCTCGAAAAGCTTCTCACGACGCCGGCCCGCCAGCTGTCTCTCGGTCAGCGCATGCGGTGCGAGCTGGCCGCTTCCCTCCTCCACAGTCCGAAGATCCTGTTCCTGGACGAACCGACCATCGGCCTGGACGCAGCGTCCAAGCTTGCGGTCCGGAAATTTGTCCGGGACGTCAATGAAAGGCGGCAGACCACTGTGATCCTGACGACCCACGACATGCAGGACGTGGAAGCATTGTCCGAGCGGGTCATGATGATTGGAAAAGGAAAGCTGCTCCTCAACGGCACTCTTTCGGACATCCGGCGGGAGGGCGAGAGCCTGGACGAGTCCCTGGTGGAGTTCTACAGGCAGATCGAACTCGATAATCGGGAAGAGGAGGAAGACCTTTCGTGAAAAAGTACTTTTCCTTCTTCCGCCTGCGGCTCGCCATGGGGCTTCAGTACCGGACGGCGGCCATCGCCGGACTCGTGACGCAGTTTTTCTGGGGCTTCATGCTGATCGGTGCATACCGGGCGTTCTATGAGTCGAATCCATCGGCGTTTCCCATGTCCTTCCAGGCGATGGTCTCCTACATCTGGCTCCAGCAGGCGTTCCTGGCCGTGTTTATCACCTGGCGGTACGATGAAGACATCTTCACCATGATCACGGACGGCGGCATATCCTACGAGCTTGCGCGTCCCGTGGACCTCTACGGCATGTGGTACGCGAAGAATCTGGCCATGCGCCTTTCGGAAGCAATGCTTCGCTTTGCGCCGGTTCTGCTTCTCGCGATGGTCCTGCCGCACCCGTTCCGTCTGGGACGGCCCGCAAGCGCCGCGCACTTTTTCCTGTTTCTTCTTACGATGGTCGTGGGCCTCCTCCTGACAGTCGCGTTCCTCATGATCATCTACGGCCTCGCGATGAAGACCATCTCTCCCACGGGCGTCCGGCTGTTTTTCCCGGCCATCGTGGAATTTATGTCCGGCCAGATCATCCCGATCCCCTTTTTCCCGGAAAAGCTCCGGAAGATCGCGGAGCTCCTGCCGTTTGCGGGCATGCAGAACGTGCCGCTCAGGATCTACAGCGGAGATCTTTCCGGCACGCCGATGGTCACCGCCGTCGTTTTACAGTTTTTCTGGCTCCTCGTTTTTTTAGGAATCGGGAAGCTCCTATTATCAAGCGCGGAAAAGCGCGCGGTCGTACAGGGAGGTTAACGTATGAAGAGACACAGCTTCCGGCTTTACCGCCACTACGTTGCCCTGAATATCCGAAGCTCGATGCAGTACAAGTCTTCCTTTATGTTTACGATCCTCGGACAGACCATTGCCACAGTATCCACGCTGCTGAGCCTCATATTCATTTTCCAGCGGTTCCCGGTCATCAAGGGCTTCACCCTGAACGACGTGATCCTCTGCGCCGGGATCGTGCAGCTGCAGTTCTCCATAGCGGAGATGTGGGCGCGGGGCTTCGATCGCTTTGCCGTGACCGTAAGACGTGCGGAGTTTGACAGGATCCTCCTGCGGCCCCGGAACCATGTGCTTCAGGTTCTCGGGAGCCAGTTCGAGCTTTCCCGGATCGGGAGGCTCATCCAGGGCATCATCATGATCGTCTACGGCGTCATCAAGGCCCAGGTGAACTGGACATTCCTGAAGGGCCTGACCCTGTTCAACATGATCGTCTGCGGGACCCTGCTCTTTTCAGGGCTCCACATGATCCGCGCCGGGCTCTGCTTCTTCACTCTGCAGGGGCTCGAGTTCATGAATATTTTCACGGACGGCTTCCGCGAGCACGGAAAGTATCCGCTCAGTATTTACGGAGATAAATTCCTGCTGATCTGTACCATCGTGATCCCGTACACGCTTACTCAGTACTACCCGCTGCTTTACCTCATAGGAAAGCGTACCGACTGGTGGCTTCCCTGGAGTCCGCTGCCGTCACTCCTCTTCCTGATCCCGTGCTGGCTCATCTGGCGGATCGGCGTCCGGCATTATCAGTCGGCGGGATCGTGACTCGAAAGAAAAGAATTGCACCTCCCGCACATTTGTGTTAGAATATTTGAAATATGTCCGCCGGCCACTACATCGGCGGAATAAGGAGGAAAATTATCATGCAGATCTATGAAGAATTACAGGCAAGAGGGCTGCTGGCGCAGGTGACAGACGAAGAACAGATTCGCGAGCTGATCAACCGCGGCGGCGCGAAGTTCTATATCGGCTTCGATCCTACCGCGGACTCGCTTCACGTCGGTCACTTCATGGCGCTCTGCCTGATGAAGCGGCTCCAGATGGCGGGAAACCAGCCCGTCGTATTGGTGGGCGGCGGCACTGCCCACGTGGGCGACCCGTCCGGACGTACGGATCTCCGCTCCATGATGACCAAAGAAACCATCGACCACAACGTGGAATGCTTCAAGAAGCAGATGGCCCGTTTTATTGAATTCGGCGAAGGCAAGGCGCTCCTCGTGAACAACGCGGACTGGCTTCTGAACCTCAATTACATTGAGCTGCTTCGTGAAGTGGGCGTATGCTTCTCCGTGAACAACATGCTCCGCGCGGAATGCTACAAGCAGCGTATGGAAAAGGGCCTGAGCTTTTTAGAGTTCAACTACATGATCATGCAGGCCTACGACTTCTGGCACCTGTACACAACGTACGGCTGCAACATGCAGTTCGGCGGCGATGACCAGTGGTCCAACATGCTGGCCGGCACGGAGCTCATCCGGAAAAAGGAAGGCAAGGACGCGTTCGCGATGACCATCACCCTCCTCTTGAACAGCGAAGGCAAAAAGATGGGCAAGACCGCAAAAGGCGCCGTCTGGCTTGATCCTGAAAAGACCACTCCGTTCGAGTTTTTCCAGTACTGGCGGAACGTGGACGACGCGGACGTCATGAACTGCATCCGCATGCTCACGTTCATTCCGCTTGAAGAGATCGAGGCGATGGACGCCTGGGACGGCAGCCGCATCAATGAAAAGAAGGAGATCCTTGCGTTTGAGCTCACAAAGCTCGTGCACGGAGAGGAAGAAGCCGTTAAGGCGCGCGACGCGTCTCATGCCCTGTTCGCGGGCGGCGGCGATGACTCCAACATGCCCACCACGGAATTCGCGGATGCAGACGTTCCGGAAGACGGCTTCAACATCATGGACCTCCTGGTCTCCCTGAAACTTGCTTCAAGCCGCAGCGAAGCACGGAGACTCGTGACCCAGGGCGGCATCTCCGTAGACGGAAACGGTATCTCCGACATTGGTTACATGGTCGGTAAGGACGCGCTCAAGGAAGGCGTGAAGATCCGTAAAGGCAAAAAGGTGTATCACCGTGCGGTGATCGCGTAAATCAATTGTATACAGTCAGAAGCCGGATATTCCCGGCTTCTGTTTTTTATAGTTATTGAGGAGGCGAACTATGGCAGAACAGACTACAATGCTCCCCTGGTACAGACGCGTGAAACGCTGGGGACAGACCAACCTGACGGAGGACGATCCGGAACGGAACAACATCGATTTCTGGCGTGAACAGTGGAAAAGGACGCGCATAGAGGGCGTGATCGTGAACTGCGGGGGGATCGTCGCTTATTATCCGAGCTGCTTCGGTCTCCAGTACCGTGCGGAGACCCTTGGCGACGGTGATTATTTCAGGGTTTTTTCCGAGGCAGCCAAGGCAGAAGGGCTCACAGTCATCGCCCGGATGGACATTAACCGCGCGACGGAAGAATTCGTGAACGCGCACCCGGACTGGTTCTGTGTGGATCAGGACGGCCGGTATATGACCTCGCAGGGGCGCTTCTTTTCCTGTGTGAACAGTGATTATTACAAAAAATACATCCCCGCGGTGCTCACGGAGATCATCGAACGCTACCACCCGGCCGGGTTTGCGGACAACAGCTGGAAAGGCATGGGGAGGGATCAGATCTGCTACTGCAGAAACTGCAGAGAACGGTTTCTTCAGGATACCGGTCTCTTTCTTCCCGAAGCGCCTGACTTTGACGACCCCGTCTACCGGAAATGGATCCGCTGGAGCATGAACATCCGGACGGAGAACTGGGACCTCTTCAATGAGACCGCCAAAAAGGCCGGCGGCCCAGACTGCCTCTGGTTCGGCATGATCAACGCAGATCCTGCGGACACCTCTCTTTCCGACGTCCACGCGCTTCTCTCCCGCTCCGAATTCGTCTTCACGGACCACCAGAGCCGCGATCTGCTGAACGGGTTCGAGCAGAATCATGAGAACGGGGACCTGCTTCATCTCGCATCCCGGGAAGACCTGATTATTCCGGAAAGCCTCGCGAATTACGTGCGCGGGGACCGGACGTTCCGCCTTTCCGCGAACCCGTATGAGGAGACAAGGATGTGGACGGTTTCCGGCGCGGCCGGCGGGATCTCGCCGTGGTACCACCACATTGGCGGCGGTACCCGGGACAGGCGACAGTTCGAGACGCCGGTGCCCTTCTTTCAGTGGCATGCGGAGAATGAAGAATGGCTCTATGACAGGACGAGCCTCGCGAACGTTACAGTGGTCTGGAGCCAGGACAACGCGGTCTTTTACGGCCGGAATGAGGTCCGCGAGCGGGTCGCCTACCCATGGCGCGGCATGCTCTCCGCGCTTCACGAAGCGCGCATCCCCTTCCTGCCCCTGAACATCCGTGACCTGATCAGGTACAAGAACCGTTTTGACACGCTGGTGCTCCCGGATATTGCGGCGATGTCTGACACAGAGATCGAGAGTATTCTCGAACTGATCCGTGAAGGAAAGAACCTGGTGGTGACCGGCTGTCCCGGTATCCTCACGGAAAACGGTGAGCCGCGGGAAGAATGCCTGATCCTCGATGCCCTGGGACTTCAGATGACAGAAACGTACGAAGGTGCATTCACGAGCCAGCCGTCCAGCTGGGAATATCCGCTCGCCCATACGTATCTGTCCTTGCCGAAAGACTCACGCACTGCTCCGGGCCTTCTTTCCGGCTTTGAAGACACAGAGATCCTCGGGTTCGGGGGCGGCATACGCCGCGTACTGTCTCGCGGGCCGCTCGTGCCGTCCGGAGGTTACGTTAAGCCGTTCCCGATCTTCCCGCCGGAATTCAGTTGGATCCGGGAGACAGACGAAACACTCCACCCGTTTTTTACAGGGACTCTTGAAACCGGGTCGAACGTCGTGTATCTTGCGGCGGATATCGACCGCTGCGCGGGCCGCAGCCGTCTTCCGGACCACTTCAGGCTGCTGTCGAACGCGGTGCTTTCCGTGATGCGTGAGGAGCTTCCGGTCACCGTAGAGGGCCCGGGGTACATCGACACAGCGGTTTTCCGAAAAGGGAACGCCCGTGTGATCCATCTCACAAACCTGTCGTTCGCGAACGTCATCGGCTACTGCCACTGGATCCTGCCGGTATACGGGCTTACGGTCCGCATTCCTGCAGAAGGCAGGGATACCGCGGAGGTGCAGTTTTTGGTGAGAAAAGAAAACCGTCCCCGGACGATCGCGTCTGAGAACGGTTATCTCACGGTCCCTGTAGACCGTATTGATGATTTCGAGGTGCTGGTCATCCACTGACCGGCACCTCGGGAGAATGGGCGGGGCTTTTTTGAGGTCCGGGATGAAAGGACCTCAAAGGAGGCGGAAGCCCCGCCATGTGACAGTTTAAAGCATCAGTTCATCTCCTGCTCCGAGATCAGCTTAAGCTGCTCCGCGGCGCTCCGGATCTCCGGTGCCGATGCCGTCTCCGCCTGCGTCCGGTTCACGGACAGGCCGAGCATCAGCATGATATATACGATCAACATCAGCAGAAATCTTTTATATTTAGCCTTATTCGATTCTTTTCTGATCATATCAGTACCTTCTCGTGCAGTAAGATCACTGCTCCGCCCAAAGCACAGGCAAAGAGCTCCACAAATAAACCAGCCACAGCGCTGTTAAGCGGCAGGCCTGCAGTAAGCCGGATGACTTCTGTCAGGATCACACCGGACGCTGCAAAGATCATGCCCTTTTTCAGGGTTTCCAGCGATCCCCGGAACTGGTAGCCTGCCGTAAAGACCAGCGTCCAGGCCAATGCAAATTCACAGCCGTGTCCATAGATCACTTTTTCTATACCCTTCTTTAACAGTGCCGAATGTGCGTGTCCGGATATCACACCGGCCAAAGCGTCTGAATGGCTGACCACGTACACCGCAATAAAGATCAGCAGGGAGACCGCAATATTCAGGCTCCAGAACAGTTCGTCCTTCCGGCTCATATTCACGACCTTCATACACTGCCTCCCCTCTTTACAGTACCCGTCTCCAGATTGTCTATCGCAAATTCCAGACAGATCTGGATGATCTCATTCCGGTTCCTCCCGGTCTCTAGCGCTACCTGATCCAGGCTCTGGATCATTTCATTCGGGAGCCTGGCCGACACCACGGACGTAATACCCTGATAGCGTTTGGGAGGAATGATCAGCTTTTTTCCTGCCATGGCACGCTCTCTCTTTCCTGAAAGTATTGTATTCTTTCTGTATACGATTGTATACTATTGTATACTTTTTGTCAAGTATTTTTTTTGTTTTTTTCGAAGATTTTTTAAGGTTTTCCAATGTTTTTATATGTTTCCCCCTCATCCGTCTGACCGGGCTTATCATGAAGAAAAGCCCCGGTCAGCCACCTTCTCCCGGCGCGGGAAGGCTTATAGAACAGGCGGGGGAAAGTATATAGAACAGGCGGGGGAAGGCTAAAGAAGGCATAAAAAAAGGGAGCAGCTTCCTGAGCTGCTCCCATAAAGGATTCAGTTGTATCAGATCTCCGGGATCTCGATCTCCACCTCACGGCCTGCCGCGTTCGAGCGGACGATGCCGTCTAAGATGGCCTGGTTGTATATGATCTCGCTGGACGGGACGGGCGCCTTGCCGCCGGTCTTGGCCGCGTTCACGAAGCTCCTCAGCTTGTGGTAGAATAGACCCTGCGGAAGGGATTCCAGCATGGGGATCTCGGTCTCTACTCCCTCGCCGGCTACGTCGTGGTAGATCTTCATCGGGCCGCCGATCGAGCCGTTCCAGCATTCCGTGGACGGAACCCTGAGAGACCCCTTGGTGCCCATGATGATGGTATCGCCGGGCGTATCCAGATGCATATCCCATGCAATGCGGAAGTCTAAGATGATGCCGCCTTCCAGACGGACGAACGCCGCCGCGAAGTCGTCAACGTTAAAGAGCTCTGCGTATTCCGCGGGATACCCCTTGGAAGTGAAGGTCGCGGGGTTCTTCCCGAAGAACGCAGACTTGTAGCCGCTCACGGTCAGAGGCTTCGGGTAGCCGATGGCATTCAGCACCATATCGAGCGAATAGCAGCCGATGTCGCCTAAAGCGCCCAGGCCTGCCGTCTTGTCCTCAATGAAGCTCGTGCCGAACGGTGTCGGGATGCCCTTTCTTCTGCCGCCGCCGGTCTGGATGTAATAGATCTGGCCAAGCTCGCCGGACTGCACGATCTTCTTGATCATCTGCATGTTCGGGTCCAGCCTGGGCTGGAAGCCGATGGACAACACCTTGCCGCTCTTCTTCTCCGCCCTGCAGATCTCGATCGCTTCCTCAAGCGTCACACACATGGGCTTCTCTAAAAGTACGTTTAAGCCGTGCTCCAGCGCGTATATGGCGCACGGTGCATGCTGGCGGTTATAGGTACAGATGCTGACCGCATCCAAATCCTTCTCCGCATCCACCAAAGCCTTGTCGCTCGGATAGAACCGGACGTTTGGGACACCCATCTTCTCCGCGAACGCCTCCGCCTTTCCGGGGATCAGGTCCGCCATAGCGACGATCT
The DNA here is from genome assembly GCA_017441825.1 of Lachnospiraceae bacterium. GTDB lineage: Bacteria > Bacillota > Clostridia > Lachnospirales > Lachnospiraceae > UBA1267. Next base: position 11,800 of record JAFRVD010000069.1, read on the forward strand.
CCACGTCAGGCATCTTCTGATACTCTAGCACATGGGCTTCAGCGATCCAGCCTGTCCCGATGATGCCGACTTTGACTTTCTTAGTCACGTCCACAACGTCCTCCGTTGCGGCATTTGCCTTGAAAGCATCCAAATCTCCTTGCTTTGCCATGTTCAGGTCTCCTTTATCGTTATTTTTTTGTGTTCAAAACAACCTTTATGAGCATCATAAACCGTTTAACGGTTCTCTGCCAGAACAAAACGGCAGTTTTTCTGTAATATTCTGCTGTATCCCGGCTTTTCAGGTCCGGGCCCACCCTTCACTGATCTTCTTCCGAAGCTCCGGGAACGGGCGAAGTCCGCTCAGCGAATCATAGGCTTCCACGCAGGACGTCCCGGTGGCCGCGGCAAGCTCCGTACACTCGGAAGGGCCGCACCCGTCAAGAAGCGCCGTGAGGAACGCGGCAATACAGGTGTCCCCGGCGCCGGTCGCAGACAGTACCTTCTCCGGCACAAAACTCCGCGTAAAGAAATCGAGGTCTGCCCAGGCGTCCGTGTCAAGCTCAAGGTTCGGTCCGACATGGGAAAGCACGTCCTTCCCTGCCGTCCGAAGGTACAGCCCCGGCGCGCCGCACTTGATGACTACGGCCTTCGCGCCCAGCGCCATGAGCCGGTCCGCAAGCGGACGCACGTCCGTATCAAGATCAAAGACAGCCGCCAGCTCCTTCCCGGCAGCACGCACTTCCCATAGACGGAAATGCGCAGGATCCATCATATAGCAGAGTTCTTCCATGCTCGGCATGAAGAAATCCACGTACGGCAGCACCCGTTCGATGATCTTCATCCAGTCCGCCCTTGCGGCGTCGGACGCGGGGTCGATGGCACAGGTGTCGAGCGAAGTCGAGAGCCCCAGCTCCTTGACGTGCCGGAACATCCGGACAAGCCCCTCCCCGTCGTTCTCATAAAGCCGCTTCATCATGGACGGATAGCCGAAATGGAAATGTGCGGCTTCCGAAAGGACTTCGTCCTGAAGATCCTCCGGGACGAAGGCGTCATTGGCGCCGGGAAAAGACAGAAACGACCGGTCGACTCCGGGGATGGCCATAATCAGCGTAAACGCCGTGTCCACGTCGTCCGAAACGATCATGTGGTCCGCTGCATCCGAACCGCCGTGCTTCCGGATGATCCCCCGGACCAGGCCGCCGAATTCGTCACGCCCGACCTTTCCGATGAGAGTGACGTTTGCACCAAGGACCTTCATGGCAAGCCCCGTATTCGTACAGGATCCGCCGGTGTGGATCTGCACTCCGTTAATGCCGGTCAGCTTCCCCGGGGCAAACAGCTGACTGGCAGTAAGCCCGTTGTCCGGAATGACCGGTGTGACGTCCAGGCAGCAGTGCCCGGCTGCGATCGCTTTTTTCATACTCGTTTCCCCGTCTTATGAGATGTTGGGCTTAAAGACGTTTTAAGCCCGGTATCGTCAGACTGCAAACTGGAAAATACAAAACGCTGCGTAGATCGCAAGAAGCGCGATCCCCTGCCCGCGGGAAAGCTTCCCCTTGGTAACTGCGGGAAGCGTCAGGATGAGCATCACCAGGAACATCACGGGAAAATCCACAAGAAGTGAAGCGTTCCTGCCGAACAGCTGCTTCTCTACGGGCACTTTAAACGGTGAAAGCGTGACGGACATCCCGCTTACCAGCACCAGATTGAAGACGTTGGCGCCGATGACGTTCCCGAGGGACAGCGCGCTGTGCCCCTTCACAAGCGAGGAAATGGCCGTCACAAGCTCCGGAAGCGACGTCCCGAGCGCCACAAACGTGAGTGCGATCACGGACTCCGGTACGTGCATGAGCACGGCAAGCTCCGTCCCGTGGTCCACCAGAAGGTCCGCGCCAAGGGCGATAAAGAACGCGCCCAGAACAAGCAGCACGACGCTCATAAAGAGCGGGCCTGCCTCTTCCTGGTCCTGCGGATCCATCTCTGTCATAGCCGTCCGCGCCTCAAGAAGCCCGTTCCGTACGTTCAGTATCATATAAAGAACAAAGATCAGCAGGAGGACGATGCCCGTCCACCGCGAAAATGCACCAAAAACATAGGCGTTGAATGCATAGAACACCGCGGACACAAAGAAGAACAGCACCGGTACCCGGAGCGCTCTCCCGTCCGTATCCGCCGGACGGATCGCAATGGTCAGTGCCGCAATAAGCGCTGTGTTGCAGATCACGGAGCCGATCGCGTTGCCGTACGCGATCTCGCCGTGGCCGCTCACCGCGGATCCCGCGGACACCATAACCTCCGGCAGAGTGGTGCCGATCGACACCACCGTCGCCCCGATGATGATCTCCGGCACGTGGAACCGCCGCGCGATGCCTACCGCGCCGTCCACGAACCAGTCGCCGCCCTTGATGAGCAGAAGAAGTCCCAGCCCGAACAGCAGCACCGTCCAGAAAAGCGAGCCTGAAATATCCCCGAAGATCGAGGATAAGATCGAATTAACTGTTGAACTCACGTCATTCCTCCGTGACTCTGATGCTCAAAATGACCTGCGGCTCGAACGGCTTGTCAAAGCGGTCGCGCTTCACGTTTACGATCTCATCGGCGGTATCCATGCCTACAGTGACCTTGCCGAACGCAGCGTACTGGCCGTCTAAATACGGCGCGTCATCGACCATGATAAAGAACTGAGAACCTGCGGAGTCCGGATCCATCGCGCGTGCCATGGAGAGAACGCCCCGCTCGTGCTTCAGGTCATTTTTCACGCCGTTCATCGCGAACTCTCCCTTGATGGTGTAGCCCGGGCCGCCTGTTCCGGTGCCCTTCGGGCATCCGCCCTGGATCATGAATCCCGGGATGACCCTGTGGAAGATCAGGCCGTCATAAAAGCCGCTGTTTGCGAGCTTCTCAAAGTTTTCCGCGGAGATCGGCGCGACATCAGGATAGAGCTCGCCGGTCATCGTCCCGCCGTTCTTCATTTCGATCGTAAATTTCTTCATGTTATAAACCTCCTTTACTGCACTGCCAAGAAAACCGTCTCTGTATGCAGAACGTTATGCCAGATAAGTGCCGTCGCTGTGACTAACCGGATTAAAATCGCCCAGCCGGTTCGCCCACGCGCCGGCCTTGTTCGCCCACGCTTCCGGGTAGAACCGGTAGTAATCATAGTGCTTCTTCGCACGGAACTGCCGGAAGTACGGCAGGTTCGCCCACACGAGGGACGGGATGCCTATGACCGGCAGGAACAGCGGACCCAGAACGACGGACTGGATGGTGTGGCCGTATTCATGTGCCCGGATCATCCGCTCCACGTCCGTCGTGCAGTCCCGGTGCCCGTAAAACACAAACATACCGAGCCCCATGCTCCACCCTTTTTTCTTCCAGTCCGTGAGGACCGCGTTCCGGTACCGCTCATGAATGCCGCCCTTGTTCGAAAGGCGGACGATCACGGTAAGCAGAAGCCCCAAAAGGTTCTGCGGAAGCCCCCAGGTCCACTGGATGATATAATAAAGTACTGTGAGTACCTTCAGCTTCTTCATTCAAGCCTGCTCCTTCAGAGGGGCAGCCGTCTCCCTGCTCCTGTTCTTCAGTGAAAGAAGACGGTGCATGACAGGATCCGCACTCTTACCGAAATCATCATACAACGCGCTGTAAAGGCGGTAAAGCTCATCGTACACGGCAGCGGCCTCCGGATCCGGCCTGTAGACCGTGATCTTTTTGTCGCCCATCGCGCGGATGGCCTCCTCCGGGCTGTCATAGCCCCCGCGGCCCTTTCCCGCAGCCATAGCCGCGTAAATGGCCGAGCCCAGCGCCGACCCGTACGGTACGCTCCCCGCGTACACCGGCATCTTCAGGATATCCGCGTAGATCTGCATGAACAAAGGGTTCTTCCCGACGATACCCCCGAGCGCCCGCACCTTTTCGATGGGCACGCCTGCCCGCGAAAACTCCTCAAGGATCCGCCGCATGCCGAAAGCGCTGCTCTCAAGGAGCGCCCGGTACACTTCCCACGGCTTTGTGGACAGCCGGAGTCCCAGAATAAGCCCGGACAGGTCCGCGTCCGCAAGACACGAACGGTTCCCGTTCCACCAGTCGAGCGCTAAAAGCCCGATCTCACCGGGGGCGAGCTCCGCCGCGTGCCGGGTCAGGATCTCATGCACGGAAATATGGCACTCTTTTGCTTCGTCAAGCACTTCACGGCTCACCGCGTTCTCCGCGGCCCAGGCGAACATGTCGCCCACGGCGCTCTGTCCGGCCTCATAGGCGTAGCAGCCCGGGAGTACGGCGTCCTTCACGCACCCGGAGATACCGGGCACGGGAAGTGCCTTGTCGGACAGGACTACCATGCAGCAGGAAGTTCCCAGGATCAGGAGTGCTTCGCCGTTGCCGGTGATCCCCGCCGCGGGGACTGTGACGTGCGCGTCAATAAGCGACGATGCCACCGTGATCCCGGAAGGCAGACCCAGTATATCCGCGCTTTCCTTTGTAAGATACCCGGCTGCCGCACCCGCGTCAAGGAGCGGTCCCTGAAGTTTCCCGAGGATCCCGGAAAAGCCCGGCGCCGCTGCCTCGAGGTATTCTTCCGACGGCCCGCCGTCTTCTTTACTGTACAGCATTTTATAGCCCGCGTGGGAGATCCCGCGCGTGACGTTTCCCGTCAGGAGCTCAACAAGCCAGTCCGCAATTTCCGTAAACCGGGCCGCTTCCGCATACACCTCCGGCGCCTTCTCATAAAGCTCCAGCAGCTTCGGCAGCATCCACTCCGAATTGATCACGCCGCCGGCCCGTTCCATAAAAGGCTCGTTCCTTTCAAGCGCAAGCGCGGAGAGCCGCGCCGCCTGTTCCTGTGCACCGTGGTGCTTCCAGAGCTTCACATAGGCGTGCGGATCGTTTATAAATCCCGGGTCCTCGGAAAGGGGCCGTCCGCCTTCATCCAGCGGGACGAAGGTCGATGAGGTCACGTCGATCCCGATACCCACTATGTCCTCCGGATCCATGCCGGACTTCTCCACCGCTTCCCGGATGGTCGTAAACAGCACGGTCCTGTAATCTGCTGCCTTCTGAAGCGCATAGCTTTCCGGAAGAACGGTCCCGTCCGGAAGCGCTGTGAGGATCCCCGAAGGGTATTCCATGACGGCATCCGAAAGAAGCGCGCCGTCAGTTACGGAGAACACTGCGGCTCTCCCGGACTGCGTGCCGAAATCCACTCCGATTACAGCTCTCCCACGATCCATGGATCACCCGCCGTACCTTTCCGTAAGCACGTCCGCGACCTCCGGAAGCTTTCCGAGGTCCCACATGAGCTGCAGCACCGTGTAGCGGTTCCGAAGCTCCTTCGCGTACATGATCGCGTCGTGCACCTTATCCTTCGAAATACCCACTTCGTACGGCCTTCTTGCGCCGTGAAGCGTCAGAAGCATCTCATCGATCTTTTCAGGAGATGGGGCAGACTTCGCGAGCGCGATGATCTCGTCCCAGTGCGCCTCGATCCTGTCAAGCCGCGCGATCAGCTCTTCGGGATCGTTCTTCTTCGCGGTCTTTTCCAGGGTCAGGACGGCATCGACGCCTTCTTTGTAGCAGCGCCGCATCTCCTGCTCCCAGGCTTCATACGGCATCCGGCCGTACGCGCCTTTCTTCAGCGCATCAAAGTCCGGCTTTTCCATCCCAGCCAGGATCTCATATACGGACAGCGCGATGACCGCGCCGATCCCGACCTCGGTCCCGTGCAGGTTCGCGTGCCGCTTTTCAAAGAGCGCCTGCATCTCCCAGTAGTGCGCCATATGGTGCTCAGCGCCGGACGCCGGCCGGGAGTTCCCGGAGAAGTCCATCGCAAGTCCGGAGAATACCAGCGCCTCCGTGAGGTCCGCTATGGCCTGCTCTTCGTGCGCCGCAAGTCCGTTCACGGATTCCGCAGTCTTTCTGACCGCTTCACCCATGATCCCGGCGATCGTCTCGCAGTAATATTCGTCGTTCACGATCCTGGACAGCTTCCAGTCGTTCAGGCAGTTGTACTTGCCGATGATGTCTCCGGCGCCCGCCGCGATCATGATATCCGGCGCCTTCACGAGGACGTCGAGGTCGCCGATCAATGCGAGCGGCGCGTGGGCGGGGAACGTGGTCTTCAGGTCGTTATAGATCATCGGCGCGACGCCGCTCACAAGGCCGTCCATCGAAGGCGCGGTCATAACAAGCAGAAATTCACGTCCGGTGAGGAAGCTTAACAGTCTCCCGGTGTCATTGATGGTGCCGGAGCCTACGGATACGACCACGTCGCACGAAGGCTCTCCGGAAAGGCCCATTGCGGCGCTCCCGAACGTCCTCTCGTCCGGGGTCAGGTTGCCGTTCTCCGGGCTTTTCAGAATGTGTGAAACAAAGGGAATGCCGGAAGCTTTGAGTACTTCCTCGACTTCTGCGCCCGCCGCCAGGTGCGTATTCGTATCCGAAAGGAGGAAGGGCTTCTTAAAGCCGAGGTTTTTGAGGATCTCCGGAAGCTTTTTAATGGCCCCGTGGGAAAGCTCGAAATTCCCGAACGCCGTCCGGTGGTGCCTTCCGCAGGCACAGTCAAATCCTTCTCCAAAATACTGTTCGATTCCGCTCATGATGGTTTTCCTTTCCTGTCTCATTGATCATCCCGGCCGGAAGTTTTTCTGGCCTCGGACGTCATTTTCGTTCAGTCGTAATCCACTTCCATGAGGCACAGCCCCTGGGGCGGCATGGTCGGCCCCGCGTCCGCCCGGTCCCCGGACGAAAGCGCCTTCCGGATATCCTCCGGACTCATCCGCCCGTATCCGGCCTCCAGCAAAGTCCCCGTGAGGATCCGGACCATGTTCTGGAGGAAGCCGTCTCCGTGGAAGTTCAGGTAAATACAGTCTTTTTTCCGGACGATATCGATTTTGTCCACTGTCCGGACCGTGGACTTTTTCATCTTCGGATTTGTGGAAAAGGCCTTAAAATCGTGGGTGCCCGTGAGGACCTTTGCGGCCTCCTGCATCTTTTCGAGGTCCGGGACCTCCGGGAGGACTGTTACGAATTTCCGCCGGAACACGGGCTTCTGCTCCCCTACGTAGCAGGTGTAGGTGTAAAGCTTCCCGGTCGCCTTGTAGCGCGCGTGGAAGCGGTCGGAGGCAGTCTTTACGTCAGTCACGCAGATGTCGTCTGGCAGATAATGGTTCATGTAGGTGCGGATCTCCTCTTCCGTGAGGTCCGTCGCGAGATGCGCGTTCGCGGTCATCTTCCGGGCGTGGACGCCGGCGTCGGTCCGTCCCGCGCCGATGACCTCTGAGGCCTCCCCGGTCATCCTGGAAAGCACCTGCTCGAGCTTCCCCTGGATCGTCTCTTTTCCGGGCTGCCGCTCCCAGCCGTAGTACCGGCTCCCGTCGTACATGATCTCCAGCTTATAGTTCTTCATTCCACCCTTCCTTCGTCAGGCCATACTGCATATAATATACAACAGTCTGTGCAGATTTTAAAGGAGTTTTTGTCCGGGCCCCGTCATAATCAGAGTTGTTTTTGCCTCATATTATTGTATAATGGAGCTGTAACGCCGGGACGCTGCCCGGCTCATCCCAGGAAGGGGGATCCAAGACATGAAGATCGTACTCTCTCATCTCACCAAAAAATTTAAAAGCCGCGAAAAAAAGGGGAAAGTCTACACCATCGCCGTGAACGACTTTGACGTGGAGATCCCGGACGGGAAGCTGATCGGCCTCCTGGGGCCGTCCGGCTGCGGGAAAAGCACCGCGCTGAACCTGATCTCGGGACTTGAAACGCCCACGGAAGGGAAGATCTTCTTCGGAGACGAGGACGTCACGAAGCTGCCTCCGGAAAAGCGCGGCGTGGGCCTGGTCTTCCAGAATTACGCGCTCTATCCGCACCTCACGGTACTGGATAATATCCTGTTCCCGCTGGAGAACCTGAAGGGAGCCGAACGTCCCACAAAGGAAGAGATGCTCGAACGGGCGAAGGAAGCCGCACGGCTCGTACAGATCGAGCGGCTTTTGGACAGGAAGCCTAATCAGCTTTCCGGCGGCCAGCAGCAGCGTGTGGCCATCGCCCGCGCGCTCGTGAAGCAGCCGAACGTCCTCCTTTTGGACGAGCCTCTTTCGAACCTGGACGCACGCCTCCGCCTGGAAACGCGTGAAGAGATCCGCCAGCTTCAGGTCAAGACGAAGGTCACGACCATCTTCGTGACGCACGACCAGGACGAAGCGATGAGCATCTCGGACCTGATCATCGTCATGAAGGAGGGCCGTGCCCAGCAGATCGGGAAGCCGCAGGACGTCTATGAAGACCCGGTCAACCTGTTTGTCGCGAAGTTCCTGGGTACGCCGCCCATCTCCGTGTTCGACGCGGAGATCAGAAACGGCGGGCTGTATATCGGGACGGAGCGCGTACGGGACGCGAAGGGCCTGCCGGAGGGCAAGGTGATTGCCGCGATCCGCCCGGAAGCCTTTGAGCCGGACCCCGAGGGCACCCTCACTCTCCGCCCCATCCGGAAGGAAACGATGGGCCGCGACACCAGCATCCTTGCGGAGCATCCCGCGTGCGTGACCGGCACCATCCGGACGATCGTGGACTCGGACGTCCCCGCGGATACGGACGCGGAGGCCCTTAAGTTCAGGATCCGCATGAACAAGCTCTTTATCTTCAACGCGGAAACTGAGGAACGCATACGTTTCCGGGATGATCCACAGGGGGGCCGCCGATGAAATCGAACAACCTGAAAGCCTGGCTCTACCTGCTCCCGGCCATAGCGTTCCTCTCGGTCTTTATGGTTTACCCGCTCGTGGACGTTTTTGTCTATTCGTTTGAGGAAAGCTATAATTCCGCGTCCCAGTCCTATACCGGGGTGGGTCTTTACAACTACTCCTACGTGCTCCACGATCCTTATTTCCTGCAGGCCGTGAAGAACACGTTCCTGCTCGTGATCATCACGGTGCCGCTTTCCACCGGCTTCGCGCTCCTGATCTCTCTGGGCCTGAATTCCATCAAGCCGCTGAAGCAGGTGTTCCAGACCGTATTTTTCCTGCCGTACGTTACGAATACGCTGGCGGTCGGCCTGGTGTTCATGATCCTTTTCAAGAAGACCCCCTACAGCGAGGGTCTTATCAACCTGCTGATCGGGAAGTTCGGCGGGGAGTCCGTGGACTTTATAAGCGGGCCGTACTGGGCGAAGATGTTCGTACTGGCCTTCTACACCGTCTGGATCGTCCTGCCGTTCAAGATCCTGATCCTGACCAGCGCGCTCGCATCCGTCAATGAGCAGTACTACAAAGCCGCGAAGGTGGACGGGACGTCCCGCTTCCGGATCTTCTATAAGATCACCCTGCCCATGATCTCGCCGATGATCTTCTATCTCGTGATCACGGGCTTCATCGGCGCGTTCAAGGCCTACAGCGACGCTGTCGCGTTATTCGGGACGGACTTAAATTCGGCGGGCATGAATACCATCGTCGGCTATATCTACGACATGCTGTACGGAAACGGCGGCGGGTATCCGTCCTACGCTTCCGCGGCGGCCATCATCCTGTTCGCGATCGTGCTGACCATCACCTGCATCAACCTGATGATCAGCAAGAACAAGGTCCAGGTGTAAGGAGGCGCGCATGGAACAGAAACCTGATTATGAAAAGATCGAGCGGAATGCGCGTGTAAGAAAGGGCGTTGCGACCGGAGTGACCTACCTGTTCCTCGGGATCTGGGCGCTTCTCGTGCTCTTCCCCTTCTACTGGATGCTGCTCACGTCCCTCAAGGATTACGCCGCGTACAACGGCGAGTACGTCCCGAAATTCTTTACTCTCGCGCCTACCTTCGAGAACTACCGTTCCGCGTTCACCGAGGTGCCGCTCGGCAGGTATTTCCTGAATACGGTCATCTTCACTCTCACGACCACCGCGCTCATGATCGTAGTGATCATCCTTTCGGCGTACGCGTTCGCGCGGCTCGATTTCCGCGGAAAGTCGCTTTTATTCACACTGTTTTTATCGCTCATGATGATCCCGAACGAGCTCGTGATCATCACGAACTTTGTCACCGTCACGAAGCTCGGGATGCGGAACACCTTTACAGGCTTGATCCTGCCGTCCGTGACCTCAGTGTTCTACATTTATCTCCTGAAGGAGAACTTTGAGCAGATCCCGGAGGAGCTTTACAAGGCCGCCAAGGTGGACGGCACCTCGGACTTCAAGTACCTGCTCCGGGTCATGATCCCCATCACAAGGCCCACTCTGATCACGGTCGTGATTCTGAAGGTCATCGAATGCTGGAACTCCTACGTATGGCCACGGCTCATCACGGACGACCAGCGGTATTTCCTCGTCAGCAACGGCATCCAGGAGATCCGTGAAAACGGCTTCGGGCGGGACAACATTCCCGCGATGATGGCCGCGGTGGTGGTCATTTCCGTGCCGCTCATAGTGCTCTTCCTGATCTTCCACAAGAAGATCATGGAGGGCGTCTCGAGAGGAGGCACCAAGGGATGAAAAAGAAACTGCTTCTTTTTGTGATTTCTTCGGCACTTGCCGTAATTCTGCTCTCAGGCTGCCACGGGAAAAAGGAGTCCTACGCCTTCACTCTTCCCGAGGAGTTCGATACGTCTCTAACGTATGAGATCACGTTCTGGGCAAAGAACGACTCGAACAAGGCTCAGGTCAACGTGTATCAGAGGGCCATTTCGGAGTTTCAGGAGCTCTACCCGAACGTCCATGTGACGCTCCGCCTCTATACGGACTACAGCCGGATCTACAACGACGTTATCACAAATATTTCGACGGGCACCACTCCCAACGTGTGCATCACCTATCCGGACCACATTGCGACCTATATTACCGGTGATAACGTGGTGGTCCCTTTGGACGGCCTCATTGCGGACAAAAAGTACGGACTCGCAGGCTCTGAGCTTCTGTTTGACGGCCCTTCCGAAGCGGAGATCATCCCCGAATTCCTCGCGGAATGCAGCATTTCGGGAGAGACCTACGCCCTCCCCTACATGCGCTCTACGGAGGCCTGCTACGTCAATAAGACTTATGTGGAAAGACTCGGCTACACGCTTCCGGACGTTCTGACCTGGGATTTCGTCTTTGAAGTCTCGGAAGCCGCCATGGAAAAGGACGAGGACGGTCTCTTCAAGGTGAACGGCCAGAAGGTGCTCATCCCGTTCATCTATAAATCGACGGACAACATGATGATCTCCATGCTCCGCCAGCTTGACGCCGGTTATTCCGACGATGCAGGGCACGTCCTCATCTTCAACGACGAAACGCGCGCGATCCTCAAGGAGATCTCCGCCCACGCGAAGACCGGGGCGTTCTCTACCTTCAAGATCTCGAGCTATCCCGCCAATTTCCTGAACGCGGGCCAGTGCCTCTTCGCGATCGACTCGACTGCAGGCGCGACCTGGATGGGCTCTCACGCGCCGCTCTCCGACATTGCAGAAGACGCGTATGTAGACTTCGAAACCGAGGTCATGCTGATCCCGCAGTACGATACGGAAAACCCGCTCATGATCTCCCAGGGGCCTTCCGTCTGCATTTTCAACAAGGAGGACCCGCAGGAGGTGCTCGCCTCCTGGCTGTTCATGCAGTATCTGCTCACAAACAGCGTGCAGATCCCGTACGCACAGACCGAGGGCTACGTCCCGGTAACCAAAAAGGCGCAGGAGTCCGCGGAATACCGGGACTACCTGTCCCGTCGGGGTGAGGATAACTCGACGTATTATGACGTAAAGATCGACGCGACGAAGCTCCTTCTCGAAAATACGGACAAAACGTTTGTGACGCCGGTCTTCAACGGCTCCGCGTCGCTCCGAAGCGCCGCAGGCGAGCTTATTGAAAACGTCACGAAATCCACACGCCGGAAGGCGGACGTCAACGACGAATTCATCACGAAGCTTTACGACGACGTTACCTCCCTCTACCATCTGGACCAGATCGAGGTCAAGGGCCTCCTCGGGGCTGCGGACGACAAGGACTTAGGGCCGCTCCCGAAGACTTCTGTGATCCTTCTGATCTCTCTTGCCGCAGTCTGGGCGATCCTTGCAGCCGTCTGGATCGGACGGCTCATATTAGCCAAAAAAGATGCACAAAAGTGATTGATTTCTTTTGTGAACTTAGTATAATGTTAAGCAGGGTCAGAATCTTCTGGCCCTGTTTATGGGAAGAAAAGGATGACCCATCACAAACAAAGAGGAGAAAACTATGAAAAAGGTACTTGCAATTCTGCTTGCAGCACTGCTTCTCTTCTCTCTTACGGCCTGCGGTGAGGACGCTAAGACGCCTGAAACCGAGCCCGTGACCGAAGAAGCAGTTACGGAAGAAGCTGAGCCTGCTGAAGCCGCTGAAGACGTGACGGCTGAAGAAGAGCCTGAAGTAGCTCCGGAAGAAGAAGCCGAGGCCCCGGAAGAGGCTGAAGCCGAAGAAGAAGCCGAGGAAGAGGCTCCGGAGGAAGAGCCTGCTGCTGAAACGTCCGAAGCCGAAGAAGCTCCGGAAGAAGAAGCCGGGGCCGAAGAGACCGAAGCTTACGTGGACTATTCCGCGAAGTCTGAAGGCGTCATGACCTATGCTGAATACGCTGCGGCTGCACTCGACGACGAAGTGACCGTGGAAGTCTTCGTCCAGGCACATCAGTCCTGGTGGCAGGACAAGGTCACCGTGTACGCGGCTGACCCGGACGGCGCATATTTCATCTATGAGCTGGCCTGCTCCGAAGAAGACGCTGAAAAGCTCGTGCCCGGCACGAAGATCAAAGTTAACGGCTACAAGGCTGAGTGGTCCGGTGAAGTCGAGATCGCGGACGCGACCTTCGAATTCTGCGAAGAAGGCAGCGGCTACATCGCGTTCCCGACGGACGTGACCGCACTTTTAGGCACGGACGACCTTGAGCTTTACATGAACGACTATGTCACATTCACCGGCCTTACGGTCGCGCCCAGCAAGGATGCGGACGGCAACGAGCTTCCGTACCTCTACAACTGGGACGGCTCCGGCGAACCCGGCAACGACCTGTACTTCAACGTCGAAGTGAACGGCAGCGTGTACACCTTCACCGTCGAGTCCTATCTCTGCGGCCAGGATACCGAAGTTTACCAGGCTGTGGAAGGCCTGGAGATCGGCGAAGTTATCAACGCCATGGGCTTCCTCTACTGGTATGAGGGACCGAACCCGCACATCACGACAGTGATCGACGCGTCTGACCTTCCGATTGCAAAGTCTGAAGGCGTTATGAGCTGGTTCGAGTACAACGAAGCTGAGATCGACTCCGAAGTGACCATCGAAGCCTACGTTATGGACACGCAGTCCTGGTGGGAAGACAAGATCACCGTTTACGCGGAAGATCCGTACGGCGCGTATTTTATCTACAACATGGCCTGCTCCGAAGAGGATGCTGAGAACCTCACTCCCGGCACGAAGATCAAGGTTACCGGCTATAAGGCTGAGTGGTCCGGCGAAGTTGAGATCGCGGATGCGACCTTCGAATTTGTGGACGATGACAGCTCCGCGTTCAACTCTGTTCTTCCGGTCGATGTTACAAGGCTCCTGGGCAAGGATGCCCTTGCGAAGTACATGAACCGCTATGTGGGCTTCTCGAACGTGACCGTAGTCCCGAGCAAGGATGCGGACGGCAATGAGCTTCCGTTCCTGTACAACTGGGACGGCTCCGGCGCACCCGGCAACGACCTGTACTTCACGGTCAAGGCCGGTGAAGGCGAATATTCCTTCGTTGTGGAGTCCTATCTTCGTGGTGAAGACACAGACGTCTACAAGGCAGTGGAAGCGCTTGAGATCGGCGACGTTCTTAACCTTTCCGGCTACCTGTACTGGTATGAAGGACCGAACCCGCACATCATCAGCGTGGAAGTACTGACGTCCGCGGCTGAATAATACTGGCAATGTGCCCGTAAATCACGGAGGGGCTGCAGCAAAACAAAAAGGCTGCAGCCCCTTTTGAAATCTCTGCTCCAAGGAGAAACACACCATGAAAAAAGTATCCTTCAAAGAGCGCTTCTCTTACTGGTTTGACAACCGGATGTCCGCCGGAAGCTTCGGCCTCATCAGGCTGCTTGCGATCGCCACGCTGTTCGTCGCTCTCGTGATCGCCCTGCTCCTCTTCCTGTTCGGATTGAAAGAAGACGGCTTCCTGGCCACGCTCTGGAACAGCTTTGTCAACATCATCAATTCATCCCTGCCCGAGTACGAGGGTGAGGGCATCGGCTATACAGTCCTGGCTTCCGTCGGTGCGATCGTCGGCCTGTTCGTGACAAGCGTCCTGATCGGTATCATCGCAAGTGCGATCGAGGAAAAGATCACGAGCCTGAAACGGGGGAATTCGCGGATCATCGAAGAAGATCACTTCGTGGTGCTCGGCTTCTATCCCGGCGAATATACACTGATCCGGCAGCTGATCCTGGCCGCGGATGACGAGCCCTGCTGCATCGTTGTTGCAGGCGACGTTGAGCAGGAAGATATGGAGCAGTATATCGAGGACAACGTCGATATCCCGAAAAACGTCCGGCTGATCTGCCGGACGGTGGACATCTTTGACCCGAAAGCACTGGAACGTTGCTCGCTCTCCCGCTGCCGGACCGTGGTCATCAGTCCGACCGACGATTTCCGGACGACCAAGGCTCTCCTCGCAGTCTCCACGATCCTGACGGGAGAAGCGGCAGGCAAGGTCCGGGTGAGCGCCATCGTCTCAAGGCCGGAATACCGCTTTCCGCCTTCCATCGCGGCAAAGCATAACGTCACGACGCTGCAGACCCAGGAGACGATCGCGAAGATCATCGCCCACTCCTGCACCGAGCCCGGCCTCTCGGAGACGTTCCGGGAAGTTTTCAACTTTGAAGGCTCGGAGCTTTACCTCCTCCCGATGCCGAAAGCTGCCGGCATCACCTTCGGCGAGCTGATGCTCCGCGTGGACTCAGGCGTTCCCGTGGGGCTTTACCGGAACGGCATTACCAGGCTCAATGTGCCGACTGAAACGGTGATTGAAGAAGATGACCGGATCCTGGTGTTTACGGAGACACAGGACAGCGCGAAGTTCTTGGATATGCCGGAGATGGCGGAGCTGCCGGAACGGAAAGGCTCGGCATCCGAGGAACCTGCAGGGACGGTGGCGATCATCGGCGGCAACGACACGCTGGAAATCGTCCTCCGGGACCTGCCGGAGAACCTCTCCGAGGTGATCATTGCCGGCGTACCGGAAGGCCAGCGTCAGGAGATCCTGGACATCGCAGCCGAAAGAGGCGATCTCAACGTGAGCTTTTATCCCCGGAATATCTCGCGGATCTCCGCGCTCTCGGATCTTGCGAAGCAGGCGGAGCATATGGTCATCCTTTCCGACTACACCAAGCCGGACGATACAGCGGACATGGACACCATCTTCCGTCTCCTGAATCTCCGGGACATCCGCACACGTTACAGCCTCAGCTACAACATCACCGCGGAGATGCGGCGTGAGCATAATCAAAGCCTGGTCGTCACCGATGACAACACCGACTTTGTGGTGGCCTCCAACATGTCATCGCTCCTCTTAGCCCAGCTGGCCGAAAGCCCCGAGCTGATCACCGCCTTTCAGGAGCTGCTATCCAACGAAGGCAGCGAACTCTTCCTGAAGACCGCGAAACAGATGAACTGCACGGGTGAATGGACGGTCGCAGAGCTGCGTGCCATCACACTTCAATACGGTTACATTACCATGGGCTACCGGCTCACGGGAACCAGTGAGAACCATTTCAATCCGCCTCTTGATGAGAAGGTCACGCTTGAAAGCGACGACAGCCTGATCGTAATTGGTAAAGACTGAATCTATCCTGTGCACATAAAAAGACTGCCGGACCGGGGCTCCGCCCGTTTGTCTGGCAGTCTTCTTTTTGCTCTGTTTTGTTATTCCGATTGAGTGGAAAACCTTTTCAGATAGCTTTTCAGGTAGGAGTTCATGCTCGTAAACGTATAGTTCGTGCTCCGCACCTGATAATGCTTCACGCCATCGGGGGTCTCCCAGCACATCGCAAAGGCCGTGCCGTCGTCCTGGCCGGTGAGTGTGAGCGTACAGTCGGAGATCAGGAGCACGATGCTGTTCTTGTCAGGCTCCGCTTCTTTCCGATTCATCACAACAGCCTTCCTGTCAAGGAAGATCTGGTCATACCAGTTGAGCGCTTCTTCGGAAAGCGGGTACGTCTCTCCGTCCCGGACCACAAAATTCCGGTCGGACGGGGACGCGACGATCATATCGTTGATCTCAAGACAAGTCTCCTTGTAGTCGGTCCTCAGCACCAGTATGTAGGCGATGAAGCCGATAAGCGCAAGGCAGACCGCAATGGCAAGCCCTCCGCAGACAAAAAGCAGCGCTGATTTTCTTTTCGCTTTCTTATACACGTTCATCCCTCTTTTCTCAGGAGTTTTATATACCCGGGGATCCCTGTCCCCGATCCGGCACTTAATAATCCGGACTCAGCTCTCGTACCGCATGCGGAAGCGGAATCCGCCGATCTCTTTCGGGTCCGGCCGGTGCCCCGCCCCGGGCTCCGGCCCGCAGCTGTTCGACCCTAAGCCCGCCTGCACCGCATCGATGTGGAGCACCACAGCGTCGGTCCGTTCGAGCTCGTACTCATGCCAGGCAGCGGTAAGCGCCTCCGTGGTGTAATCGTGCGCAGTAAACGTGAACGGTGCCGAAAGGGCCTCGAACACTACAGAGTCCTGCTCACCTTCTGCGTCCATCCGCCGTACGTCCGTCCGCGCGCCGTTCTCCTGCATCCTGCTGTAGCCGGTATGCAGGTCCTTCACCTTCCGGTAATACCAGCCGATATCCGACGCCGAACACCTGTCACTGTAGTTTTCTCCAGGCCCGCGGCCGAACCAGCGGATCCCTCCGTAATCCTTAGTGAGCGCCAGTGTAAAGCCTAAACGCGGCCAGTAGAAGCCCTTCTTTATGTAGGGGGTTTCCAGAGGCTCGTAGCGGACTTCCGTATCCACGGTCCCGTCCGCGTACACCGTAA
>JAFRVD010000070.1 GCA_017441825.1 Lachnospiraceae bacterium
GAACATTCCCCAGCTTGCACAGGCGGGGGAAAGCAGGACCGCGTCTCCGGGCACTGCAAGTGAGACCGCCCGGCTGAAGGCCTCCTCGAACGTATCCGCAAAGGAATACGCCGTAAATCCGTGCGCACGGCAGCACTCAGCGATCTTTTCCCGGGTCGCGCCAATCAGGATCAGCTCCTTGACGGTAGTCCCGAATTCTTCGATCCACTCGTCGAATTCGGAGCCCTTGTCGTACCCGCCCCCGAGGAGAACGGTCGGCCGCGTCATCGCACGGACCGCCTGGATGGCGGCGTCGGGGTTCGTCCCCTTGGAATCATTGTAATACCGGACGCCGTTCACTTCCTCCACAAATTCGATCCTGTGGGGGACTGCCTTAAAATTACGGACCACGTCCAGAATGAGGGACATCGGCACACCCATCGCACGGGTGATCGCGACGGCTGCCAGGATGTTTTCATAGTTGCACCTGCCGACGAGGTTCACTTCGTCAGTCGTAAGAAGCTTGTTCTCCCGCCCGTCCTCCGCATAGTACAGCGTGTTGTCCCGGAGGAAATAGCCGTTCGAAAGCGTGCGGAGCCCGGAGAAAAGCACCGGCGTCGCGGTGGTCGTTTCCGAAAACGCGAGAAGCCGCGGGTCCTCGGCGTTGAGCACCACGGTATCCTCCTTCGTGGAGTTCATGGCCACCCGCTCCTTCACCTCCGTATAGCACTCCATGGTGTGGTGCCGGTTCAGATGGTCGGGGGTGATGTTCAGGATGGCGCTGACCTTCGCATGGAAGGTCTTCACGGTCTCCAGCTGGAAGCTCGAAAGCTCGATGGTGGACACGGACTCCGGCGTGCTCCTTAAAACCTCCTCGGTGTAGGGGTGCCCGATGTTCCCGACCGTAAACGCCCGGTCCTCCCCGAGGTACGCGCGCATGATGTCGCCCACGAGAGTGGTCGTAGTGGTCTTTCCGTTGGTCCCGGTGATTCCGATCACCGTGCCCTTTTCATAGCGGTACGCGAGCTCGATCTCGCCGATGATCTCAATACCCGCTTCCCTGAGCTTCTGAACAAACGGAACCTCAAGTGAGATGCCGGGACTGATCACACAGAGAGAGACGCGCTTCACTACGTCGTCCGGAAGCTCCCCGAGGACGATCTCCGTTCCTTCGGGGAGAGCCTTCTTAAGCTCCTCCCTGTCCTTTTCCGTATTTCCGTCATAAAGGATGGCTTCCCGGCCCATTTTCCCGAGAAGGCCTGCCGCCTGGATCCCGGAGATCCCGGCGCCGGCTACGAGTACCGGCTTACACATAGAGTCCAAACCCCCGCTCCTGTTGTGCGTCCGGGGAGTCCCCGGCGCAAAAACGCATTTGTCAGTATAAAGCGATCACGGTGGCCAGCGCAAGGAGCGCGGTCACTGAAGTAAACAACGCGACGATCCTGGTCTCGGAATAGCCGCTGAGTTCAAAATGGTGATGGATGGGTGCCATTTTGAAGATCCGTTTCCCGTGCGTCAGCTTAAAATAGCCGACCTGCAGGATCACGGAAAGCACCTCGATCACGTAGATCATGCCGAAGATCAGGATGAACCAGCCGGCCTTCAGGACAAAGGCCGTTCCGGCCACAAAGCCTCCTAACGCAAGGGAACCGGTATCACCCATGAAGACCTTGGCGGGATACGCGTTGTAAATGAGGAAGCCCATGAGGGCACCCATGAACGCAAACGAAACGACGTACGAGCCGTTCCCGGCCTTCATTGCGATAAACCCGAGGAGGGCGGCCACGACACAGGTCACGGAGGCGCACAGGCCATCGAGGCCGTCTGCAAAGTTCGTCCCGTTGTCCGTCCCGAGGATCGCGATGAGGCCGAAGGGGATGTAGAACCAGCCGAGGTCCGCCGTCTTCCCGTGCGTAAAGGGGATGATGACTTCAGTCCCGATGTCCGGATCTTTCCTGCAGAAGATGAGGAACGCAGCCGTAAACACGATCTGGCACAGAAGCTTCTGCCAGGGCTTGAAGCCTTCCGAACGCTTTTTTACGACCTTGATGTAGTCATCGATGAACCCCGTAAGCGCGAAGCCTGACGTCAGGAGCAGCACCGGCACGATGTCCGGTACGAAAAACGCGAAGATGACCGAGGTTACCGTGACGGCACAGAGAAAACCGATGCCGCCCATGGTGGGCGTCCCCTGTTTTTTCAAATGCTCCGGATTTCCTTCCTCCCGGACCTGCTGGCCGAATTTCAGCTTTCGAAGCCAGGGAATAAGGACTTTGCAGAAAACGGCGCTCAGAATGAACGCGATGAAGGCAGGTAAAAAAGCTTTCAAATAATCCATGATCTGTTACTCTTTCTTCCGGAGCGGAGCCGTGAGTTCAGGGCATACCACTCCATGATGTATTTATCATACATGATTTCACGGGGGCTTTCAAGCACTTTCGGGAAGCTGTTCAGCATTGCTTAACATATGCTTCCGGGCCGTAAAAACAAAGATACAGCGGGGTACCCGAATGAGAAAGGTCCCCGCTGCCCGATTCAGTCTTCGGAAAGAGGCGTTTCCGAAGGCGGTGCTGCTTCATATCCGCTGACGCTCCCGTCGATCTCTTCCACATAAGAGATCCCGTTCGCGCTGTCTGACACTCCGGAATAATCCTGCAGGCCGCTCCAGTCGTAATTGTAAGCGTCCGGGTCGGATTCCGGATATATGTTGTAGTACCGGTAGAGGCTGCCGAATATATCGTGAGCCAGCTCCTGCGCCGGCATACTGAGCGACTGGTCTTCGACGTCCGGTTCATCCACTACCACGTAGAGGAGGAATCTCGGGTCGTCGATGGGCGCAGCTCCAATGAAGGACACGATGTACTTCCCTGTCCCGCGGGGCAGCTTCTCCGCCGCACCCGTCTTGCCGCCTAAAAGGTATCCCTCTTCACCGGCTGTCTGTGCAGTGCCCTTTTCAACAACATAAAGGAGCGCTTCCTTCATGTATTCGGAGGTCTCCTCCGATATGGTCCTCCGTACGAGGACCGGCTCGATCTCCTGAAGCAGGTTCCCCTGGTCGTCCAGGATCCCCGTCACCACATGAGGCTCGTAATAGTATCCGCCGTTCAGGATGGACGCGTACGCGCTTGCAAGCTGAACCATGGTCACGTTGAAGCCCTGGCCGAAGCTGCAGGTCGCAAGCTCCGTTTCGTTCATGTTGTCCGCGTAGTAAATGAGGCCTGACGTATTGGCTTCGCCGGGAAGATCGATCCCGGTCTTCTGCCCGAGGTTGAAGATCTCCTGGTACTTCGTAAACGTATTTGTCCCGATCCGTTCCCCGATCTGCACGAGGCACACGTTGCAGGACCGCGCCATGGCCGCCATGGGCGTAAGCATTCCGCAGGGATCGTTCATGTGGCAGTGGATCGTGTATCTGTCCACCTGGATCTCTCCGGTGCAGTTAAAGGCGGTGTCCGCCGTGATCACATGCTCTTCAATGCCCGTCGCAACAGTCAGTGTCTTTGCGGTGGAGCCGGGCTCGTACGTCCCGCTGACCGGGTAATTCAGCTGGACCTGCTGGAGAAGTGCCGTAAGCTGCTCCTCAGTGGTCATCGAATTCAGAGTTTCCTGCTGCTTTTCGCTCTTGATCGCTTCCTGAAGGAGGAAGGTCCCCGCAGGGTCCTGAAGCTCTTCTTCGGTAAACAGCCCCGTAATGTTCAGCGGGTCGTTCAGGTCGAAGCCGGTGTCGCTTTCCATCGCGATGATCTCACCGGTCATGGGATCCATCACGAGCACGTTCACGCGCTTCGCGCCGGTATTCTGCATGAACCTCTTTATTGCTTCCTGACAGTATTCCGCAACGTTCCGGTCGAGCGACGTGAGGAGCGTTCCGCCGTCTTCGGCTTCCCTGATCTCCTTTTCCACGTTTCCGTCCGCGCCGATGTAGCTGACCTCTTTTCCGTCCGTGCCGCGAAGCACGTCGTTATAGTAAAGCTCCAGCCCCGTGACGCCTTCCGAGACGTCCTTTGTTGCAAAGCCGATCACCTTGGAGAGGAGCTCTTTTTCAGGGTAATATCTTCTGAACTCTTCCTCGAACCAGACGCCTGCGATCTTCTCGGTCATCTTGCTGTCCGGGTGTTCCTTGTTGTACTTTGTCCGTTCATCGTTGAACGCATTTACGGCGTCCGTCCACGCGGCGTATTCCTCTTCTGAGAGGACTTCGTCGCCCATAAAGCGGACGTAGGCGGAATCCGCGTTGTCCGTGATGCACTGTGCCAGCTCGTTCCTGTCGAGACCGAATATTTCCGTAAGAAGCCCGACCGTCTTTTTCGCGGTACCCTTGAAGGACTTTTCCGTCTCCGTCATGACCTTGGGATCCAGGATCAGGCGGTACACACGCTTCGTACATGCAAGATAAGCGCCGTTCCTGTCCAGGATCTCTCCGGGCTTTGCCTTTACGGCGGTCCCGTTCCCTGCAGACAGTGCCAGCGCCTTCCTGTTGTACTCCTCACCTTTCTGCCGGACCAGTATCACGGCTCTCACGATACAGACCACAAGGAGGAGGCCGATTATGATCCACAGAACGGCGAGCCTTTTTCCTTCTGCCGCTCTCTTATTCATCAGGTATGGTTCCCCGGCACTCCACGTTTTCCGTGAAGCTTCTTTCGTAATAGACGATCTGCTGGCTTTCAGGCGCCTGCATTCCGAGAACACTGGTCGCGTAATTGTATACTGCCGTATAATCGGTTTCACGGTCGATCTTATCTTCAAGGAGGGAGTTGTCCCGGACAAGCGCCTGATAAGCCTTTTTGTTGTTTTCAAGCTCAGTCCTGAGCCTGTGGTTTCCCGAAAGCTGGATCATGAAAACGGAAAGGAGGACTGCCGCCGCAAGGAATGCCACGGCGAAGACTGCGATCTCAAAGAGCGCGTATTCCCTCTGTGCCTTTACTTCACGTACTTCCGTTTCCCTGACTTTACGAAGGAGCGCTTCGCGGTATTCACGCTCGATCCGTTCTTCGCGTTTTCTGTCCGGTGCGGGCTTTCTTACGGTGTTTCCATACACTTCGTATGTGCGTCTCATCCGGTATGCTGCATTGTTCGCCATCACGCTCCTCCTTTCTTTTCTTCTTCTTATGAGCGCTTACGTTCTTTCAAAGATCCTGAGCTTTGCGCTTTTCGCTCTGGGATTCTCTTCGGTTTCTTCGGGAGACGCAGTCACGGGCTTTCCGGTGACCACTCTTCCGAGACTTGTTCTCCCGCATACGCACACCGGAAAATCCGGCGGGCAGATACATGGGTTTTCTGCGGTTCTGAAGGCCTGCTTCACGATCCTGTCCTCCAGGGAATGGAATGTGATGACTGCGATGCGTCCCCCCGCCGGGAGCGCTTCGATCATATCGCTGAGCGATTCCTTCAAAACATCCAGTTCTCTGTTCAGTTCTATCCTGACTGCCTGAAACGTCTGCTTTGCGGGATGTCCGCCTTTGTTCCGAATCTTAGCGGGAATTGCCTGTCTGATGATCTCCACAAGCTCGAAGGTGGTTTCTACAGGCGCCTTTTCCCGGGCGAGCACGATGTGCTTCGCGATATTCTTCGCAAACTGCTCTTCTCCAAGATCCCGGATCATCCGGTACAGTTCCGTTTCAGTATAAGTGTTGATAATGTCCTTTGCCGTCCTCTCTTTGGAACGGTCCATCCTCATGTCAAGGGGAGCGTCCACACGGTAGGAAAAACCGCGCTCCGCATCGTCCAGCTGATGGGAGCTCACCCCGAGGTCGAGAAGGATCCCGTCCGGGTGCTCTGCGTGTGCTTCCCTGAGGACTCTTTTAAAATCTGCGTAATTTGCGTGGACCAGGGTGACCTGCTCTCCGAATTCCCGAAGGCGTTCCTTTGCCGCAGCCAGCGCTTCCTCGTCCTGGTCGATACCTATAAGCCGTCCCGTTCCGTGAAGCCTTGTGAGGATCTCATGGGAATGTCCGCCTCCGCCTACCGTCCCGTCGAGGTAGGTGCCGCCGGGGCGTACGCTGAGTCCGTCCACCGTCTCCCTGAGCATTACGGGTCTGTGAGAGAACTCCATAGCGCCTCCGTTACAGCTCGAACCCGTTCAGGTCGTAGAGAAGGTCTTCCGGCTTCGTGTCTTCATTGTAGGACCTCCACCGTTCTTCATCCCAGATCTCCACGTGGTCGTCCACACCGAGGAGCACGATCTTCTTTTCAGGGAAGCGTATTCCCGGAGCGTACCGGGGATGAGCACCCTGCCCTGGGTGTCCGGCTCCATCTGCCTGCTGTTCGCGAAGTAGAACCGGCGGAGTCTCCTGGCCGCTTCATTCGTGATCTTGGGAAGCGCGTCCAGCTTGTCTTTCAGTGCCTGGAATTCGGGATCCGGGTACAGGGAAATGCAGCCGTCCAGGTTCTGCGTCGCGAAGAACGTGTCCCCGAGGCCGGAACGGAGCTCGGCCGGAATGATCAGTCGGCCCTTGGTATCGAGCGTATGGCTGTAGGTACCGAAAAACATACCGTTCCTCCCCTTTCCTCCGGATTATGGCTCCACTTTGTGGCACTTTTAACCACCTTTTTGCATCCACGCTTATATCATACATCAATTTAACAAAAAATCAAGGGATTTTTCCATATTTTTTAATGTTTTTTCATAGTGGAGGAAAGTGGAGTAAAAATCACAAGATGATGTGTCCCAAGAGGAATATCGGCACTATTTTTGGAACGTCTGAAGTGAAAGATTCAATTATATGTTGTTTTATTTGCCCGTCTGTGGTATAATGCACACGATATTATGTGCACCTGTTCCCGGGGTTCCGGGGAGGTGCAAAAAGGCAAAGGAAGAACAGAGATGAAACTCGGGATCGTCGGACTGCCGAACGTAGGAAAAAGTACATTGTTCAACTCGCTGACAAAGGCCGGCGCGGAGATGCAGAACTACCCCTTCTGCACCATCGACCCGAACATCGGCGTAGTGCCGGTGCCGGACGGCCGCCTTCAGCTTCTTTCAGATTTTTACCATTCAAAAAAGCTCACTCCCGCCACTGTGGAGTTCGTGGATATTGCAGGTCTCGTGAAAGGTGCCTCCAAGGGGGAAGGCCTCGGGAACCAGTTCCTCGCGAACATCCGTGAGGTAGACGCAATCGTCCATGTGGTCCGCTGCTTTGAGGACCCGAACATTATCCATGTGGACGGCAGCGTGGACCCCCTGCGCGACATAGAGACCATTACATTCGAGCTCATCTTCTCCGACCTCGAGGTCCTTGAAAGACGGATCTCAAGGTCCCAGAAAGCCGCCATGTCGGACAAGGCCCTCATGAAGGAGCTTAACGTCATGAAGGAGCTCGTCGCGCTTCTCGAAAGCGGGAAATGCGCGAAGACGTACGAGGCCGCGGACAAGGAGACGGAGGATTTCGTTCATTCGCTCAATCTCCTCACGGACAAGCCGGTCATCTTCGCGGCAAACGTCTCTGAGGACGACCTCGCCGATGACGGCGCCGGGAACCCGCACGTTCAGGCAGTGCGCGAATACGCGGAAAAAGACGGCAGCGAAGTCTTCGTGATCTCCGCAAAGCTCGAGGCAGAGCTCCAGGACCTCCCGGACGATGAAAAGATGCTGTTCCTCGAAGACCTCGGCCTTTCGGAATCGGGCCTCGACAAGCTCATTGCCGCAAGCTACCGGATCCTCGGCCTCATCAGCTATCTGACCGCCGGAGAAAAGGAAACGCGGGCCTGGACCATCACAAAGGGCATGAAGGCCCCGCAGGCCGCCGGAAAGATCCATTCGGATTTCGAGCGCGGCTTCATCAAGGCGGAGGTAGTGAACTACGAGGACCTTCTCGCGAGCGGTTCTTACGCCGCGGCGCGTGAAAAAGGCCTGGTCCGGATGGAAGGCAAGGATTACGTGGTGCAGGAGGGCGACGTCATGCTCTTCCGCTTCAATGTATAAAAAGGAGAACTGCTATGGCAGACAGGAACGGATACGATGAGTACGATGACGAGGAGGTCACCGTCACGCTGACGCTCGACGATGATTCGGAGCTTCTATGCAGAGTGATCTGCACATTCCCCGAGGACGACCCGAAATATATCGCGCTCCTCCCCGTGGAGGGGCCGGATTCCGAAAAGGGCGAGGTGTACCTTTACCGGTACATCGTGAACGAGGACGGCGAACCGGACCTTGAAAACATCGTCGATGATGAAGAATTTGAACGCGCCTCAGACGCGTTTGACGAATATCTGGACAGCGCGGAGTTCGATGAACTCGTGGATCCGGAAGACGGGGACCAGTGACCCCGGAAGAAAGCCGGGAATCCGTCCCGGCATAAGTGCACTGAAGGAGTAGTATACATGCGTTTTAAAAACGGTTTGATCTTCATGTTTTTCATACTGCTCTGCTCTTTCGTTTCCCTCATGTCTTTTTCAGCTCATGCTGAAGAAGAAGTGATCCAGGTGAACGTGGCAGAGAAAAAGGAAGAGACCGAGGATCCGCTCAATCTCAAGAAAGGGACCATTGCGTCCAACTTCTTCCTCGGGACCCGGTCGCTTTCCGGAATGACGCGGGAGGAAGCTCAGAACGAGGTCATCTCGGCTCTCAATCATCTGAGCGACACGAATTTTGTCCTGAAGTCCGCGTACAGGAGCGATTTCAGGTACGGCGCGTTTGCGTCGGACCTTGGGATCTCGTATAACCTGGAGGCCGCGCTTCAGAGCATTGAGGCCGCGGTCCAGACGGGAAGCCTTCTCGAGCGGTACGAACGGGCCAAGGACTATCAGCTCGAGCACGGCAAGGTAGACACGCAGCTTTCCATGGACGAAGGAAAGATCATGGATTACTTCAACTACGTGCTGCCCTACTGGAACTGTACTCCCGAAAACGCGTACGTTTCCTACGTGGACGGGAATATTGCGGTGACCCGCGGCAAGATCGGCCTGCAGTTCGACTTTTCACAGGGCTTTGAAAAGCTTTTCGAGGACGTCCGCTCTCTTTACTATGAGACGACCGAAGACGGGGAATACCTGATCGCCATCGATGAAACGCCCACGGATCCGGAGCTTACGTACGCCAAGGCCTGCGAGCTCACGGTCATCGGCTCGTTTACCACGTCGTTTTCCGCGCCGACCACGGAAACGCTCGCGAACCGCATGCAGAACCTGATCGTCAGCGCGCAGCACGTGAACGGGAGCACCTACGCTCCGGGAGAGCAGGTCTCCGCGCTCAACATGTACGCTGTCAGCGAGGAAAACGGCTATAAGGTGGCCGGCACCATCAACGACAAGACGCATACGCTGGAGCTCGGCGGCGGGATCTGCCAGACCACTACCACCCTGTACAACGCGGTGCTGTTCGCGGAGCTGGACGTCGTCCTTCGCCGCAACCACTCCATGATGGTCACTTATGTGGATCCTTCGCGCGACGCCATGGTCTACGCCCAGGGCGGCTTCGATTTCAAGTTCCGGAACAGTTCTTCGGGCTATATCTGCATCGGCGCCTGGGTGGATACGTACAACTATACCATCACCGTAACGATCTTCGGGCATGAGGACCACGCTCCTGATCATTCCGTACGCTACGAAACGGAGATCCTGGAGCTCACTGTGCCGCCCATCTCCTTCGTCGAGGACCGTACCAAGCAGCTCGGCTGGGACAACGTGACGACCAAGGTCACGCTTCACGGCGACGACGGCCCGACCTGCGGTGTCCGCTCCCAGCTCTGGAAGGTCACCACGGACAACGGCGTGGAGCAGAGAACGCTCGTCACGGGACCTGATACGTACAACCCGAACGGCGCGGTCTACGACATCGCTCCCGACGCGCTCTGTACCGCCACCTCGAACGGACCGCGCGAATCCGGCTATATCGCTTTCGTGTACACATTCTCTGACGGCGTGACGCCGCTCGGCGCGAACTACCACGAGTGGTCCGCAGAGCAGACAAATCAGTTCAACAGGACGATGTACTACCTGATGCAGCAGAAAGGCCTTGTATGGCCGGACGGACCGGGCGTTCCCGATCCGCAGCCGGAGCCGGAGCCTGA
>JAFRVD010000071.1 GCA_017441825.1 Lachnospiraceae bacterium
GCAGATGCTCGCGAACGGCGGCGTGTATAAGGGAAAGAAGTTCCTGGGCGCCGGTACCGTGGAAATGCTCCATGCGAATCAGCTGGGCCCGGTACAGATGAAGGATTTTGAGAACGACTACCTAAAGGGCTACGGATATGGCTACGGCTTCCGTACGCTCCTGACACGGGAGTTCGGCCACAACGGCAGCTTAGGCGCGTTCGGCTGGACCGGCGGCTCGGGCATCTGGGTCGAAGCGGATCCTGTGGAGAAGTTCTCCATTGCCTATATGCATAATATGTCCCCGAATGAAGAGCTGTACCACCATCACAGGGTACGGAGCGTGGCGTACGGGTGCATGCTGTGATTGACACCCCAAAGAAAACTTCCTGTTGACAATCTCATTAATTGGATATATATTTATCGTTGATTGATAATTATTCAATTGCTCAAGAAAGGGGAGTTTTTATGAAAGACAAGAAAAAGTCAACAGGCGCCATAATAGGCGCGGCTTTTCTGATGGCGACCTCCGCCATCGGTCCCGGCTTTCTGACTCAGACAGCCACGTTTACGGGATCCCTGAAGTCCAGCTTCGGCTTCGTCATCCTCGTGTCACTTATTATGTCAGCCATCGCTCAGCTGAACATATGGCGCGTGCTCTGCACCACCGGCAAGCGCGGACAGGACGTCGCGAATGACCTTCTGAAAGGCCTCGGCTTTTTCCTGGCCGGCCTGATCGCACTCGGCGGACTTGCATTCAACATCGGCAACGTGGGCGGCGGCGCGCTTGGCTTCAACGCCCTCTTCGGCATTCCGGATAAGATCGGCTGCATCATCGCCGGCGTGCTTGCGATCGTCGTCATCCTTTCGAAGAACGCGAAGAGCATCGTTGACCAGGTCGTGAAATACCTGGGCGCCGTGATGATCATCGTTATCCTGGTCGTTGTGTTCATTACGAAGCCTCCGGTAGGCGACGCCATCAAGAACACCTTCGCTCCTTCCGCACCGTTTAAGGATCTTCAGAGCGCTACGCTGACGCTCCTCGGCGGCACCGTAGGCGGCTATATCACGTTCGCAGGGGCGCACCGTCTGATCGATGCAGGCGTGACCGGGGACAAGAACCTGAAGGAAGTCAACAAGAGCTCAGTCATGGGCATCTGCGTTGCGGCCATCGTCCGTATCCTTCTGTTCCTTGCGATCTTAGGTGTTGTCACGAAGTTCGTGGGCATCAACCTTTCCGATCCGGCTGCAAATGCAGGTATTGACGGCATTACCGAAGAACTGTCCACCGGCTACACGGGAATCTCCAACCCGGCGGCTTACGCGTTCTACGCAGGCGCAGGCAAGGTTGCGTACAGGTTCGCAGGCCTTGTGATCCTGGCGGCAGCCATCACCTCCATCATCGGTGCGGCGTATACGTCGGTCTCCTTCCTGAAGACCTTCCACCCCGTGATCGCAAAGAATGAGAACTGGTTCATCATCGGCTTCATCGCTGTATCTACGCTGATCATGACCATCCTGGGCGGCGCTGCAAAGCTTCTGGTCCTTGCAGGCGCTGTGAACGGCCTGATCCTTCCCATCTCCCTGGGCGTCTGCCTGGTGGCTGCGAAGAACAAGAGGATCATGGGAGAGGATTACAAGCATCCCACGTGGCTCTTCATTCTGGGCATCATCGTGGTGCTGATCGCAGCATACGTCGGCATCACCTCACTCGGCAACCTGAAGAACCTTGTCGGATAATCCGCATCTGTAAAACAGGAGTCGGGCGCCCCTCCGAAAAGAAGGGTGCCCGATTTTCATTAAAAGGAGCAGCTTTATGCAGCAAGTCAAGATACTTACCGAGGGAGATTCCTCCCTCCTGATCGTCTTCGGCGATGAGATCAGTCCCGAGATCAACAGCCGGATCAGCGCCGTGGTGCAGCTGATCCGCTCCCAGAAGATCCGCGGCATCATCGACCTGATCCCTTCCTACTCCGCGCTCCTCATCAACTACAATCCGCAGGTCATCCTGTTCGACGAGATCAAGGCGAGGATCGAAAGCATCCTGTCCATGGACGTGAAGACTGAAGATACGGTGAAGACCGTGGTGGAGATCCCCGTCCTTTACGGCGGCGATGCCGGCCCGGACCTTCAGAACATTGCGGACCACGCGGGGCTCACTCCCGAGGAAGTGATCGAGATCCACAGCTCAAGGGACTACCTCATCTACATGCTGGGATTCCTCCCCGGCTTCTGCTATCTGGGTGGCCTGGATCCCCGGATCCATACGCCGCGCCTCGCGAATCCCAGGCTCAGGATCAGGGAAGGAAGCGTCGGAATCGGTGGCAATGCGACAGGCATCTACCCGATGGATTCGCCCGGCGGCTGGCAGCTCATGGGCCTCACTCCCGTAAAGACCTTTGATCCGAACCGGGAAGTGCCGATCCTTTTACAGGCCGGCCAGTACATCCGGTTCATCCCCATCGACCAGGAGGAGTTTGACCGGATCAAGGCGCTATCCGAGAAGGGCGAATACGAATGTGTGATCCATACGGAAGGAGGTGCGTAATATGGGTTTCCGCGTACTGAAAGCAGGCATGCAGACCACTATTCAGGACCTCGGACGCTACGGCTACCAGAGCCAGGGCATCAGTGTCTCCGGCGCGATGGACGTGCGCTCCTTTAAGATCGCGAACATGCTGATCGACAACCCGGAGAATGAAGCCGAACTCGAGATCTGCCTGATCGGGCCGACGCTTAAATTTACGTCAGCCACCATCATCGCGATCACCGGCGGCGATTTCTCTCCCACCCTGAACGGAGAGCCTGCGCCGATGTACACCGCGATCTATGTGGAAAAGGACGACGTCCTGAAGTTTGCGAGCGCACGCACCGGCTCCCGCTGCTACGTTGCGTTTTCGAGCTATCTGGACGTTCCCGTCGTAATGGGCAGCCGCAGCACGAATATGAAGAGTAAAACCGGCGGGTTCAAGGGAAGGCCGCTCCGGGAGGACGATTATATCGGCTTCCGGATCAAGCGCCGCTACCTCCCCTTCTTCCTGTCACGGCATCTGGACATCCACGATTATACGGAGACCGAGACCGTGCTCCGGGTCGTTCCCGGACCGCAGACGGAGTATTTCACGAAGCAAGGTATCGAAACGTTCTATGCGAATGAATATACCGTCACCTCGGACTTTGACCGGATGGGCTGCCGTCTGGACGGACCCTTTATTTCCACCAAAAACGGCTCGGATATCATCTCGGACGGCATCGCCTTCGGCGCTGTGCAGGTCCCCTCTCACGGAAAGCCCATCATCATGCTTTCCGACCGGCAGACCACCGGCGGCTACTGCAAGATCGCAACCGTGGCTTCCGTCGATATCCCGAAGCTCGTCCAGAGAAAGACCGACCACAGGATCCGCTTCAAGGCCATCACCGTAGAGGAAGCCCAGAAGCTGTATCTTGAAGAGATCGCGGAGCTCGAAGAGCTTCGGAAGAGCATCCACGTTCCCTGCAAGGAAGTGCTGGACTGCCGGCTGGTCGCGAAGCGGCTGACAAAGTTATTTGCGTAAGGAGAACACCACTATGATAGATATTGAGAAGATCGAACAGCTCGTGAAAATAGTCGAGGACTCCTCTCTCACGGAAATGACCGTGAAGGACGGGGATTTCAAAATTACGCTGAGTAAGCTGGACAACGCGCCGGTCATCGCCGCCGGGGCGCCTGCAATGCCGTTTGCGGGAGGTCCCGCGCCGGCTCCGTCTGCAGCGCCGGGAGAAACGAAGGCTCCTGCGGAAAGCGAAAGCGATTACATCGTCTCCCCCATTGTGGGCACGTTCTACTCCGCTCCCGCGCCGGACGCTCCGGCCTTTGTCAAGGTGGGCGATATTGTTAAGGACGGACAGACCGTCTGTATCCTGGAGGCGATGAAGCTCATGAACGAGATCCAGTGTGAATATGACTGCGAGATCGAGGCGGTCCTGGTCTCCAATGAACAGAAGGTCGAATACGGCCAGCCGCTCTTCCGCGTCAAAAAACTGTGATAACGGGAGGAGGCGCCGTGTTTAAAAAGATTTTGATCGCCAACCGCGGGGAGATCGCGGTGCGCGTCATCCGGGCCTGCCGGAATTTAGGCATCCGGTCCGTCGCCGTCTATTCGAAGGAGGATCAGGAGTGCCTTCATGTGCAGCTCGCGGACCAGCGGATCTGCATAGGCGAAGGGCCCGCACGCGCAAGCTACCTGAATATCGACCAGATCATCACCGCCGCCATCAACATGGGCTGCGACGCCGTCCACCCGGGCTACGGTTTCCTTTCCGAGAACAGCGCGTTCGCGCGGAAATGCGCAGAGAGCGGACTTAAGTTCATCGGCCCGGAAGCCGACGTCATTGACAGGATGGGAAATAAATCGGCAGCCAAAAAGACGATGAAGGAAGCCGGCGTCCCGGTCATACCGGGCACGGAGGATCCTGTGTATACCGCCGATGAAGCGAAAAAGGAAGCCGCGAAGATCGGTTATCCGGTCATGATCAAGGCGAGCTCCGGCGGCGGTGGAAAAGGCATGCGCGCGGCCATGAACGAAGACGAATTTGAGTACATGTTCAACGTGGCGCAACGTGAATCCGCGAACGCCTTCGGCGATGACGCGATGTACCTTGAAAAGCTCATTGAGAAGCCGCGGCACGTGGAGGTCCAGATCATGGCGGACGAGCTCGGGCATGTGGTGTCTTTAGGCGAGCGTGACTGCTCTGTCCAGAGAAACAACCAGAAGCTGATCGAGGAATCGCCGAGTCCCGCCGTGAACGACGAAACGCGCAAAAAGATGTACGAGGCCGCTGTCCTTGCGGCTAAGACGGTCGGCTACACAAATGCCGGGACCATCGAATTCATCGTCGACCAGGAGGGGAATTTCTACTTCATGGAAATGAATACGAGGATCCAGGTCGAACACGGGGTGACCGAGCTCGTGACCGGAACGGACCTCGTGATCGAGCAGATCCGGGTGGCGATGGGCGAGCCTTTAAGCTTCACGCAGGAGGACGTCGTTCTCCGCGGCCACGCCATCGAGTGCCGCATCAACGCGGAAATCCCGGAGATGAACTTTATGCCGAGCCCGGGCAAGGTCACTGCCCTGCATCTGCCGGGCGGAAACGGGGTCCGCGTGGACACTGCTCTCTATACCGGCTATACTGTTCCTTCGGATTATGATTCGATGATTGCGAAAATTCTGTGTGTGGCACCGGACCGTGCCGCCGCGCTCCAGAAAATGCGGGGCGCGCTGGATGAAACGGTCATCCTGGGACTCGAGACGAACCTGGACTTCCAGTACCGGATCCTGCTCACGAAGACGTTCAACGACGGAAAAGCGGATACCGGCTTTGTGGAAACCTTTGTGAAGGGAGGACCGCAGAATGTATAAGATCGATCTGAACTGCGACCTTGGAGAAAGCTTCGGGAATTACACGCTCGGAATGGACCGGGAGGTCATTCCGCTCATCACGTCCGCGAACGTGGCCTGCGGCTTCCACGCTTCCGACCCGAACACGATGGCCGACGCCGTCAGCATGGCTAAAGACGGAGGTACTGAGGTCGGTGCACATCCGGGCTATCCGGACCTCTTAGGCTTCGGCCGCAGGAATATGGTCATATCCCCCGATGAAGCCTACGCATACACGCTGTACCAGCTGGGGGCCCTGGACGCGTTCCTTACGGCACAGGGTATGAAAATGCAGCATGTAAAGCCTCACGGCGCCATGTACAACATGGCCGCGAAGGACTACGCCCTTGCGGAGGCGATCGTGAAGGCGATCCGGGATTTCCGTAAGGACCTCATTGTCCTGGCGCTTTTCGGCGGCCAGCTTGAAAAGGCTTCCCGGGACCTTGGGATGCGCACTGCTTCCGAATTCTTTGCGGACCGTGCCTATAATACGGACGGCACTCTCGTGAACCGTAAGCTCCCGGGCTCCATGATCACGGACGAGGAAGCCGCAATCGAACGCTGTGTCCGCATGGTCAAGGAGCACAAGGTTGAGACTATCGAAGGCACGGACATCGACGTGGACTGTGTCTCTATCTGCGTCCACGGGGACAACGCGAAGGCGCTCTCCTTTGTGGAACGCATCCGCGCCGCCATGGCCGCGGAAGGCGTGGCCCTCTGCCCGCTCAAGGATATTGTGTAATGTCTTGAAAAATACAAAAACGCCGGCCTCTTCGGGCCGGCGTTTTCTGTTTTACGGAAATATTACCTGTACACGATGATCCCCTTCTTCGCGATCTGTTTCTTCTCGAGCTTTTCGAACGCATCCAGAATGTTCTTAAAGTCGAAGTAGTCTGAGATATAGTCCTTCATGTTGAGACGGCCCTCGCGGATCCACTCGATGATCTGCTCATGTGCTTCGCCCTCCTCGATCTTCGAAGGGAACTGCTGGAACTGAAGCGTCCAGTTATACGGGGCCTGAGACCAGTCGAGGTGCATGTCCATCTCCGGCGAGATACCGTAGCAACAGATCTTTCCCTGGTCCGTCAGCATGCCCATAGCGGTGTTGATGAGGCCGGTCACTCCTACGGCGTCCAGCACGTACGGCACGCCGTCGGGGCAGATCGCCCTGGTTTCTGCGACCGGGTCGCAGGTCCCGCTGTTGAACGTATAGTCCGCGCCGATCTTTTTCGCAAGGAGAAGCTTTTCATCGATAATATCGAATGCGATGATGGGTCCGATCCCCAGCCAGCTCATGAAGCGTATAAAGGTGAGACCCACCGGGCCGCAGCCGAAAACTGCAACGGGCTTTCCCGCCTGCATGCCGAACCTGCGGATGGAGCTCAGGACCTCGCGGAAGGTGACGATCATCGTCGCGTCCACAGGGTCGATATCGTCCGGAAGGACTGACTGCCCATACGCGCATTCCGGGCCTTCATAGCCCTCATAGCATGCGGGATCGTCCACCACGCCGTA
Source organism: Lachnospiraceae bacterium (assembly GCA_017441825.1). Taxonomy (GTDB): domain Bacteria; phylum Bacillota; class Clostridia; order Lachnospirales; family Lachnospiraceae; genus UBA1267. The sequence continues at coordinate 6,915 of JAFRVD010000071.1, forward strand.
CTCACTGTACCCGCCCCAGGCGGAATGTACGCCGTAGTACTCAAGGTCTTCCGGGACAAACGGCAGGAGGACCTTATCTCCTACCTTGAAGGTTGTGACCTCCGCTCCGACCTCGACAACTTCGCCAACGGCCTCATGGCCTAAGGTCAGCGGGTAAAGTTCCTCCGGGAAGCCCTTAAATTTATGGTGGATCAGCTTCGCGTCCGTGCCGTTGCAGATCCCGCAGGCTATTGTTTTCACGAGCGCCTGCTTTTCATTATACTTTGGTACCGGGATCTCGCCCACGCGGATTCCGCTTTTTTCTTCGCAGATCAGTGTTTTCATAAGTTTTTCAGCCATATTCTGCTCCTTTTCCTGAGTCGGTCCGGATGGACGTCCGGTAATACTTTTTGCTGGCTTTAAGTATATGCCGGGTTTTATGAGAAGTCAATCTGAAGGATGCCTCATCAGGCGCTTCACAGACGCTTCCCCCTCTGGGAGACCGCAGAAAAGCCCAGTTTCAGCCCCTCTCCGTCTTGCAAAGGTATTTGTTCTATGATACAGTATTTTGTGAAATTCGGCCGCTTTTTAATGCTAAAAGAGGCATGAAAAAACGATGTAAGAAAGACCTGTCAGGATGTTCGCATTCCGGCAGCAGAAATACAGCATAAAGGAGGCATTTATGGCTAAAGTTACGATCATCGGCTCCGGCATGATGGGCAGCGCGCTCGTATTCCCGGCATTTGACAACGGGCACGAGGTGCGGCTAGTGGGCTCCCCTCTCGACGATGAGATCATCGACGTCAGCATCCGTACCGGGCGGCATCCGAAGTTCGACGTGGTCTTTCCTGATGGCGTGAAGTATTACCATGTGACGGACATGGAGGAGGCGGTCAAAGGGGCGGACCTCATAATCGGCGGCGTGTCCTCCTTTGGCGTAGACTGGTTCGGCGCCGATGTTCTCCCGAAAATCCCGGACGGCGTACCGGTCCTGTCCGTGACCAAGGGGCTTATGGATACGGAAGATGGCCGTCTCCTGACTTATCCGGAGCTTTGGACAAGAAGGCTTGAAGCGCAGGGCTTAAGGAAAACGATCTGCGCGGTGGGCGGTCCCTGCATCTCTTTTGAACTGACAGCCCGCGAGCACACGGAGGTCGCGTTCTGCGGCACGGACCTTGACGTTCTTCGGAAGGTTCGGTCGATCATGGAGACACCCTATTACCACATCAGCATCACGACGGACGTGACCGGGATCGAGACTGCGGTAGCCTTGAAAAACGGCTATGCGCTCGGGATCTCGCTGTCCATCGGCCTCAATAAGAAAAAGTACGGCGACGACCGCGCGAAGTACAACGCGCAGGCCGGCCTCTTCTACCAGGCGGTCCGCGAGATGGGCCTGATCTTAAAATACCAGGGCGCGGGCGAGCTTGAAAATCTTGCGATGGGTGCGGGAGATCTCTATGTGACGGTATTCGGCGGAAGGACACGCCGGGTCGGAATTCTGTTAGGTGAAGGATACGACATCGACGAAGCGAGGGATATCCTGAACGGCGTCACGCTCGAGTCCCTGGTGGTCGCGCAGCGTGTTGCGAAGGCCATCAGGAAGGCGGCGGAGTACGGCCGCGTTTCCTTGAAGGACTTCCCGCTCCTTCTCCATATGGACCGGATCATCCGGGAAAAGGCTTCTCCGGAGCTTCCGTGGGATGAGTTCAGGTATGTGAAATAGCCCTCATCCGGCCCTTCTATCCACCTTCCCCCAGTGGGGGAAGGCAACAAAACGGCCGCCGGGCATTTCGCCCGGCGGCCTTTCTTTTCGGATCTGATCCGATGCCTGATCACTCAGGCTTTTGGATTATTCGAATCCGTTAGCTGCGCAGTAATCGGTCCACTGCTTGTTGTAATCCGCACGGATCGTCTCAAGGCCTGCAGCCTCAACAAGCGTACGGAACTCTGCGATAGCTGCTTCAGGATCATCGACAAGACCTGCGAAGATCGGATTCAGCTTCTCACCGATTACGTTCTGTACAGCAGCCATTTCTGCGTTGTAGCCGCTGTAGTCTTCTGCGAACGAGTCAACAATGTTGATGTCCGGATATTTCTCACGCTGAAGAGCGATCTCCTTCTCACGGTCGAAGCACTTCTGCAGAAGGACACCCGTGGGCTGCGTCAGCTTGAAATCAGCGTTACGAAGCTGCCAGGTATCGCAGGCTTCGTAGCCGTAGCCGCTGTCTTCGATCTGGTTGTACAGGCCGTCAGCATCGATCGTGTAGTGCTTGCCTTCGATACCGCACTGGATCAGCTTGTTCGCTTCTTCATCCATCATGAGGTATTCGATGACCTTCACGCAGCGGTCAGCATACTTCGTGCCGTTGATGATGCAGGTCAGGTTGTGGTTCGGATGTACGGGGAATGCGTAACCGGTATTCTCCGCGTAGTCCCACCAGCCAAGCTCCCAGCCTTCTTTATCCTTAACATCGTTGACCCAGCCGCAGTACTTGTTGGCGTTACAGCCGGAGATGAAAGCGATACAGCGGTTGTTCTGAAGAGCTTCCTGGTCAGCTTCAGCATTCAGGCAGGAGCGGCTCCACCAGCCGGCGTCGCACCACTTCTTCATGAGCTTAGCATCTTCCACGAACTCATCCGAATACCAGTAATCCCACAGATTTGCCGGATCATCCAGTACCCACTGATAACCGTACTTGTTGCAGATACCTTCCGGATACTTGTACATAAGCAGCGAGCTGCCGGTGGTAACGTACGTACCCGTGGAGGAAGCATCAGATGCGCCGTTGTAGATGATCTCCTGGTCGGGATCAGCTTCGTGAACGCCCTGGAAATACTGTTCAGCCTTCTCGAAGGATTCCGGATACGGAACCTCGTACTTGTCGGCAAGGTCTTTACGGTAAGCAATACCGATCATGACGTACTCATCCCACATGTTCGGGATACCGTAGATGGTGTCTCCGACCTTCATCTGGCTCATCTTGGATTCGCCGATCCAGTTCCAGAGATCCGGAGCGTAAGCCTTCATAAGAGGCTCAACGTCTACGAAAGCACCTTCCTTGGAATACAGTGCGTAATCCAGCCAGGATGCAGCGTAGCACATGTCAGCGCCGGTGGTGGTCAGGATGTTGGAGTACTTCGGCTTGTAATCAACCCAGGTAGAGAACTGAACGTCAAGCTTCGTGTTGAGCTCAGCAACCAGCTTCTCGTTCAGAACTTCGAGGACAGACGCAAGGTCCTGCGGCTCATCGCCGATCTGGTAAAGAATGACGGTAGCCTCTTCGGAAAGGTCAAGCTCGCCGAGCTCTTCCTCATCCTCTTCATCATCCCCTTCTTCCTCAGGAGCTTCAGCTTCGGGTTCATCTTCCTTGACTTCTTCAGCCTCAGCCTCTTTCGTTCCGGTGTCTGTGGATGACGACGGCGTGGTCGTTCCGCAGGCCGCAAGGCCGATAATCATGAGAAGAGCAAGAAGACATGCTAAAAGTCTTTTCATAAAACCCTCCTTTAGTTTTTTGGCAACAGTGCCATTTCTATCTGAAAATCTAGCACAATCGCAACTTAGTGTCAATTCGAATTTGCATTTTTTACAATTTTTCGTATATTTTCGTCTATCGATTTAGGTAAATTAAATAAAAACAGAGACTGTCTGTGTGACAGTCCCTGTTTTCCTCCTCATCCGCCCCTTCGGGGCACCCTCCCCTCCGTTACGAAGGGGAAGGCTTTCAGAAAGTAATATTTTATCCGAATTACTCAGTCTGTAATCAGATAGCTCAGCAGCTGCTTCAGCGCCTCCGCGCCTCTGGAAGCCGGAAGCTCGTTAACGTCACTGAGAAGCTTTTCATAAGCGGCATCTTCCCCGTCCGGAGAAAGGACCAGGAGCTCCGCCGTCTTTCCGCCAAGGAGCGCAAGCCGCATGGCCTCGGACATTTCCGTCAGGTTTTCCGCTTCAAGCGAAACATAGAGTACGCGCGCGGTCTTTTTGCCGTCCAGCTCGCAGGTCACGGTCAGGACGTCCTCGCCCTCATTGACCGTTCCTTTGGAGATCAGAAGCTCAAGAAGCATCGTCCTGGTCTCGCTGTCCTGAAGCCACTCGGAAAGGAGCACCTCCTCGGAGGACGGCTCGCAGTATTCCTCGTCTCCGTAGAACCTTATGCCGGACACCACGTCGTTTTTCGCGTCGATGTACAGTGTGCACGTACCTTCTTCCTTCGGCGTGACCGTCACGAACAGATAACCGGTCCCGTCCGGGGATACTTGAAGCTCGCCGTAGAGCTCCCCGCTCTTCTCCGGCAGAACGTCCGAATAATCCAGGGAATTGATGATTGCCGATGCGGACACCATGGAAGGCGAGACGCTTTCGCTGTTAGAAAAGGCTTCCGTGATCTCTCCCACAGTGAGGTAGGTCCCTCCGGTAAGCACTGCGATCCGCTCCTCCAAAGAGAACGCGAACGCGTCGCTCATGGACGCCTCTCCCTTTTCGTACTCTGTCTTCGCCACGTTCGTTTCCATGGCGGCTTCTTCAACGTCTTCGTCAAATTCCGCAATTTCCGCTTCCGCTTCTTCCACAGCCGCCGGAAGCTCCGCCTCCGCCGGGGCCTCTGCTTCCGCAGCCTTCTGTTCATTTGCAGCAGCAGGACTCGTCACATAAGCGTATTCATCCGCTTCCGGAGCGGGCGCCTCCTCGGCTATGGCCATCTCCTCTTCCGGGAATGTCTCGGCTTCCGTCTCATTGACGGCTTCTTCCATAACAACCGGCGCCATGGCGTCTTCTGCCGTGCTCTTTGCGGAGAACAGGCCCTTCTGCGTCACAAAATAGGTTCCTCCAATGAGAAGCACCGCGGCAGCCGCCATCGGGAGGATCTTTTTCAGCATTGCGTTATTTTTCCTCACCGGTTCAGCTTCCAGGATAAACTCCTCCCGGACGCCGCCCACAGCGCGGAACAGATCTTCTTTTCTCATACGCTGATCCCCTCCTTTTCCAGTACTTCTCTGAGCCGGTTTCTCAAACGGAACAGGAGCGTTTTCACATAGCTTTCTCCAACATGGTGGAGCTCCGCGATCTCACGGATCTCGCACGCGTAGAAATACCGCTGCATGAAGATCACACGCTGGCGCTTCGGGAGTCCCGCAAGGAATTCCGAGATCATGTCGGAAAGAACGATCCCGTCGATCTCATCCTCCACGTTCCTGTTGTCCGGTATGCACTCCTCAAGCTCGGAAAGCGCGGTGTCGGTCTCCCCGCCGCCCCGCTTTTTCGCACGGTTCTCCTGCAGCCGGTTCAGCGAAAGATTCCGTGTGACCCTGGCGTACCAGGCCTTCAGGATCCGCGGCCTTGTGGGCGGGATGGCGTTCCAGGCGTGAAGCCACGTGTCGCTTACGCATTCCTCGGAATCCTCTGTATTCCGGAGGACGTTATAGGATACGGTCTTCAGGTAGCTTCCGTATTTGGCCTGGGATTCGCTGATCGCGGTCTCATCTCTCTGGAAATAGAGATCTATGATCTTCTCATCTTCCACGGGATCGAATTCCCCCTGTTCCATTCATATAGACTGAAAAAAAAGTGACGCGTTACAGTTATTTATGGCAGTTTCCGGAAAATATTATTCTCCGCTTCCCTGCCTCATGCGTTCCTTGAGTTCCTTAGCGTTTTTAAGGCTTGCGGACGTGACCTCGCCGCCCAAAAGCCCTGCAAGGACCCGTTCCGCCGATTCTTCATCAAGAGGCCTGATGTCTGTTTCGGTGCCGCCATCCTGAGCGCTTTTTTCGATCAGGAAGTGGTGGTCCGCCGCCGCGGCGATCTGCGGGAGATGCGTAACACATAAGACCTGGCGATACCGGGCGATCTCCCGGAGCTTTATAGCGACCATCGCTCCGGTCTTCCCGCTGATGCCCGTGTCGATCTCGTCAAAGATCAGCGTGTCCACATGGTCGCTGTCAGAGATGATGGTGCGGATGGCCAGCATGATCCTCGAAAGCTCGCCGCCGGACGCGACCTTTGAAAGCGGCTTCAGGTCTTCGCCCGGGTTCGTCGCGATGAGGAAACGCACGCTGTCCGCGCCGTCCTGAGAATAATGGGTGGTCAGAGTGACCTCGGCGCGGAACCGGACGTCCAGGAAGTTTAAGCCCCGGAGCGCCTCCGCCATTTCCCGGGAAAACCGATCCGCCTCCTGCTCCCGCGCTTCATGAAGGCGCTTTCCCGCGTGTACAAGCTGCTTCTGAAGGGCCCGGAGCTCTTCCTCGCACCTCTCCTTGTTTTCGGTAAAGCGCTCCAAAGCAGCATACTCCTTCTCAAGCCCGCTTAAGGTTTCCAGGATCTCCGGGATGCTCCCGCCGTATTTCCGCTTCAGGCTGTTAATGAGATCCAGACGGCTCTCAAGAAGATAAAGCCGCTCTTCGTCCGCGTCGTTTGCGTCAAAAAGCGTTCTGGTCTCCCGGAGGCCGTCCGAAAGAACAGCTTCCACGCCTGACAGGGTCTCGGAAAGCCCTGAAAGATCCTTTGAATAATCCCGGAGGCCCATCGAAAGACGTACTGCCTCCTGTATGCTGTCCGAAACTTCCCCGGACAGAAGCCCTTCAATTCCGGAAAGCGTATCCCGGATCCGTTTTGCGTCCGAAAGCCGCCTGAATTCCGAACGGACCTCTTCCTCTTCATCCGGGACGAGGCCGGCATCCGTGATCTCGCGGATCTCGAACGCGAGGAAGTCCATGCGGGCGTTCCGTTCATCGTCGTCCCCGGGGCCCAGGGCCTTCAGCTCTTCCTTTTTCGCGCGGTAGGCTCTGTAGGCTTCCGTGTATTCGGGGAGGACCTCCCGAAGCTCGTTCTTTGCGTAGTCGTCCAGGATCGAAAGGTGCCTTTCCTCCCGGAGGAGCATCTCGTTGTCATGCTGTCCGTGGACGTTTAAGAGGTGCTCCGAAACCTTTGAAAGAAGCGACGTATTTACGATCTCTCCCTGAAGCCTTGAAAAGCTCCTGTCGGGAAGGATCTTTCTGGAAATGATGATCTCCCCCTCTTCGGGTTCGATACCGAGAGCCCGGAGGCTCTCAATGGTCTCCGGCGCGTCCACCCGGAACCGAAGCTCAATAAGCGCGTACGGCGCGTTCGTCCGGATCAGGCTTCTGTCTGCACGGGCGCCCAGTGCGAGCCCGACAGACCCGAGAAGTACGGACTTTCCTGCCCCGGTCTCACCCAGAAGGACGTTGAGGCCGTCGGACAGGAAAAGCTCTGCTTCCCGTATAAGCGCCAGATTTTTCACATGAAGATATTCCAGCATTTATGATGTCTCCAGCTTTTTCTTCAGTACGTTCAGGAAGCTGTCCCGACCGAGCTTCAGGAAAAGGGCCCGCTGCCCGGAGATCCTGACGATGATCTCGTCCCCCGGACAGAGGTCGTCAAAGCTTGTGGAGTCCATGCTGACCACATAGGATGATACCGCACGTCTCCCCACCTGAAGCTTCACCGTGACGTCGGGCGGCAGGACGATGCTTCTTGAGATCAGTGTATGCGGGTTCAGCGGAGTGGCCAGGATCATCCGTCCCTCGGGCATCACTATGGGCCCGCCTGCGGACAGGTTGTAGCCCGTGGAGCCTGTAGGGGTGGCGATGATCATGCCGTCCGCCTGGTATGTGTTGATCAGTGCGTCGTTTACATAAAAATCAAACGTGATCACGCGGGAATGGGCATCCGCATGGAGGACTACGTCGTTCAGGCTGGTCTCCCTGTGGAGGAGCACGCCCTCCCGGTAGATCTCACCCGTGAGCATCATGCGTTCCTCGACGTAATACTGCCCGGAAAGCAGTGCATCGATGGCGCCCTCGATCTCCGTCCGTTCCGTTTCCGCAAGGTACCCGACCTTGCCCAGATTGATGCCGAAAATCGGAAGGCCCAGTACGGACAGGTCGCGCGCAGCCTGAAGGATGGTGCCGTCGCCGCCCAAGGTGATCACGCACTCCGTTTCCGGAGGCACGTCGGAGGGCTTTGTGTACCTGCCTTCGCAATCTCTTCCCGTGTGCCAGGAGACGACCGCCTCTCCGCCTGCTTCCGTGATCAGACGAACCGTCTCCGCGAGGCAGGCCATAACAGATTCTTTCTGTGTGTTCGCGATGATATAAAAATGCTTCATGACTGCTCCGTCAGAGAAGATGCGACTCGGTTACAAGCTTCCGGATATCCGTCCGGACGCTCTCCGTCCCGTTGTTTTCGAGATACATAAGGTATTCGATGTTGCCTTCAGGTCCCCGGACCGGGGAATAATCGAGTCCGAGAACGCAGAAGCCGGCGCTTTCCGCAAATGCCGAGATGCTCCCGACCACCTCTATATGCGTTTCCGGCTCCCGTACGACGCCTTTCTTTCCGACCTTCTCGCGGCCGGCCTCGAACTGCGGCTTGATGAGTGTGACCGCCTGCCCGTGCTCAGAAAGGAGCTCGTGAAGGACCGGCAGGACCTTGGTCAGTGAAATAAAGCTCACGTCCACGCTCGCGAAATCGATGGGCTCCGGCACCTCCTCCCGTGTGAGATACCGGACGTTGGTCTTCTCCATGTTGACTACCCGCGGGTCGTTCCGAAGCTTCCAGTGGAGCTGGCCGTAGCCCACGTCCACTGCATAGACCTTTTTCGCACCGTGCTGCAGCATGCAGTCCGTAAAGCCGCCGGTGCTCGCGCCTACGTCCATGCAGACTAAGTCCGTGAGGACGAGTCCGAACACGTTCACCGCTTTTTCAAGCTTCAGCCCGCCGCGGCTCACAAAGGGGAGGCGTTCCCCGCGGACTTCTATGGCTGAATAGATGTCAAATTTCGTGCCCGGCTTGTCCTCTTTCTGCTCATTCACGTAGACCTTGCCCTCCATGATGAGCGCACGGGCCTTTTCGCGTGATTCACAAAGTCCGAGATTTACGAGAAGTACGTCAAGTCGTTCCTTCATTTTTCAGTGCATCGATCCTTTTTACGATACTGTCCGCGTCCATTCCGAGGAGCGCCATGAGGTCCTTCGTGTCTCCGTGCGGTACGAACCTGTCCGGGATGCCGATGTGGATCATCCGGACCTCCGGAGCCGCGTCCTCAAGGAATGCCGCACATTTTTCCCCGGCGCCGCCGGAGATCACGCCGTTTTCGAGAGTGACGAACGTGTGGTGTGTCTTCGAAAGCTCAATGAGGCAGTCTTCATCGATCGGCTTAACAAAGCGCATGTTGACGAGGGTCGCGTTAAGCCCCTGCTCGGCAAGCTTTTTCCGGGCCTCCTCCGCGGTCTCCATCATGTCCCCGAAGGACAGGAGCGCGATGCCGGAGCCTTTTTGTATGACCTCGGCCTTCCCGTATTCCACCGGGACATGCCGGTCGGAAAAGATCTCTGACGCCTGTCCGCGCGGATAGCGGACGGCTGCCGGCGCATTCAGGGAAAGCGCGAGATCGAGCATTTCCTTAAGCTCCGTGCCGTTCATCGGCGCCATGAGCGTCATGTTGGGGATATTTCCGAGGTAGGAAAGGTCGAACGCGCCGTGGTGGGTCTCTCCGTCCCTTCCGACGATCCCCGCGCGGTCGATCGCGAATACCACAGGCAGGTCCTGCATGCAGACGTCGTGGACGATCTGGTCGTACGCACGCTGCAAAAACGACGAGAAAATGGCTGCCACAGGCTTCATGCCGGAGGCCGCGAGCCCCGCCGCCATGGTCACGGCATGCTGCTCCGCAATGCCGACGTCAAAGCACCGGTCCGGATAAAGCGATTCGAATTTCCGGAGGCCGACGTTTCCGGACATGGCCGCGGTGATGCCCACCAGACGAGGCTCAGTGCCGCCCTTGTCCGCCATAAAATCTCCGAAAACGTCTGAATACGACTTTCCGGTCTTCTCTGCAAGCGGCTTTCCGGTCACGATATCAAACGGCTCCACTCCGTGGAAATCGTCCGAATGCTTCTCCGCGGGCTCGTAGCCCTTGCCCTTCACGGTCTTCACGTGGATCAGGACGCACTTGTCGAGCTCCTTCGCGGCCTTGAACGCCTTTTCCATCTGGAGAACGTTGTGGCCGTCCACAGGGCCTAAGTACGTGAGACCCATGTTCTCAAAGTACATGCCGCTCGGGACAACGATCTCCTTGATACTGTCCTTGGCGTTCGAGATCCGCTCGACCATGTTTTCGCCGATGATAGGCAGACGGCTTAAAAACCGTTTGATGGCGAGTTTGATCCTGTTGTAGCCTCTGGCAGTACGGATGCGCGTTAAGTACCGGCTCATTCCGCCCACGTTCTTCCCGATGGACATGGCGTTGTCGTTCAGGATGACGATGAAGTTGGTCTTGAGCTGCGAGGCGTCGTTGAGGGCCTCAAACGCCATGCCGCCCGTCATGGACCCGTCCCCGATCACGGAGACCACATAGTTTTTGCCGCCCAGAAGGTCCCTCGCACGGACCATTCCGAGCCCGGCGGAAACGGACGTCGAGCTGTGTCCTGTGTTAAAAGCGTCATACGGGCTTTCCTTTCTCTTCGGAAAGCCGCTCATGCCGTTCATGTCGCGGAGTGTGTCAAAGCCCTCTTTCCGTCCGGTCAGGAGCTTCCATGTATAGCACTGGTGGCCGAC
>JAFRVD010000072.1 GCA_017441825.1 Lachnospiraceae bacterium
GGCTTCCTTCAGATCCCACCTCACGGTGGACACCCTTGCCTTCGGCTGTATCCTTCCCACTACCGGGCGGATTCGGGACTTTCACCCGTTAGAAACGTGCGCCGCCGGGCGCACTATAAAAAAGCTCCCGGGCCCAGGGTCCGGGAGCTTTTTGCGCGAGGCCGTATCCCCGTCAGAAGGTGACGGTCTCCGCCGGAGCGCTGAAGGATGCGAACGTCGCTTCACCGTCCTCAAAATAGAGGACCTGGGTGTTGTCGTCCTTCGCGTCGTACATTGCCTTCAGGTTGGGATAGGCATCCAGCATGGATTCCTTGGCTTCCAGCCTGTCGTCGTTGATCAGCCTGCCCGCAACACGGATCCACTGGCCGCCCTTGAACGCGCAGATCTCTGCCTTCGGGTTTGCAGCGAGCTGCTTCGAGACGGGCTTGATCTTCCCGGTCTGGATGTACAGCTTGCCCTCAAAAATGTGCGCCGTGCCGAAGGGGCGTACGCGCGGCTGATCGCCGTCCACGGTCGCAAGGTAATACGTGCCTGCCTCTTTTAAAAAGCTGCATACTCTCTCAATGTTGGTCATTTTGATCTCCTTTTCTTTATGGTTTCTCTTAATTTAGCTGCATAGGGATTCCCGGAGTTCCCGGGGACACTTCTCAGTCCCGGACCTGGTTTAAGAGCCAGGACATGATGCCGTACTCGTTTTTGTACGTGGGCACCCAGCTGTTGTGGTTCTCGCTGAAAAGACGCGGATACGGAAGGTCCGGCGTAATGGAAATGTCGTATTTCTCGAGTTCTTCCGGCGAATACAGGGTGAGGTGCGCGTTGTTGTTGCCGTGATCCCGAAGATACATCACCGCATCCACCAGGTATTTATGACGGTACAGTGTGTGGTCGATGTAGGCTGAGGCTACCCAGACCGGCATCTTGAGGGACTTTAAGATCGAGAACGTCTCCGGCGTCATGGAAGGACATACGGGAACGCAGGCCGCAAAGAGGTCCGCGCCAACGGACATTGCGCGGATGGTTCCGGCGCCGCCCATGGACATGCCGGTCACGTAGATGCGGCGGCCGTCTACCTTGCCTTCCCTGACCATTCTCCGGATGATGTCGCAGACCAGGGCAAGGTAATCTCTGGACCAGCCGTAGCCCGGGACATTCATCGAGTCACTGTCCGCAAAGCGGCGGTTCGGGTTGAAGGTGCGCATGTCGCGGCGGGCCTCCACGGCCATCGGCGCCATGACGTAGATATCAGGATAATCTTCCGCGAAGTTGATCGGGCCGTAGTCGGTGACGATGTGCTTGTTATTGTCCCGCTCTCCTTCATAGCCGCCGTTTCCGCCGCCGTGCAGGAACAGGATCATGGGGCGGGGTCCCTCCGCTTTCGGCGTGTACAGCCGGTACAGGACTCTGCCTTCTTCTTTCCGTTCAAATTTCTCATCCGACGTCCGCGTATGGATCACAAAGTCCGCGCGGCTGATCTTCTTATCCCCCGCAACCAGTGTGAAATCCGCCCGTGTGGTAGCCGGCTCGATCCATACCTTGAGGAGCCCGTCCTCAACCAGCACTTCCTTTACGTCTCCGGGAGCGACGCCTCTCGTCTCCTTCATGTAGCGGATCCGGTCTGTTTCGACGGCCGGGCCGATGACCCGTACGCTTTCAGGTGCCGGCGCTTCACCGTCCCACGGGATCTCAAAGCGTTCGATCTCCTGGCCGGTATAGCCGATAAATGTGTATGCGTGGTTCTCCATGGTACCTCCTTATAAATTGTCTCTTATTGCGTAAACCGCGCGATTGCGGTTTGAAAAATCCATCTGAAATGTGGTATACTGCTCTAAGGAAAGGATCCGGCGCATTAACACCGCACACTCCTTATTAACTATATCACACCGTACCGCACCGTGCAATGCGGGGTTTTCAGGATGCGTTTGATCCGGATCATGGGAAAGAAAAAAGGAGGATATACACATGCTGGAAAGAAAACAGAGGCGCTGGCGCTTCCTGACGCTTGGCGACGTCATGAAGCTTGCGAAGGAACAGACCACAGAGAGCGTCTGGCACGATTCACTGAACGACCCGATGCTCGTGACTTCGGACCGGCTCTCCGGGCAGGATTTCTCCTGCCATTACGACGACGGTACGTCCTATACCTGGCACTTCGAGAGCGAGCGCTGGCTCACCTACACCGCATCCGACGGCCGCTCGGGACGCGAACTCTACAACGCGAGTCCCGCCGCAGGTTATCCGAATGTCCTGCTGGTCCACCACTACTGCTCTCTGCCGATCCCGGGATGCCTCGATCTGTTCCTGGACCTGGACACAGGCTATACAGTCCTGTTTGACGCTTCCCTCGGCCACCCGGACAGCCCGCGCGAGGTGATCCGGAGCATCCGCTTCGGAACGATAGACGGGATCACCCCGGACCCGGCCGCGGAAAAACCATGGTACACGAACGACCTGACCGGAAAGGCGATCCGGTGGTGCCACCCCGGCACCGGCGGCAAGGGCCGCGGCATCAAATACATCTTCTCTGCCTACTGCTACCTGACCTACGTCATGTCCTTCCCGGACCGAGGCATCTGCTGGATCGCGACCAACCCCTGCGACCAGATCAAGCTGCGCGACGACCTCTACATCTGCAGCACCATCGAAGAGCGACAAACCGGCGTCGAGCTCATCATGCTGATGAACCTCTCCCTCATGCGGGACGTGCAGACCGAGTTCGGCATCGGCGGCCCGACCGAGGACAGCACGCGGCTTGAGACCGCAATGCACTCCGGGCGCGAGGGCTTCTGGACGACCATGGATACGGACCTGTACACCGTGGGGTAAAGGAGAGACACATTTTCCGAAGATGCAGCGTCCGGTGCACACAATATAAACACAGGGGCTGCCGCAC
>JAFRVD010000073.1 GCA_017441825.1 Lachnospiraceae bacterium
CATATTTTACAAATGGAACAATGATGAGCTCAAAAAAGGCAGCCGCCTGATCATTCGTCCGGGCCAGGACGCGATCTTCCTTTATCAGGGCAAGATCGAGGGTATTTTCACTGAAGACGGCGACTATGACATCGAGAGCAAGATCATTCCCTTCCTGAGCACGCTTGCCGGCTTCAAGTTCGGCTTCAACAGCGGTCTCCGGGCGGAAGTGCTCTTTGTGAACACCCGTGACTTCACGGTACCGTGGGGCACGCAGAACGCGATCAATCTTCCGGTAGCAGGCCTTCCGGGCGGCATGCCCATCCGTGCGTACGGCACGTTCATCTGCTCAGTGACGGATTACACCGTCCTGGTCGAAAAGGTTGCCGGCGTTAAGAGCAAATATACGATCGACGACGTCCGTCAGCGTCTGATCTCCGTTACGGATCAGTTCCTGATGAAGTACATCGTAAAGGACGGCAAGGATATGTTCAATATCCAGGCCAATGCTCCGGAGATCGGCGAGGACATCGCGAAGGCTATTGACGGCAAGCTTGCCGATATCGGCATGACCTGCACGGATTTCCAGATCCAGAGCGTCTCTTATCCGGATAACGTCCGTGAGATGCAGGAGAAGGCGGCAGGCGCGGCTATGGTCGGCGATGCCACACATTACACGCAGGTCCAGATGGCGAACAGCCTGGAGAACGGCGGAAACGGCGGCGGAAATACCGCATCCCAGATGGCGCAGATGGCCATGGGCATGGCGATGGGCCAGCAGATGGCAGGCGCTATGACCGGTACGGCAGCTCCTCAGGCAGCGGCAGCAGCTCCGGCAGCTTCCGCACCCATCGCATCTGACGGAAAGGCTCCGAACTTCTGCCCGAACTGCGGCACGCCCACGAACGGTGCGAAATTCTGCAGCAACTGCGGACAGCAGCTCTACTGATCTTTTTAAAGATTATCCGGGCCTCAGCTGATCACGGCTGGGGCCCTTTTCATTTTATCGGCAGTATCCCGGGGGAGCTTTATGGATCCGAAATACAGCTTACTGAACGACAGACAACTTGAGGCAGTGCAGTGCACGGAGGGGCCGCTCCTGATCCTTGCAGGCGCGGGCTCGGGGAAGACGCGCGCGCTCACATACAGGATCGCGTACCTGATCGAAGAAATGGGGGTGGCGCCGTGGAACATCATGGCCATCACATTCACGAACAAGGCCGCGGAGGAAATGAAGGAGCGCGTGCTTCAGCTGGTGGACTACGGGGACTCCATCTGGGTCACCACGTTCCACTCGACGTGCGTCCGCATCCTGCGCAGGTTCATCGACCGGCTAGGCTTTGACACGGATTTCACGATCTACGACGCGGACGACCAGAAGACCGCGGCGCGCCACGCGATCAAGGAGCTGGACCTGGACGCGAAAATGTACAAGGAGCGTGCGCTCGTTTCCTACATTTCCGACTGCAAGAACGAAATGCTGACGCCTGAGGACATGCTTCAGGACGCGAACGGAAGCTATCGGGAGACCCAGATGGCGCGGCTCTATGAGCGCTACCAGGCTATCTTAAAGCGCAACAACGCGCTCGATTTTGACGACCTTCTGCTGTTTACGGTGAGGCTTTTCAATGAAAATCCGGACATTCTGGACTACTACCAGGAGCGGTTCCGCTACATCCTGATCGACGAATATCAGGACACGAACCGCGTCCAGTTCGAGTTCGTGTGGCTTCTCGCGAAAAAGTACGGGAACATCTGCGTGGTGGGCGACGACGACCAGTCCATCTACAGGTTCCGCGGCGCCGATATCCGGAACATCCTGGAGTTCGAGGACCATTTCCCGGGCGCGAAGGTGGTGAAGCTCGAGCAGAACTACCGGTCCACCACGAGGATCCTGGACTGCGCGAACGCCGTGATCTCCCATAATCACGGACGGAAGGACAAGCATCTCTGGTCGGACCTCGGCGAAGGCCGGGCGGTCACGTTTAAGCAGTACGAGACCGGGAACCAGGAGGCCGACGAGGTCATCCGGGAGATCCGGAAGGACGTACAGAGAGGCGCTTCCTACAGCGACTACGCGATCCTCTACAGGACGAACGCGCAGTCCCGTGCGTTTGAAGAGCGGTGTGTCGCGATGTCGGTCCCGTACCGGATGGTGGGCGGCGTGAACTTCTACCAGCGCGCGGAGATCAAGGACATTCTGGCGTACCTGAAAACGATCGCCGGCGGAAAGGACGACATGGCGGTGCAGCGGATACTGAACGTGCCGAAAAGGGGCATCGGGCAGGCGACAGTGGACAAGCTTCTTTTATTCGCGTCTCTCAATGACATCAGCCTGTTTGAAGCGGTGAAGCGGGCGGACCACATACCGGGGCTCGGGAAGGTGTCCGGAAAGCTTCTTGCGTTCGCACATCTCATCGGCGAGCTCAGGGATCTTGACGTGCCGCTTCCGGACCTCCTCCACGAGGTCGTGCACCGGACGGATTACCTGTCCACTCTGGACGCCCTGGATGAAGAACAGGCGGAGCAGAAGATCGAAAACATCGAGGAACTCACGAGCAAGGCGCTGGATTTCGAGAACAACTGGGAGGGCGAGCAGCCGCCCACACTCACGGAATTCCTTGAAGACGTGGCGCTGGTTGCGGACATCGATGCGGTGAACGACGATGAAGACCGCCTGCTCCTCATGACGATCCACGGTGCGAAGGGCCTGGAATTTGAGAACGTCTACCTGACCGGGCTGGAGGAAGGGCTGTTCCCGTCCTACATGTCCATGTCCACGGGGGACCCGATGGACATCGAGGAAGAGCGGCGGCTCTGCTACGTGGGCATCACCCGGGCGAAACGGGCGCTCCACCTGACCTCAGCACGGGCCCGGATGCTCCGCGGAGACAATATGTACAACCCGGTGTCCCGGTTCGTGACCGAGATCCCGCCGGAATACCTGGGGCTTTCAACGAAAAAGAGGACCGACGAGGGCTTTTCCCGCGCCGAAGCGCCGGCGCCCCGTCCGAAGCCCACACCCAAAGAGAGCTTCGGGAGGACCTTTGAGATCAAAAAGGCATCGTCGCTCCCGTATGACGTTGGGGACCGCGTGGTCCATCAAAGGTTCGGCGAAGGAACGGTCAGGGAGATCACAGACGGAAAGAAGGACTTCGAGGTCCTCATCGACTTTGACGGATACGGTGAAAAGCGGATGTTCGCGAGCTTCGCGAAGCTTGAAAGAATCTGAATCACAGTATAAAAATTTAAAAAAATTTCTGTGGAATTTTATTGACGCAGGTGTTATAATCTTTTCAGAACCGTGAAAGGAGTTTCGGTATGGAAATGGTGATTTGCAAGATCAAGGACAGCCTTCCTGTCGGGAAGTTTATCTCTGCTTTCAAGAATACCGCGGCGGACCTGAAAAAGGACAGCAAAAAACTGCTTTTCCTGATTCTGGCAGCAGTGGGTGCGATCCTTCTCATCACAGGTATTGTGATCCTTCTCGTTAAGCTTCTTGCCAAGAAGAGAGAAGAGGCTGAAGCGCTTGAGGAAGAAGAAGCTCCGGAAGAGCCGGTTGCGGCTGAGGATGATTTCTTTGAAGAATACGAAGAAGAGGAAGCAACAGAGTAATATCCCTGAACAGAATGAATGAAGCGGATGACAAGGAGTTCCCCGAACAGGTTTCAGGGAGCTCCTTTTTTCACACTGTCCGCTAAAGTTGGAGAAGAAATATGAAAAAAGGTCAGATTTACGAGGGTACAGCGGGGGAAATCAGATTCCCCAATCGGACCGTAGTGACCACCGCGGAAGGGGAAGAATGCATCGTTCCGAACGCGCTCCCCGGACAGAAGGTGGAATTCCGTGTTACAAAATCGCATAACGGAAGATATGAGGGAATGCTGCTTCAGGTGCTTCAGCGTTCAGAAGCGGAAACGGCAAAGGACGTCTGCCCTCATTTCGGCGTCTGCGGCGGATGCCTGTACCAAAGTGTTCCGTACATCCAGCAGCTCAGATTCAAGGAGTACCAGATCAGGAGTCTCCTGGACAGCGCTGCCGGCGAATACAAGTGGGAGGGCATCAAGGCCAGCCCGCGGGTCAACGGATACCGCAATAAGATGGAATATTCCTTCGGGAATGAAGAAAAGGACGGCCCGCTCACTGTGGGTCTCCACAAGCGCGGCGGCTTCTACGACATCATCCCGGTGCCGGACTGCCGGATCGTTGACCATGATTTCAGCCACGTCCTGAATTCGACCATGCAGTTCTTCCGGGTGCGTGAAGTGCCGTTCTACCATAAAATGAAGCATGAAGGGATCCTCCGCCACCTCCTGGTGCGGAAGGGCCTCAACACCGGGGAGATCATGGTCGCCCTGGTCACTACGTCCGAAGGGATCGATCTCCCGCTTCAGGAGTACGTGACCTACCTGCTTTCCTTAAGGCTGCAGGGCGAGATCGTGAGCATACTCCACATGATCAACGACGGTCTTTCGGACGTGGTCATGGCGGAGCGGACCGACGTCCTGTACGGGCGGGACTACATCTATGAGGAGCTTTTTGACCTCCGTTTCAAGGTGACCCCGTTTTCGTTCTTCCAGACCAACACGTCCGGCGCGGAGATCCTTTACGATACGGTCCGCGGGTACCTGGGCACCACTCGGGACAAGGAGGTCTACGATCTCTATTCAGGCACCGGGACCATCGCACAGGTGCTGGCGCCGGCGGCGCGGAAGATCATCGGCGTGGAGATCGTGCCCGAGGCTGTAGAAGCGGCGCGGGAGAACACGGCGCTTAACGGCCTCTCGAACTGTGAGTTCCTGTGCGGAGACGTTTCTAAGGTCATCGACGAGATCAGCGACCGTCCGGATCTTATAGTCCTGGACCCGCCCAGAGAGGGCATCCAGTCCAAGGCGCTGGAAAAGATCATCCGCTTTAACGTGCCGAGGATCGTATATATATCCTGCAAGCCCACCAGCCTGGTGCGGGACCTTCTCGTTCTTCAGGCGCACGGATACATGCTTGAACGGGCGTGCAGCGTAGACATGTTCGTGGGCACATACAATATTGAAACCTGCTGTCTCCTCGTGAAAAAGGACGACGGAGCCGGCGACACCATTATAAAACCTGCCGCAGAAGGCTGAGAGGAGAAGACCGTATGATCATCGGAACGACAAAGGAACTGAAAAACCATGAATACCGTGTGGGCCTGACCCCGGACAACGTGCAGGCGTACGTGAGAAGAGGCCATGAAGTCTACGTGGAGACAGGAGCCGGCTTAGGCGCGGGCTTTACGGACGAAGAGTATAAGGCTGCCGGCGCAGTTATTCTCGGAACTCCGAAGGAAGTCTTTGAGATCGCGGACATGGTCGTTAAGGTCAAGGAGCCGGAGCCCTGCGAATACGACCTCCTTCAGGAAGGAAAGATCCTGTACACGTACCTGCACCTTGCGGCAAACGCCGAGCTTGCGGACGTGCTTCTTAAGAAGAAGGTCAAGGCAGTTGCGTTTGAGACGATCCGGGACGCACAGGGGAACCTGCCCTGCCTCCGGCCCATGAGCCAGATCGCGGGACGCCTTTCCATCCAGGAGGGCGCGAAATACATTGAAAAGGAATTCGGCGGACGCGGGATCTTACTGGGCGGCGTGCCCGGCGTGGAACGCGGGAAGATCGTCATCATCGGCGGCGGCGTAGCCGGCACGTATGCAGCAAAGGCTGCGGTCGGTATCGACGCGCAGGTGACGCTTCTGGATGTCAATCCGAACCGTCTTGCGTACCTCGAGGACATCTTCGGGGCGTCCGTAACTACGCTGTACAGCACGGAAGCGAACATCCGGAAGTCTCTTAAGGAAGCGGATCTTGTGATCGGCTCCGTCCTGATCCCGGGCGGCTCTACGCCGAAGCTTGTGCGGCGCGAGCACTTAAAGATGATGAAACCCGGTGCGGTCATCGTCGATATCGCGATCGACCAGGGCGGCTGCTGCGAATCCTCGCACGTCACTACGCATGACGATCCGGTCTTTATTGAAGAAGGCATCGTCCACTACTGCGTGGGCAACATGCCCGGCGCCGTGCCGTACACCTCTACCGTTGCACTTGCGAACGCCACCATTCACTACGGCATGATGATCGCGGAGTGCGGACTTGAGGATGCGTGCCGGATGGATGCCGGACTTTCCATGGGCGTGAACATCTATGACGGGCATTGCGTGAATAAAAACGTTGCGGAAAGCCTGGATCTCGAATATACGGAGCTGATGTCGGTCATCTGATCTGGCCTTTCACAGCGTGGACGCCTGACGGGATATCATATGACCGCCGGGCTCTGAGGTACATGGATGGTTAACGGAAGAGAAAAACAGAGGCTGCGCCGTGCGCAGAAAGGAAAAAAGGCACCCGGGTGGATGAAATATGCGTTCATACTGACGGACGCAGTGATCGTCATCGGGGCTGTCTGGCTGATCTCGGATGCGGTGAGCCCGCTGAAAAAGGCGGAAGCGGAGACTGCATACGTTCAGGAAAGCGCGGATCGGCCTGATACAGACCGTACGGAGACAGAGGCTCCGGAAATAGCGGAAGAACCGGAAAAGGAACCGGAGACCGAGGCTTCCCGGGATGGAACTCGGGGAGAACCGGCGGAAGCAGCAGAGTCTCAGGAAGAACCGGCGGCTTCGGAGACGGAGCCGGAAACACCGGAGGAGACTGAGCTTACGGAAACAGAGCCTGCCCCGCCCCCTGAGACCGAATCTCCGGCTACCCAGCCGCCTGAAACTGAACCTCCGGCGCCGCAGGTGACTTCGCTCGCGTACGTTGGCAATATCCATTCACTCTCACAGGACCAGATCAACGCGATCCGCGCATCCTACGACTGCAACGGGCGCGGCTACGGCGGAATCACTTATTATCAGAGAGCGCCTTCCGTGCAGAGCCAGATGGACGGCATGGGCATCAACTGCCGGGCGCTTGTACCGGGCGGAAACACCGTAGCCCTGACGTTCCAGGAAGGCTGGGAGCCGGGCTATACCGGGCAGCTTCTGGATATCCTCGCGCAGAAGGGCGTCAAGGCGAATTTTTACGTCACGTACGGATACGCCTCAAAGCGGCCGGACCTCGTATGGCGGATGATCAATGAGGGACATACCGTGGGCAGCCACACCTATTCCTGTCCGGAAACGTCTCTCGCATATTTTGCGCTGGAAGACATCATGAACGATGCCATGCAGATGCAGCAGTATATGCATAATACCTTCGGGTACGATATGCATGCATATAATTACAACAGCGGCGCCTGGTCTCCGGGCTCTGCCAAGATGCTTTCGGATATGGGCTATACGGTAGTCCTCTGCTCTAACAGCTACGCGGACTTTGATGCGTATGCCGCGATCGACCCGAACGTCTGGCTTCCGCAGCTGGAGGCCGGCCTGATCCCCGGGTCCATCTACGCGTTTCACGTGACGAATCCGGTCACCATTCAGATGATCGGCCCGCTTATCGATTATATTCGAAGCCGCGGATTCACCTTCGTACTTATTTGATACGAATATTTATGCAAAGAAATTAAATAAGTACTTGTTTTTTGCTGTAAATCGTATAGAATAAAAACTGTACTGCATGCTGTACGGAGCAGTCGCATCTTTGGAGGACAAAAAGATGGCTTTTGACATTTTCGGTATCGAAAACGGCTGCATCGACCTGAACGTCTGCATAGACAGCTACCCGGAGAAGAACCGGGGGCAGCGGGTACGCGACATGACTTGGCAGGGCGGCGGCAAGGTGTCGACCGGCATGGCCACTGCGGCGCGGCTGGGAGCATCCTGTACCCTGTGCGCGTGCTTTGCGAAGGACGCGTACGGCAGGTTCCTTTATAAGGACTTCCTGGACCACGGAGTGGATCTCACGGGGTCCCTGTTCCGGGAGGACGGCACGACTTCCATGTCCGTTGTGGTCTCAGAAAGTGAGACCAGTACAAGGAATATTTTCTTCAAGCCCGGGAACCTCGGGCGGATGGAATCCGCGGATGTGCGGTGGGACCTCCTCATGGATGCAAAGTACCTTTATATCAGCCAGACGCGTGATCCATGTATCCGGGACGCGATGCGGATCGCGCGTGAGCACGGGGTAAAGGTGTTCATCGACGCGGACTTCCAGGAGTCGCTTCGGGAGAACATTCCGTACATCGACGTGTTCGTGGGCTCGGAATACTGCTTTGATTCCTTCTTTCCCGGTGCGAAGGAAAAGGGTCTTGAGAACCTCGAGGAGGAGGTGCAGACGGTCCGGGACATGGGTCCGGAGACCGTACTGTTCACGTTCGGGGAGCGGGGGCTCATCGGCAAGAGCCGGGAAAACGGCTACTTTACGGTACCGGCTTTCAAGGTAAACGCCATAGACACCGTGGGTGCGGGAGACGTGTTCCACGGGGCATATGTGGCGGCGCTTGTGGAAGGGAAGGACGCAAAGGAAGCGGCCGTTATGGCGAGTGCGACGTCGGCCATCAAGTGTACGAGGATCGGCGGGCGTGCGGGCATTCCGGACAGGAAGATCCTGGAGAAGTTTTTAGCAACAGGCGAGATCGACGGGGAAGAGCTTGACCGTCGTGCAGAACATTACAGGAGGGCGATGGACTATGTATAAGGCACATGTGACACTCGGCGTTATGCCCACGCGGCGCGGCGGCTTCAACCTGGAACTTGCGAACGCGGAAAAAGAGAAATTCATGCCGATCATCCACTCGATCCGCCCGGACGTGGTGGATATAGTGGATATCGATGACCTTTGCGTAAAAGGCATCATCGACAGTGAAAAGGACTCCCCCGCGGTCGTAGCAAAATTCCGGAAAGCCAACGTGGACGCGATTTTTGTTCCGTTCTGCGATTTCGGTGAAGAAGGCGCGGTGGCGGACGTAGTCTCGAAATTTGACGTGCCCATCCTGATCTGGGGCCCCAGGGACGCGAACCCGAACAAGCCCGATAAGCGCGGCCGCGACTGCCAGTGCGGTATTTTCGCCGCGACCAAGGTCATCCGCCGCTTCGGCAAGACCTACAGCTATATCTACAATGTGTCTGAAAATACGGATGAGTTCAAAAACGGCTTTGAGACCTTCATCCGTGTTGTGAATATCGTGAAGGATTTCAAGGGTCTCCGCATTGCGAAGATCGGCGAGCGCCCGGCACCGTTCCGGAGCGTTATGACGAATGAAGCGCGCCTCATGCAGAACTTCGGCATTCAGGTGGTCGCAATTCCGCCGCTCATGATCAAGCACGCCATCGATAAGGTTCTGAAGTCCGGCGGAGAGGCGTTTGAAGCGGACTGCGAGGACATCAGACTCAGGTTCGACTGCTCTACGGCAGGTGAAGAAGGCGTGAAGATGCTGGCTGCCGCGAAGCTGGCTGTCCGGGAGATCTTTGACGAGCGGGGCTGTACGGTGGGCGCCATCGAGTGCTGGCCCACGGCGTCCATGCTGGGGATTCCCGCGTGCGAGATCATCGGCGAGATGACGGACCTCGGCTATCCCATCGCCTGCGAGACGGATATCAACGGCGCCATTTCCATGGCGATCCTCCGTGCGGCAAACCTGGGCGACGAAGCGGAATTCCTGGCCGACCTGACCATCCGGAATCCGGAAAACGACAATTCTGAGCTTCTGTGGCACTGCGGCCCGTTCCCGTATTCGCTGAAGGCGGAGGGGAGCATCGCGTCCATCGACGGCCACAATGAGAACTTCGAAATGAAGCAGGGCGACCTGACGCTGGTCCGCTTTGATGACGCGGAGGACGACTACTACCTGTTCTGCGGCGAAGCGAAGACCACCACCGGCCCGGACACCACCGGCACGTACGTTTACGCGGAAGTGGACGACTGGAAGAAGTGGGAAGCGAAGTTTATGTTCGGCCCGTACATCCATCATCTGGGAGGTACATACGGAAAATTGTCGAGAGCGATCAGGGAAGCGGCGCGTTACCTTAGCGTGAAGGTGGATACGCCGGATACGCCCGGCCCGGAGTGCCTGTAAAGCGTTATTTTGTTATAGTATATGGCCGCCCGGCAGGTGGATCTGCCGGGCGGTATTTTTATGGCAAAAACTGCGAACCTTTTCGCAATTTATGACATAATATAATAAAGAACCATGAATCCTGCAGGATCCATCCATTTTACGCATGATCAGAAAGGAGTGCGGCATGACGCAGAGAGAAATGGAGCGTCTTCTCACCCGGTACGGACCGGATATCTTCGGCTTCTGCTGTTATCTCACAGGCAGCAGAGATGCCGGGGAAGAGCTTTACCAGGACATAATGCTGACGGCAATTGAGCGCATGGACCGCATCGAACTTCAAGGAGAAGATGAAGGACTCTTCCATGTCCGGAATTTCTGCATGGGTATTGCCGTGCGTCTCAACAAGAGCCGATTGCGAAAAGAGTCCCGGCAGGCGCAGGTATCTCTGGATGACGAAGAAAATGACTTCGGCTTTACCCTTTCCGACGGCCTGACTCCGGAACAGCGATTTATAGAGCAGCAGGAAATTCGGGGCATTCGTGATGCCGTACGTTCGCTGCCCGAAAAATACCGGGAAGTGATCTATCTGTTCTACTATGCGGATCAGTCCCTCAGGGAGATCGCGGAAACGCTGCATCTTCCGCAGGGAACCGTCAAAAGCCGGCTGAACCATGCGAAGAAATTACTGGGAAGACAGCTGAAGGAGGGTCCATATGGTGATCGATGAGAAAAAGATGAAGCGGGCTTTTCAGTCCGATATGAAGCCATCCCCGGAAACAGAACAAATGCTTTATGATGCCGTGAGGAAACATGCTCAGGAACCGGGACGAAGACAGGCCAATGCAGCGGCGTCAGAGCACGTACGGGCACGGGACAGAGCCCCGCGCGGGCTTATGACAGGAATTTTGGCGATGGCAGCGGTCGCCGTCATCGCGGTCATCCTGGTCAAACTGATCCCCGCGCTTCGGTCGCCGCTGTCCGCCGACCCGGGACCGGAGGGAAGTGTTCCGCCAGCGGAGACTTTAGTTACCGGGGAGACGGAAGACATTGATGAATCTGAAGAAACAGACGAATCATCCGGCAATGAGCACGAAGCCACGGAAGACACGGGTCCGGTGTTCGAGACCGAATATTTCACTTTCACCCTGCCGGAGATCTGGCGTTCATCGCCGCAAAACGAGCTGCCTGTGAGCAGCGTGGACGTCCTCGTCAACGATAACGAACTGTACGTGACGTACCGGGGACTGACCCTGTGCGTGATTCGCGCGATGCAGCTTAACGAGGTATGGCAGGCGTACTTTGAGGGAATGGACGACGGACGTGCGGTCCTTTGGGAAACCAATGACGATGACGGAAATACGGTCCTCTTGACGAATCCCGTAGCACTCTCCCTGCGGGATGCCGGATCTCCCGGCTGGATCACGTCGGACTTTATCACGTCGGACTACGCCACGTCCGATACCGCGGACGCGTTCACTTCTGATTCGGACATTGTAGATATTCTGTATATCCTCACGGGGCAGGAGGTCGATCTTGAAAGACTCCGGACCGGCGATGAAGACGCGGATGAATATATACAGTCCGTCGAAAATGCGGTACGGATCAGCTTCATCATGAACGTTGCGAATCAGGTTTTGGTGCCGTCCTGCGGCGGCAGCGGCCCCAATCTTAAAGATTACGATCCTGCCGCCCTGAAGAGCTCCTGCCTTACGGAACTCCTGCAGGCGGAGCCGTATTCCTACGAAGGCCTTCCGGAGTCCATAGAGGACTGCCAGATCCCGGAAGACGTCCTTCGGTCACTCACGAATGAGGAGCTGATCCTGACTGTGCTGGATTATCCTTATAACGAAGAAATCATGCTTCCGGAAGGCTGGCCCATGACAAATCAATCCTGGGGCGATATCCGGAAAAAAACGTTCAACGGGTTCCGGGAGCTCACGGAAAGAGAGGAGCAGTCGTCGATCCTTCAGAGGCTGAATATGTGTCATGACTATATCGTTCGTGAATACGGATGGGAGAAGCCGCGGGACCTTCTCGGGTATCTGGAGGCGCTGATCATCTATCTGGATGACAGTCTGGATGAGAATTCGACTATATGGTAAAAAAATACGGCAGGAGTCGGGCGACTCCTGCCGGTTTTTATATGGGCCCCTCATCCGGCCCTTCG
>JAFRVD010000074.1 GCA_017441825.1 Lachnospiraceae bacterium
ATAACTTGCAGAGACTGGCCCGATTGCGACTTCCGGCGACGGCCTTGCGAAAACGAGGCACTGAGCATTCACTCAGTGCCTCGTATCTTAGGTGAGGTGTTTTTTGACACCCCCTTTTTCATTTACCCGCGAAACGCTTCAATCCCTCTCCGGAGCCTCGCGATCCCGTCCTCCATCATGGACCGGGGACAGGCCGTGTTGAACCGAAGGAAGCTCTCCCCACCGGGACCGTACTGCCCGCCGCGTGAAAGCACGAGACCGGTCTTCTCCCGCAGGAACCGGCACAGGGCGTCTCCGTCCTCCGTGATACCGCTCACATCGAGCCACAGGAGATATGTAGCTTCCGAATCTATGACCCGAAGTCCGGGAATGTCTTCCGCCGCCTCCCGCAGCAGCGCCTTGTTCTCGTAAGTATACTGCCTCATCTCGTCAAGCCACGCGCCGCCCTTCGTAAAGGCCGCCACAGCCGCGTCTACAGCAAAGGCATTCGGCTCCGCCACTTCATCGGTGTTCAGTGCGCGCCACATCTTATGGCGCAGGAAGGGGTTCGGCACCATTACGGCGGCTGTCTGCATACCCGCCAGGTTGAAGCACTTGGTAGGCGCAATGCAGGTCACGCTGATGTCCGCACATTTCCCGGACGCAGACGCGAACGGCACATAGCCTTTCCCGGGATCCGTAATATCGCAGTGGATCTCGTCCGAAAGCACCGTGACGCCGTACTGCTCCGCCATCTCCCCGATCCGCGCAAGCGTGTCCCTGTCCCAGATCTTACCGATGGGATTGTGCGGATTGCAGAGGATCATGAGGGACGTCTGCGGGTCCGCGAGCTTGTTCTCAAGGTCATCCCAGTCGATCCGGTATTCCCCGTCCTCATAGATCAGCCGGTTCTCAAGCACCCGCCGGCCGTTGTTCAGAATGGAATTGTAGAAGATGTTGTAGACCGGGGTCTGGATCAGTACGTTTTCCGCGGGGGTCGTGAGCTTCCTTACCGCCGATGAAATGGCCGGGATCACGCCCGTGCAGAAAATCAGGGAATCCTTTTCGATCGTAAGCCCGTGGCGCTCCTTCCACCAGCCCAAATATGCCTCGTACCACACGTCCGGCACGTCCGTATAGCCAAAAATACCGTTCGCGAGGCGGGCCGCCAGCGCTTCCCGGATCTCCGGCGCCGCCTTGAATTCCATGTCCGCCATGGAAAGCGGCAGCTCTCCCTCTTTGACGTCCCATTTCGAAGACCACGTGGGCCTCCGGTCCGTCGCTGTATCAAAATCATACGTATATGTACTCATCTGTCTCCTCCCCGGATACCTTCCAGGAACGCTTTCGCACGCTCAGTCTTTGGCGCTGTAAAGAACGTCTGAGAATCGTCTTCTTCCACGATCACTCCGCCCTCCATTAAGATCACGCGGTCCGCGCCGCGCCGTGCGAATTCCATCTCGTGGGTGACCACCACCATCGTCGTGCCTTCTTTCGCGAGCTTTTCCATGACGTTCAGGACCTCGCCGGTAAGTTCCGGGTCCAGCGCCGATGTCGGTTCGTCAAAGAAAATAACGCCGGGCTCAGACACCATGGCGCGCGCAATGGCCACGCGCTGCTGCTGACCGCCGGACATCCTGGAAGGATAGAAATCCTTGTGATCAAGCATGCCGACCCGGTCGAGTGCCGCAAGTCCGCGCTCCACGGCCTCTTCCTTCTTCATCTTCCGGGCGACGATCAGCCCTTCCGTCACGTTCTCAAGCGCCGTCTTGTTCCCGAACAACTGATAGTCCTGGAACACAAAACCGATCTTTTTCCGGTAATCCAGAATATCCTTCCGGGAAGAATGCCTGAGATCGTATTCCTTCCCGTCGAAGATGACCCGGCCGGCGTCCGCAGTTTCCAGAAAGCTCAGGCACCTGAGCATGGTGGTCTTCCCCGAGCCGCTGGGCCCGAGGATTGCGATCACGTCGCCGTCATTCACGCGAAAGCTCACGTCCCGGAGGACTTCTTTTTCGCCAAAGCTCTTTTTCACATTGCACACTTCTATCATGCTTAGCGCTTCCTTTCCATTCTCCGTTCAATGACCCGCTGGAGCCACGTCAGCAGCGTGCAGATCAGAAGGTACACGAGTCCGGCCTCCAGATACAGCCAGAAGTAGTCGTAGGACCGGGCCGCGATCCGCTGCGCCTGCGCCATGATCTCCACCACAGCGATGCTGTACGCGAGCGACGTGTCCTTTACAAGGCCGATCAGTGAATTGGACAGCGGCGGGAATGCCGCAGTCATGGCCTGCGGGATGATCACGCGCCGCATGGCCTGCGGAAAGGTCATTCCTACGCAGTAGCTGGCCTCCAGCTGCCCCTTCGGCACGGATTCGATGGCGCCGCGGATGGTCTCCGAGCAGTACGCCCCCACACTTAACGAAAGGACGATGATGGCGCTCGGGAAAGCCGACAGCGTGACGCCGATAGAAGGCAGGCCGAAATACACCACGAACAGCTGCACCAGCATGGGCGTGCCGCGGATGATCCAGACGTAGAACCTGGCCAGCTGCTTAAGGACCGGGATCTTCGCGATTTGGACGAGAGCCGTCATGAGCGCGATCAGGATGCCGATCGTAAAGGAGATGGCCGTGAGCGGGACGGTGACTTTAAGCGCCGTCAGGAGAAGCTTCGGGAAAGAATCGATGAGCTCCTGTATAATTCGTTCAGTCATGTATAAGACTCCATTCTGAAACATAGGGAACCGCAGACAGGATGCCTGCGGTTCCCCGGCGGGTTTAACGGAACGCTAACTTAAATAAAGCGTTTCCCTTAGTTGTTTTCTGTGACGTCCACGCCAAAGTACTTCTCGGAAACTTCCTTCAGTTCGCCACTCTCAAGAGCTTTCGCAAGCGCGTCGTTGATGGCATCCACAAGCCTCGTCTCACCCTTTCTGACAGGAATGTACGAGCTCGGTTCCGGATCCGAGGTTACGGCGACCTTCACGTTCGCGTCCGGCTGCTGCTTCATGTAATCCGCGAAAGCGGTGATGTAGTTCAGCGTGCAGTCCGCACGGCCGTTCAGAACTTCCGAAATAGACTGTGCCATCGCGTTTACGGGATCCAGCGTTGCGCCGTATTCCTGAGCCAGAGCACCCCAGGTGCTGGTGGACTCATTGGCTGCGACCTTGCCTTCCAGATCCTCGAAGGAATTGATCTCGTCATAGTCCCCGCGGACAAGGATGCCGCCGCGGACAAAGGCGTACGGATTCGAATAGTCGTACTTTGCAGCACGCTCTTCGGTCCAGCCGACTTCATTGATGACGGTGTCGATCTGTCCTGCGTCCAGCGCCGCGAAGATGGACGCCCATTCCATTTCCACATAGTGGACTTCTACGCCAAGGTATTTCGCGACCAGGGCGGCGACTTCTACGTCGAAGCCGACCAGGTTGTCGTCTTCATCGTGGTATGTGTTCGGCGCGTATGTGCCTTCGGTACCGACGTTGATATATCCGCGCTCCAGGATCTCGTCCAGAAGGTCCTTCTCCGCTTCTGCTTCATTTTCGGCTTCTCCGGTGTTCTGATTCACTTCCACGGTAACACAGCCCGAAAGGACCAGTGAAGCGGCCAGAAGAAGGCATGCCAGTGTGCTCAAGAGTTTCTTCATAGTTCTTCTCCTCTTATTTTTTCTTTGCGATCATCTCCATGAGCTCCAGCCGCTGCTCATCCGTAAGATGAGGAAGGTTGGAACAGAGAAGATGTTTGATCTCCTTGAAAGAGATCTCCTCTTCGTTGCCTGTCAGATATTCGACGGAAACATTCAGCTTTTCCGCAATACGTACGAGTACGTCCATGCAGGGCTTCCGGCTTCCGTTCACGTATCTGGACATGGAGGCTTCATCGATGCCGCACATGGCGGCCAGCTCACGCTGCGTAAAGCCTCTTTCGGAAAGAGTGCATGACAGACGTTCATTGAAATTCATTTGACTGCACCTCCTTGCCATTTATTATAGCACTGCTTGGAACATTGTCAAGTTTCGGAAGGGTCCGGAAGTGCTTTTTACTGCCAATTTTTAAATACCGTTCTGGGTTACCATCTGCGCCCAGAGGTTCAGATAGTTCCCCAGGATCCCGCCGTGTCCGTTGTCCGGTTCGTCCGGGTCGTAAGGAAGCCTCGGCTCCTCCAGTTCCTCGATCCGCGCGATCTCCCCGTTAAGATACGCGCGTACGGTCTCCCGGGCCGACTCGAGCCGCGCCATAAGGCCGCCGAAGCGGATGTCGTGGATCTCAAAGCCGAACGGCTTGTTGTCCTTCATCCACTGTGTCCGGAACACCCGGAGCAGCGTGCGGACGCGTGCCGCAGTCTCCGGAAGGACGTCATCGCAGAGCTCTTTGAGCGCCTTCGTATCATGCGCGTCGTAAGCTGCTTTCAGCTTCTTCCCGAGGTCCGCCTTCAGTGTGAGCGCACGGGCCAGCGCGATATAGGAATCATAGAGGTAGCGGTACTGTTCCGGGGCGTCCTCTCTCTCGGAAACGAGCCGCTTTGCTTCGGACATGAAATGGGCGGACGCGTCGTCCGGCACATGGCAGTCGAACTTCCCCTGCAGCACGTCCTGGTACAGCATGTAGCGTGTGGGATAGAGCGCCGTCTTCCCGAGGTTCGTGCGGTCCCCAAGGTCCATCAGCTTCTCGAAATCCATAAAGGATTCGTAGGAGGCACCGGTCACGGCCTTCATTGCCGCAGAAAGATTCTCCTCATCCGTCCGCCCGTTCCAGTCATTCTCCGCATAGCAGACCAGTGTGGGCAGTGTCGAGAACATGGAGCACTGGGCGCCGTTGTCGCCCCACATCGTCACGTAGATCTCCCGAATATCGTGGGCACGCGCAGCCGCCATTGCCACAAGCGCGGAGTTCACGGAGAACCGGTTCAGCGGGACCAGTCCGTACCAGCAGGAGGTACCGCCGGCGAACGCGACGGGGTTATTGAATTTCAGGTGATTGTCGAGCATCCGGTCGTATTTCTGGCGGTCGTCTCCGTAGTAATCCCAGTAGATCAGCGTGATCTCCGGCGGGACGATGGACTTCACGTGCTCCGTGATCACAGAGTCTTCCGCGTAGTATTCATGGCTTTCGTTGCACATCCGGAAGAACATGTCGCTCCACATCCGCGGCGCGAAATCGTATTTCTTACAGAGCTCAACCACTTTGTCAAGGTGCTCCAGCATGATCTCGCTGCTGTCGCGGTAGCCCTTCTTATCAAGGTAATGGCCGCGGCCTAAAAGGTACGCTTCATCCATGCCGATGTTGATCCGCTTCGACCGGAAGCTTTCCCGCGCGGAACGGATGCAGTTTTCCAGAAGCTCATAGGTCCTGGGAAGTGCGAGGTCCAGGATGTCATCCCAGTCCCGAAGGCCGCCGTACGCCGGCCACTGAAGTATCGCGCTGAGGTGTGCGAGTGTCTGGATGCAGGGGATCAGTTCTACGCCAAGCTTCGCGGCGTAAGCGTCGATGTCCCGAAGCTCCGCCTGCGTATACCGGCCGCGCAGATGCCCGAAGTACGGCTCGCCGGGGACCTCGTACGTATCCTCGGTGTAGAGCATCATCGCATTGAAGCCCATGACCGCGGTCAGCCGTATGAAGTCCTTCACGCACTCCGGCTTCATCACTGCGTTCCTGGAACAGTCCACCATCGGACCGAGCGTATCGAACGAAGGCGTTTCGCGGACGTCCACAGCCTCACCCTTTCCGGCATACCGGGAAAGGAGGCCAAGTCCGCGCATCAGTGCACTGATATTGGCGTAGCCGAGGGTATACGGCCCGTCCGCGGACCCTCTTAAGTGCACGCCTTCTTCGATCGTATCAAGGCGGACCTCGGTACCATCGGCGGAAAGCGTGAACCCAAGCTCCCGCGCGCCTTCTGAGACCGCGAACCGCACGTCTTCACTTAAATTTGTAAAGTTGATCTTCATCCTCTTTCTCCTTTATTCAGCCGGCTGTCCATAGCAGGCATCCGGCATAATATGCTTACTTCCCCGTCAGATGGTGATAGTACCACACGGCGCTTTCGTTCATATCGTCCAGCGTAAAGCCCGAGGTCTTTGTGACGTCCGCCTTGAAGATCGCGCTGCCCTCGTCCTTGTTGGAAATGTTCCACATCACATAGCTGATGCCGTACTCGTCGAGGATCTCCATCCAGGCGTCTCCGCTCTCCGTATCCGCGGCACCGTTGCCGTTCGCCTCCACGATCCCGAATTCCGAAACAAAGACAGGCACGCCGCCGTCGATGGCCCGCTGCAGGTCCTTTCTCAGGCTGATGTCCGACGCGGCGTAGAAATGCTGGGTGTAGACGACGTTCGGGTCATCCAGACGGTTCTTTTCCGCAGCGTAGGAAAGCTTGCTGAAGGAAGGCGTCCCGCATATGATGATCGCGTCCGGATCATGCGCGCGGATCACCGGGATGACGGTCTCCGCGTACTCCAGGATCTCCGGCCAGTGCGCGCGGTCCCCGTTCGGCTCGTTGCAGATCTCGTAGAGGACATGTGTCTTGTCCGCGTATTTCGCGGACATCTCGTCAAAGAACTTGATGGCCTCGTCCTGGTTCATCTTCGGATTGCCGTCCCGGAGGATATGCCAGTCGATGATCGCGTAGATCCCCTCTTCTTCGCAGATATCCACACCCTTCATGACCAGCGCCTTCAGCGCTTCCTTGTCCCCGTCCGTGCAGTACCCGCCGTTTTCCGCGGTGTACATTGCAATCCGGAGGACGTTGATGCCGAAGAGCTCCTTGAGCTCATGGATGCAGTCCTTGTCCACATACTGCGGGAACCAGGCGATCCCGTGCGTGCTGAGGCCCCGGAGCTGTACCAGGTTTCCCTTTTCGTCCGCAAGGTGCGTCCCGTCCACGTGGAGTGCCGGGAGGCCTTTCTTTCCGCAGCCGGAAAGCAGGAATAAAGAAAGCATGAGGACAGCAGCTAACGTCATGATGATTTTTTTCGTCTTTTTCATCGCTTTTCCACCTTTTCTGAATACTATTTATTATCTCCCCGTCAGATCCTTCGAAAGCGCGCTCCTGCACGCCAGGATCCATTTCGCGCGGTCTAAAGGGTTCACGCCGTTCCGCGGAAGCGTTTCACGGACGTCCGGAGGCGCCGGCCTGTAGGACACAAGCTCCATACGGATCACGCCGCGGCCCGAAGTCAGCGAGCGGAAGGTCACCGGGTATTCGATGCATTCGCTGAAGGGAAGCACCGCCTCCATCGTAAAGAGACCGCTCTCAGCCGTCTGGTCTTTGATCTCCCCGCGCATCGCGACGACCTGGCTCATGACCTTGCCGAGGAGCGATTCATCGGCAGTCAGGGTCATCCGCATGTACGGCTCCATAAGCACCGACCCGCAGTTTGTGAGCGCCCGGAGGACCGCAACCGGCGTGGCCACAAAGAAGTCCAGCGGGTGCGTATGCACATGGTGACTGTTCCCGTCGATGAGCGTCACCTTCGTATCCATAACCTCCCAGCCATAGATCCCCTGCTTCAGCGTCTTATAGACGCTCTGGCGGACGTGATTCTGGTAGCGGGCAAGGAGGTCGCCCTCCTTCACGATCGATTCAAACTGAATGCCCGAGCCCGGGGGCAGCGGCTCCATTTTAAGCCGGACGATGGCCCAGCAGGGCTTTGGCATCGTGTAGGCCTCAAAGCCCTCCGCGGTCCCCGCCGGCTTCTCCCGGTAGATGACCCGCGGCTTCGCGAACGACGCCGTGAGCCCGAAGCGGGTCGCGAGGATCTCCGCGAGGATCTCAGTTTGGATAGTGCCCATGATACGGACAAACATCTGCCCGGTCTCATTGTTCCTGGAAAGGGCAAGGAGCGGATCCTCCTCGGAGAGGATCCGGAGCGCGTCGTAAAGCTTCTGCTCCTCTTCCGGCGCGGCCGCCCTGACCTCAGTGAGAAGGAGCGGCTCCGTCCGCATGACGTCCTGTCCGCGCGAGGGGTCCGGCCGGCCGATCACGTCTCCGATCCGGATCCTGGACAGCCCGCACACGGCGGCGATGTCCCCCGCCTCCATCACTCCTGTATCCTCGTATCTCCCGCCGCGGATCCTGCGTATCTGGGAGATCTTCTCGTCCGGAAGCGCCTCCTCCGGGTCCTCAGGTTCACCGTAAACCGGTACCGGGTCCCGGGCGCTGAGCTTCCCCCCGTACAGCCGCACAAAAGCGACCTTCCCCATCACGTCGTCGTGCGTCACGCCGAAGACGGTCCCGGAAAGGTACGGGATCTCACGCATTTTTGCGTCAGGCAGGTACGTCACGATCCCGGAAAGGACCTCATGGATGCCGCGCCCTTCTTTCGCACTGGTGTAATACAGCGGGCAGATCTCAGCTTTCTTACTGTAAAGGGCGAGCTTTTCCTCGAGGACTGCCGGCTCCGGCGTTTCTTCTAAGAGGAAGGCTTCCTCCATCTCAGGGTCCAATTCCGCAAGCGCGGCAAATATCTCGTCCGGGCAGTCCAAAGGCGCAATGCTCTTCGTAAGCTGCCGGCGGATATCCTGCTCGAGCCTGTCACGTTCAAACCCTGCCCGGTCGATCTTATTGCACACAAGGATCACGGGGATCCGGAGCGTCTTCAGTGCCCGGAAGATCGTGAGAGTCTGTGCCTGGACGCCCTCCACTGCAGAGAGAACGAGTACCGCGCCGTCCAGAGCGGAAAGGGAGCGCATGACCTCGCCGGCAAAATCGGCGTGGCCCGGCGTATCGATGATCTGGATCGCGTCTCCGTCGTAGTCGAAGGAGATGCACGCGTTTTTCACGGAAATGCCGCGCCGCCGCTCCACCGGAAGGAAATCGCTTGCGGTGGTGCCGTCGTCCACGGATCCGCCGCGCCGGATGGCCCCTGCTGTGAGTAAAAGCTGTTCTGTTATGGTCGTTTTTCCGGCGTCCACGTGTGCCAGGATGCCGATGTTGAATTTGCGTTTCATATTGTAATCACTCTATCATTTTCCGTAGAATACATCAAGCCTTTCTGTACGTCCGGGTCTTATCCGCGGATCTTATGTCAAAAGATTCTAAGTTATTTCTATTTACTTTCCCAATGACCAAGACTATAATGAATATCTATTCAATTTCTTTTACCTCTGTCAACTCATCAGCATATGTCATCGGGAAGGGGGAAAGCAGGACATGATCGGTCAGTTTGTTCAGCGCGTGATGGAAAACTCGAGGCCGGCGGCCATCATCATCTCTGTCGCGCTCATGCTGTTTGCGGGCTTTTTGATGACCCGCATTACAAAAAAGCTGCGCCTCCCGAACGTCACGGCATATATTCTGACGGGGATCCTTTTAGGGCCTTACTGCCTCGGCATGATCCCGGCGAACGTCATCGACGGCATGGATTTCCTTTCGGACATCGCGCTCGCGTTCATCGCGTTCAGCGCAGGTGAATTCTTCCGCTTTTCCACGCTCAAAAAGAACGGCATGAAAGTCGTCGTAATTACGCTTTTGGAGGCGTTCATGGCGACTGTGGTCGTGTTCCTTGTGACGTACGTGATCCTGGGCGTCGATCTGGTCTTCTCGATCATGCTTGCGGCGCTGGCCGCTGCCACCGCGCCTGCCTCCACCATGATGACCATCCGCCAGACCGGCGCGCACGGCGATTTTGTGGACACGCTCCTGCAGGTGGTCGCGCTGGACGACGTGGTGGGCCTGATCGAATACAGCGTGGCGATCTCGCTCGCGCTGGCAGTGAGCTTAGGCTCCGGGAGCATCACGTTCGGAAGCGTCATCCGGCCGATCCTCATGAATCTCGGCGTCCTGCTCCTCGGGAGCCTGTTCGGCGTATTCCTCTATTATCTCATGCCGCAGCGGCGTACCACGGACAACCGACTGATCATCTCCGTGTCGCTCCTGTTCGCGTTCTGCGGGATCTGCGTGGTCCTGGACGTTTCACCGCTCCTCGGCTGCATGTCCATGGGCATGATCTACATCAACATGTCCGATAACGACCGGCTGTTCAAGCAGCTGAATTATTTTACGCCGCCGATCCTGCTGCTGTTCTTCGTGCGGTCCGGCCTTTCGTTCCGGCTGGACATGCTCTTTTCAGACTCCGGCAGTATGGGCGGCACGCCGCTCTTCGTGATCGGCGTCCTGTACTTCTTCGCGCGGATCCTCGGAAAATACCTGGGCGCGTTCCTGGGCTGTTTTGCGACGGGAAAACCGAAAAAGGTGCGGGATTATCTCGGGCTTGCGCTGATCCCGCAGGCGGGCGTGGCCATCGGCCTTGCGGCGATGGGCGCGCGGACCCTGGGCGGCGAGACCGGCATCGCGCTCCAGACGGTCATCCTGACGTCCAGCGTTCTCTACGAGCTGATCGGGCCGGCCTGCGCAAAGCTGTCCCTGTATCTTTCCGGATCATATTCGAACAAGCTGGAGGACCTGGTGCCGCTGGAACCGGCCGAGGGCGAGAATGCGCCAAGCGCTGCCGAGCTCCTGATCCAGAGGATCCAGACCATACAGAAAGAACTCCCCGCGGAGACTGTTTCTCCGGAGGAGCAGGCGTTTACGGAAGCCGCGGAAGAGCTGCTCGCTGCGCGCAGGGGCATGCAGTACGGCGGTATTTTCAGAAACAGGAGGGGTTAACATGAAACCGGACTTTATCGCTTCTCTCTTGGGACCCTGGTCATCCACTCTGTCCGTGGGATCGGTCTTTTTACGGATCATCCTTTCGCTAATCCTGTCCGCCATTATCGGCACGGAACGCGCCAGCAAGCGGCATTCGGCGGGCCTTCGGACGTTCATCATCATTACGCTCGCGTCTACGTCGGCGGCGCTTATAGTAGACCACCTCATGGAAAACGGGCAGGCTGCTTCCTGGGTCCTTGCGGCGGTCATCATCGCGTCTGCGCTGATCTCGGGCTACTCCGTCCTGTTCAGCTCGAGCGGCACCATCAAGGGCCTCACGACGTCCACGGGACTGTGGTCCTGCAGCGTGATCGGCATAGCCGTAGGCATGGGCCTCTATACCATCGCCCTCCTGTCCTTTGTCGCGCTGCTGCTTTCGCTTTCGCTGTTCCCGGCCATTGAGAAGAGCCTCCGTGACCGTTCGAACCACTTCGAGGTCCACCTGGAGCTCAAGAATAAGAGCGATCTTTCGAATTTCATCGCCACCATCCGGAAGCTTGGGATGCGCATCGATGACATCGAAATGAACCCGGCCTACGCGAACTCCGGCGTAAGCGCTTACACCGTGCTGTTTACGATCTCCAGCCAGGAGCTCAAAAAATACAAGAAGCACAGCGAGATCATCGAAGCGCTCAGCTCGATCGATTACGTGGCGTATATAGAAGAGACGGCCTGACGGTCGTCTTCTTCTACTGTACAAACATCTTTGTCTGAGCTATACTTGTGACTATGGAAAACTGTTATTATATCGACTACGGTCTCTGTACCAATAAACTGTCCAAATTCCGGGGCAAGGCCTGTCCCGGGGCGGAGCCGTGCGGTCATTTCGTCTCGGAAGCCGCGTATTTCACGGGCTCCGTGGACGGGACGCTTAAGGAAGGGCGGACGCCTGAGGAGATCCGCGAGGCCAAGGAACGGGTGAAGAAGATCTTTACCCCGGAGAAGAGCCGCAAGCAGATCAAGCGCGAGGAAAAGCTGGAAGCCGCGAAGAACCGTCCCGCAAACGGCGGGTTTTCTCTGGGCGACGACCCCCGCTTCAAGGATTTGTTTGGGAAAAAGGAGTGAGTACTGTGCCGGGACTGACGCCCGGCACATAGGCACATGGAAAAGGTCAGGAGGATCTTATGTTTTTTGAGGACAGGATCATGATCGGCAAGGCCGGGGAGACCCCGGTCCTTTTATACCCGGAGATGCTCTGCCGGCACGGACTCATTACCGGCGCGACAGGCACCGGAAAAACGACCACGCTGAAGGTGTTCGCGGAATCCCTGAGCGACATGGGCGTACCGGTGTTCCTGGCGGACGTGAAAGGGGACATCGGCGGACTGATCCGCCCGGGCGGAGACAGCGAAAAGGCGCATGCGCGGGCAGAAAGCATGGGCGTTCTTGAGGAAGGCTTCCGCTATCATAAATTTCCGGTCAATTTCTGGGACGTGTTCGGGAAAACCGGCATGCCGCTTCGGACCACGGTGTCCGAACTCGGGCCGCTGCTCCTGTCCCGCGTCCTGGACCTCACGGATATCCAGAGCGATATCCTGACGATTCTCTTCAAGATCGCGGACGACGAGGGCCTGCTCCTGATCGATTTGAAAGACCTGAAGGCCATGATCCAGTACGTGACCGAGCGCCGGAAGGAATACATGAGCGTGTACGGCAACATGTCGCCGCAGAGCCTGGCCGCCGTTCTGCGGGCTGTGGTCGCTCTCGAAACTGAGGGGGCGGAGGCGTTCATCGGCGAACCGGCCATCTCGATCCGCGACTGGCTGACCGTCACGGAAGAGGGTCGCGGCGTGATCCAGCTTCTGGACTGCCGCGAGCTGTTCCTGAAGCCGCGGATGTACGCGATGTTCCTCCTGTGGCTCATGTCCGAGCTCTATGAGACGCTGCCGGAAGCCGGAGACCTCGAAAAGCCGAAGATGGTCTTCTTCTTTGACGAAGCGCACCTCTTGTTCGAAAACGCGCCCAGGCTTCTCCGTGAAAAGATCCAGCAGGTCGTAAAGCTGATCCGCTCCAAAGGCGTAGGCGTGTACTTCATCACACAGTCGCCTTCGGACCTGCCCGACGAGGTACTCGCGCAGCTCGGGAACAAGATCCAGCACGCGCTTCACGCATACACGCCGGCGGAACAGAAAAAGCTGCGTGCGGCGGCAATGTCCCTCCGCACGAATCCCGATTTCGATACCCTGACGGTCCTCCAGGAGCTCGCGACCGGCGAAGCCCTCGTCTCCGTCCTCGACCCTGACGGAGTCCCGACCGTGGTCGAGCGGACGAAGATCCTGCCGCCGGAAAGTTTCATGGGCACGATATCCGAAGAGGCGCGCATTGCGCACATTGAACAAAGTCTCCTGTACGGCAAGTACCGGGAGAGTGTGGACCGGGACTCCGCGTTCGAATTCCTGGAGCGGCGGCGCATAGAGATTGAGAAAGAAGAGCTTGCGGCAATTGAAGCGGAGGCGAAAGCCGCTGCCGAAGAGGCCGAGCGGAAAGCACAGGAAAAGCAGCGGCAGTCCGCACTGAAGCGGGCGGACCGCGAAGCGAAGCAGGCTGCGAAGACTGTGACCGGCACCGTGGGTCGCGAGATCGGCAAAACAGTGGGCGGGAAGCTCGGCGGGTCGTTCGGGAAAAAGCTCGGCGCAAACCTCGGTGCACAGCTGGGCCGGGGCCTGATCGGGACGTTCTTCGGAAGGTAATAATACAGACAGAGGAAGGGCTGCCGC
>JAFRVD010000009.1 GCA_017441825.1 Lachnospiraceae bacterium
AGAAGGAAAGATCGTCGTGCACCTGATGGAGGGGCTGCTGTGATGCATTTTCACATTCTCACACTTTTTCCGGAAATGGTGCTGCACGGACTGGGGACCAGCATTATCGGCCGTGCCATGAGGGACGGCTTTCTTACGGTGGACGCCAGGAATATCCGTGACTACACCACGGAAAAACACGGCCATGTGGACGATTACCCGTACGGCGGAGGGGCCGGAATGCTGATGCAGGCGGATCCCATCATGCGGTCTTACCGCGCGCTGTGCGAGGAGACCGGCAGAAAGCCGAAGGTGATCTACACCACGCCCCAGGGGCGTCTGTTCGACCAGAACGCGGCGAAGGAGCTGGCGAAAGAGGAGGAACTGGTGATCCTGTGCGGTCATTACGAAGGCGTCGATGAACGCGCGCTGGAGCTTCTCGAAGCCGAATGCTATTCCATCGGCGACTATGTGCTGACCGGCGGCGAGCTGCCTGCAATGGTCATGGTAGATGCCATCAGCCGCATGGTGCCCGGCGTGCTTTCCAATAAAGAAAGCGGCGAGACGGAATCCTTTGAGGGATCCCTTCTGGAATATCCGCAGTACACGCGGCCCGAGATCTATGAAGGTCTCCGGGTGCCGGAGATCCTGCTTTCCGGGGATCACGCGAAGGTGGACCGGTGGAGAAGGGATCAGTCTCTGCTCCGCACCATGGAACGCCGTCCGGATCTGTTTGAAAAGGCGGAGCTTACGAAAGAAGACCGGAAATTCCTGAAGGCTTTCCGGGAGTCCCGGGAGGATGCCGGCGGACCAAAAAACGCTTGCATTTCCGACGGGCCTGTGTTAAATTAGTTAGGCTGTTAAAAAGAGATGGTCCTCTGAGCCCGCGCCGGCTTAAGAACGTCGAATCAATATCAGTAGGATACAAAAATGAAGCAGAACCCCATTCTGGACAAGATTGAAGAGGCTCAGATCAAGAATCCGGGCGAGTTCAATGTCGGCGATACCGTCAGAGTCCACAACAAGATCAAAGAAGGAAACCGCGAGAGAGTTCAGATCTTCGAAGGCACC
Organism: Lachnospiraceae bacterium; assembly: GCA_017441825.1. GTDB lineage: Bacteria > Bacillota > Clostridia > Lachnospirales > Lachnospiraceae > UBA1267. The sequence goes on from JAFRVD010000009.1 coordinate 1,051, forward strand.
GTGATGAAGATCCAGAACGGCGGTCTCAGAAAGACCTTCACCGTCAGAAAGATCTCCAACGGCATCGGCGTTGAGAAGACCTGGCCCATCAGCTCTCCCTTCGTCGACAAGGTCGTCGTCGTGAGAAGAGGTAAAGTCAGAAGAGCAAGACTGAACTACCTGAGAAAGCTTTCCGGTAAGGCCGCGAAGGTGAAAGAGATCATCCGATAATTACTGTCAGGCTGCCGCATGAATATATGCGGCAGTTTCTTTTTAAGGAGCTGTCTTATGATGTTGGAAGAAGAAAGCCTGCTGCAGCGCATCGTGCGCGGCGTCGTGCAGATCGTGGTCGTGATCGCGCTGGCGAGGCTCTGCGTCTATTCCTTCGGGACCGTTGGCACCATGCCGGGACAGAGCATGCGCCCGGCGCTGGAGGACGGGGACCAGGTCCTTTTAGACCGTCTTTCCCTGCGCCTCAGAGGGCCGGCGCGCTATGATATCGTCCTGTTCACCTCTCCGGTCACAGGCAACATCAATATGAAGCGCGTGATGGGGCTTCCCGGAGAGACAGTGGAGATCCGGGACGGACAGCTTCTGATCGACGGTTCACCGCTGGAGGGAGAAGCCGGAAACACCTACGGAAAAGCTTCCATCGCAGGACTGGCGGAGCGGCCGGTGCTCCTGGGAGAGAACGAATATTTTGTCCTTGGGGACAACCGGGAAGTCAGTGAAGATTCCCGCTTTGAGACAGTGGGAAACGTCCCGCTGAAGAATATGACGGGGAAAGTCTGGTTCAGGACAGCCCCCTTTGAACAGATCGGTCTGGTGAGGTAATTATGAACATTCAATGGTATCCCGGTCATATGACGAAGGCGAAGCGTGCCATGCAGGAGGACGTAAAGGCGGTGGATCTCATCATTGAGATCGTGGACGCCCGGGCGCCCATGGCCACCAGGAACCCGGATATCGAGAGCCTGGGACGCGGCAAATCACGGATGATCGTTATGAACAAAGCGGATCTGGCGGATGATGCCGCCTCCGC
>JAFRVD010000075.1 GCA_017441825.1 Lachnospiraceae bacterium
CGAACTCATCGCCGTATACGAACAATACACAGAAGCGCCGGACCCCCGTCTTCTTAAGCTCCTGCTCCTCCATAACGAAGAGGACGTCCTCGGTATGCCTGCACTTCTGCCGATGCTGTACTACACGGATATTCTGGAGGATCCCGGGCGCCCAGAGGAGGTCTACCGGAACAAAAACGGCTCACGGCTGATTATTTCCTACCGGTCTCCGGCGTCTTTTAAAAAGACGCTCGAGCTTACGGATCCTTCCGGCATCAGGACGCTCTTTCAGGATCACACGCTGACACTCTCCGTTCCGTGCGTATACGGGGAGCTCCGCTTTTTCTTCCCGAATTTCCGGGATTACTATTACCTGCCTGTAGAGGACCGGGCCATCCACAAAAAGCTCGGGCGGTTCGTTGATAAGGAATACCGCGTCCAGGCAGGGCCGGATACATGCTTTACGAAGCGGTCAGGCTTTTTTGTCCCGGCGCTTTCAGGCTCCGGACTCCCGTGCTACCGGGAAGCATACGACGCGAAAACACAGTACCACTTCCTTGAGGAAGGCGAAAGCTTCCCGGAAACTTATGGAAAAGCATTTTTATCATCTCTTTAAGGAGGCATTATTTGAACCTTCGGCATGAACAGAAAGCCGTGATCACGCCAAATGACGTCCGGGTGCTCCGGACCCGGCTGTCCGCTATAATGAAGCGGGACCCTCACGCATCTCCCGGCGGAAGCTACCTGATCCGCTCACTCTATTTTGAGAACCTTTCGGACAAAGCCCTTCGTGAAAAGCTCGACGGAACGGATCCCCGGGAAAAGTTCCGGATCCGGTACTATGATCACGATATATCCTACCTGATCCTCGAAAAAAAGCGAAAGATCAGGGACCTTACGGAAAAGACCCAGCAAGTGCTGACCATACGGGAGACCGTAGCGCTTCTTAAGGGAGATCTTCCGGAGTTACTTGAGACGGAGAAGCCGCTCCTTCGGGAGCTCGTTTCCAAAATGCAGTATGAGGGGCTTCGTCCGCATACCATCGTCGATTATACGAGGGAGCCGTTCATTTACGCGCCGGGTAATGTCCGTGTGACGCTCGATACGCGCATCAGGACAGGGATGCTTTCCACGGCTTTCCTGGACACGGACGCGGTCATGATACCGGCAGGCGATATACCGGCCATCCTGGAGGTCAAGTGGGACGCTTTTCTCCCTGAGATCATCCGGGACGCCGTCCGGGTGCCGGGAACACACATGACGTCCTATTCAAAATACCAGGCGGCCCGTATATACGGGTAACGCACGAGGAGGAACCAAATGAATTTCAGTGATATTTTCAAATCCGGCTTTCTGGAGAACATTGCGAGCATCAGTATTCTCGATATGGTGCTTGCTCTGTTCCTGTCCTTTGCACTGGGTCTCTTTATTTTCTTTATTTATAAAAAGACCTTTTCGGGAGTCATGTATTCGTCGAGCTTCGGCGTGACCCTGATCGCCCTCACGATGATCAGCACGTTTGTCATCCTTGCCGTGACCTCGAATGTGGTGCTCTCGCTCGGCATGGTAGGTGCGCTTTCCATCGTCCGCTTCAGAACGGCCATCAAGGAGCCGCTCGATATCGCGTTCCTGTTCTGGGCGATCGCCGCAGGCATCGTCCTGGCGGCAGGCATGATCCCGCTTGCCGTATTCGGAAGCCTGTTCATAGGCGGGATGCTTTACTTCTTTGTGAACAGAAAGACGCACATCGCACCGTACATAGTGGTGCTTCAGTGCGGAGATCAGGAAGCTGAAAAGGCGGCGATGGACTTTCTTCACGAGCACACTGAAAAGTGTGTGGTTAAGAGCAAGAGCGTCCAGGAAGGCCTCATCGAGATCAATTCGGAGATCCGCCTTAAGGACGACGGCACGGAATTCATCAACACGCTGACAGAGATGAACGGAGTGAAAAGCGCGGTCCTCGTGAGCTATAACGGGGATTACATGGGATAACGGTTTTTGGTGATCTATGTCGACTGGAAAGCATATTGACAGGATATGCGCCGCCATCGTGATCCTCGCGGTGGGGGTGACCATCCTGTTCATGAACGGCGAAGCGCTGGGCATCAGTGTCCTTCGGGACGCGGACCTTGAGCGGTATGAAGCCGGTCAGTATTTTACAGAAAACGACCTGAACGGCGCCTGGGATACGGGCGGCGCTTCTTTTGTTGTCCTTTCCGGGGATTCCAGCACTGTGACCGGGAACGGCGCATACATGAAGGACGGGGACCTGTGTATAGTCTCCTCCGGGCGCTACGTGGTCTCCGGCAGCCTTTCGGACGGGAAGATCATCGTAGATGCAAATAAGAATTCCAAGGTCTGGATCCTGCTTTCGGGAGTGGACCTTTACTGCAGCGATGACGCCTGCATCCGCGTCAATGAAGCCGACAAGGTCTTCCTGACTCTTAAAGAAGGCTCTTCTAATTCCCTGGAAAGCGGAACGGCCTATTCGGACTTTGCGCTTCTCGATGATACGGACGGCGTGATCTTCGCGCACGACGATCTCACGATCAACGGCACCGGAACGCTTTCCGTAACGGCCGGCTGCCGTCATGGGATCTCCGCAAACGACGACCTTATCATTGCCGGCGGGACTGTTACGGTCACTGCGCCGGAGGACGGCATCCGCGCAAATGACCGTCTGAATATCGCGAACACAAAGATCACCGTGGACGCCGGAGACGACGGTATTTCCGTAAATACAGATACGGGCATGCTCTACCTCGAGTCCGGAGAATTCTCTTTGACTTCCGGAGATGACGGTCTCCATGCGGCATCCCCCATCCTGATGAAAGACGGCACGTACGTGATCCGTTCCGGCGACGACGCGATCCATTCCGACATGTCCTTCACCATGCTCTCCGGCACGCTTGAGGTCCCTGAAAGCCACGAAGGTATTGAAGCGCCTTCGATCCTGATCTCGGACGGCATGCTCACGATCTTTGCTCAGGACGACGGCATGAACGCAAACCGCGGCCCTGCCGTAAACACGGTGGTCTCTCCTGACGGCACGGTCACGGCTGTACGCAGTGAAGATGACGCCTCTCCTTCCGTCGAGATCCGCGGCGGGCAGATCCTTATAGAGAATCCCTGGGGGACCGATGCGGACGGCATCGATTCGAACGGCAATATCCGGATCTCCGGCGGCGTTATCGTGATCCACCTTTTAGGCGCCCCCGCGAATACCCCCTTTGACTACGGCCTGGTGCCTGGTTCCGTCTTAGAAATCACCGGCGGGACGATCCTCGGGTCAGGAGGCGCCGGACCGATGAAACCGGCAGCTTCGGATTCCCAGAAGTCACTCCTTGTGAATACCGGAAGCTATACGAGTTCGAACGTAAAGGTACGCCTTCTTGATTCTTCCGGCGAAGAAATTCTCTCCGATGAGGTCCCCTACAGCTTCACAACGTATTTTGTGAGTACGCCGGACCTTGCGGATGATTCCTATACACTTGTGATTGGTAAAGACCGGTACGAGGTCCGGCCGTAAAATATAAGGCCCGGTGCAGACTGCACCGGGCC
>JAFRVD010000076.1 GCA_017441825.1 Lachnospiraceae bacterium
AACGGCCGCGGCTTCCAGTATCCGATCCCGACCTATTCCATCACGAAGGACTTCGACTGGTCCGAGACCGAAAACAACAAGCTCCTGTTCGAGATGACCGCGAAGTACGGCACGCCGTATTTCTCGAATTACATCAATTCCGACATGGAGCCTTCGGACGTCCGGTCCATGTGCTGCAGGCTCCGTCTGGACCTTCGTGAGCTCAGGAAGAAATCCGGCGGCTTCTTCGGCTCCGGCGAATCCACGGGCTCCGTGGGCGTGGTCACCATCAACATGCCGAGGATCGCGTACCTTTCCGAGGATCCCGAGGAATTCTACAGAAGGCTCGACAAGATGATGGACATCGCCGCGCGTTCTCTGGACGTGAAGCGTACGGTCATCACGAGGTTCCTGGACAACGGCCTGTATCCGTATACCAAGCGTTACCTGGGCACCTTTGCGAATCACTTCTCGACCATCGGCCTCGTGGGCATGAATGAGGTGGGTCTTAATGCGAAGTGGCTCCGCGCGGACATGACGCACGAAAAGACGCAGAAGTTTGCCATCGACGTCCTGAACCACATGCGCGAGCGCCTGTCTGACTATCAGGAGCAGTACGGCGACCTCTTCAACCTGGAGGCGACGCCTGCGGAATCCACCGCGTTCCGCCTTGCGAAGCACGACGTGAAGCTGTATCCGGGCATCATCACCGCTGCGAAGAGCTGCGACGACACGCCTTATTATACCAACTCTTCCCATCTGCCGGTCGGCTATACGGACGATATCTTCTCCGCGCTGGACGTGCAGGATGAGCTGCAGACGCTGTACACTTCAGGCACCGTGTTCCACGCGTTCCTCGGAGAGAAACTGCCCGACTGGAAGGCGGCGGCGTCCCTCGTCAGGAAGATCGCTGAAAACTACAGGCTTCCGTATTACACCATGTCTCCCACGTATTCGGTCTGCCGGACCCACGGATACCTGGCCGGCGAAGTCTACAAGTGCCCCGAATGCGGCGCCGTGACCGAGGTCTACAGCCGTATTACCGGCTACTACCGTCCGGTCCAGAACTGGAACGACGGCAAGGCGCAGGAGTTCAAGGACAGGAAGGTTTATGACCTGCATGCGGCGCGGATCACCAAGCGCCACGCCCTGAATCCGGCGGCGGCAAGGCCTGCGGAAGAGAAGATCGCGGACGGGCCGGCGGCACCGGAAGAGAAGGCCCCCGTGAAAGCGGCGGAGACCCTCGGACAGGGTACGGCCGCAGAAGTGCAGGGCACCGCTACGGCAGTCGCTGAAAAGACCGCGGACGGCATCATGCTCTTTGCGACAACCACCTGTCCGAACTGCAAGATCGTTGCGGCGCAGATGGACCGTATGGGCGTCCCGTATGAGAAGATCTACGCGAACGAGCATCCGGAGCTTGCCGTGGAGTACGGCATCCGCCAGGCGCCCACTCTTGTGGTCACGAAGGACGGCGAGGTGCAGAAGTTTACGGGCGTTTCGGAAGTGAAGAAGTATCTGGCGAGCCTGTAATGAGACGCGGTGTAAAAAACCGGAGCATAAAAAGAACGGCAGCGGAAGCTGCCGTTCTTTTTATGCTCCAATGGATCAAAGCGCGGAATACACGATGTTCCGGATCCTCGGATGGATGAATTCTTCCCGGTTCGGCATGGACTGATGGCAGTACACGATGGTGATCTTCTCCGCAGGATCCATCAGGACCCAGGTGCCGAAGCCGCCGGTCCAGCCGAATTCACCGAAGGAGGTGTTGCTTCCGGCAGCGGGATACATGCGCGTACGGAGGCCCAGACCGTAGCCGTAGCCCGCGTGATACGCGTTTTCGAAGTCCGCTTTCCGGATGTCCTCCGGGAGGCGGTTCATCGCCATTAAGCGGATCGTCCGGTCGTTCAAGAGCCGCACACCGTTCCACTCACCCAGGGTCATGCAGCGTGCAAAGCGGCTGTAATCTTCCAGGGTCGCGTAGAGGCCGCCGCAGGCGGACTCGAAGTCCGGCGCGTAGAAAATGTCCGGCAGCTTTGTCAGTTTTCGTCCTTCGGGCGTGAGCGCATACATCACCGCCAGGCGGTCCTGCTTTTCTTCAGGCACTTTGAAGCCGGCGTCCCTGATTCCCAGAGGCTCGAAGATGTTTTCCTGAAGGTATTCACCGAAGCGCTTCCCCGAAAGGATCTCCACGAGGGCTGCCAGGATATCGTGGCCCTGCCCGTAATAGAAGTGGGTACCCGGGTCGAACGCGCCGGGCACGCGGCCCGCAAGCTTCGCATATTCCTGAAGGTTGTATTTTCCTTCCGCTAAGAGCTTCTCCGTTCCTAAGAAGAGCTCATGGCTGTTCGGATCCGGACGGTCCCAGTTGACCGTCACGCCGCAGGTCATATCGAAGAGCTGGCCGACCGTTACCGGACTTTTTGCGGGACGGACGAAGAGCTCGCCTCTTTCAGTCCTGTCGTAGACCTGCCGGTCCGCAAACTCCGGAATATAGTTTTCCACAGGGTCTGTCAAAAGGAACAGGCCTTTTTCATACAGCTGCATGGCGGCCGTGACCGCAATGCATTTGGTCATGGAGGCCAGCTGGCAGATCGTGTCGGAAGTGAAGGGGAGCCTGTTTTCCGCGTCCCTGTATCCTATATACCGTTCATAGAGGCAGTCCTCTCCCTGATAAACGCGCAGTCCCGCGCCGGCTGGCGACGGACCGTCCTCTTTGATGAATCCCTCAAGCAGCGGATCCAGATTTTTGAGTGTTCCCATGGTTTTCCTCCTTCCTGCGTGTCAGCCCTTATAATCCGGCGCGTATTCCATGTACGGACGGAGCAGTTCTGCCCGGTCATTCTTATGGAGCTCCAGGTTTTTCATCACATGGTTCATCATGTCTTTAATTTCGTAATAGTGCTCGTACAGGCCGGCCAGGGTATTCCTTGCCCGGTTCTTTTCTTCTTCGGAGAAGGTCACGCGGACCTCGCCGTCCTCGATCGCGATCTGTCCGTAAATGCCGCAGAGCGGGCACTCCACGTGTTGATGAATTTGACGTTAGCGCCGGCTTTTTCCGCCGCCATCAGCGCCTGCTTTGAGATGATATCGCAGTTCTGATTCTTTCTCCCCATGGAGATGGCTAAGACTTTCATGAAAAACCTCCTTAAAGGATCAGTTTGTTTCTCGTGTGTGTATAAATGTTAACTTTATTTTATGCGGAGTAAGACTTTTTTGTCAATGAGAGTAAGGGCTTTCTATTTCAGGAATAAAGTATGACACGATAAACACAAAGCGTTCTACAAGAATGCGCACAAAAATAACACGTATTGACAGAATGCGTATTATAGCATATGATTATGATCGTGGAGGAAAGTAGTATGTTGTCGATTTATCCCGCATGTTTTTTTAAGGAAGATCATAACTATTCCGTCGTGTTTCCGGATCTCAACTGGCTTGCGACCGGCGGAAAGACGGAAAAAGAGGCAATGAACATGGCGGTTGACTGCCTGGCAGGATATCTTTATACGCTGCAGAGAGACGGGGACGAAATTCCGGCCGCATCGTCCGTCAGGGATATATCACTGGACGAGGTTGCAAAAGAACTGGATGCTGATGCAAAAGACGCCTTTGTCAACATGGTTTCCGTCGATGTTCAGGCATATGCAAGGGATCACTATGAAAAGTCCGTACGGAAGACGCTGACGATCCCGGCGTGGCTCAATGAAGCAGCGCAGGCGAAGAAGATCAACTTTTCACAGACGCTTAAAGAAGCGCTTCTCATAAAGATCAAATCCTGAAGAAAAGCTTAAGGAGCAAATCCATGAATTATTTTGTTGAAGGCCTGCAGGGCAGCGGCAAAAGCACGATTGTGCGGAAGATCTCAGAAAAGATCCCGGGAAGCGTTGCGGTCCGGGAAGGAGATTATTCCCCGGTCGAGCTGGCCTGGTGCGCGTATGTGGACAAAGCGAAATACCGGGAGATCCTGGGGAAATACCCGGAGCTCCGTGCGGAGATCGAAGAGAAAACCTTTGCCGAAGGGGAGAAAAGGATCATCTGCTACACGAAGATCCTGACGGACGTCCCGGGCTTCCACAAGGACCTCGCGCAGTATGAGATCTATAACGGCCGGACGCCCTATGAAGACTTCAGAGGGATCGTCCTCAGCCGCTACCGGAAATGGAACACAGACAACATGATCTTTGAGTGCTCCCTGTTCCAGAATACGGTGGAAGACATGATCCTGTACCGGTGCTTTTCAGACGAGGAGATCGTCGGGTTTTACCGGCAGGCACGGGAAGCGTTAAACGGGAAGGATTACCGGATCGTGTACCTGAAAGCGGAAGACATTCCGGGGAATCTTCGTGTCATACGGAAAGAAAGATCAGACGAGCACGGAAAAGAGCTCTGGTTCCCGCTGATGATCTGGTATTTCAACAAATCTCCGTACGCAAAAAAATACGGATTCGAGGGCGAGGACGCCCTGCTCCGTCACTTCAGGCACCGCCAGGATCTGGAGCTTCGGATCATGGAGGAAATCTTCCCGGACCAGAGCGTGACCTTTACGTCCAAAGGATATACCGACGAGGATCTCGCAAAACTGTGAACCTGTGCAAATATCAATAACATAAACAGACCCCGGGAATCTCCCGGGGTCTGTCATTAAGTAAAGCCTGTTATTCCGCATCAGACGATCAACAGCCTCCGCTCGTTGACGTGATGGCCGAATTCCGGCATGAAGACGAACGCCTCCTGGTCCGGGTCCAGCCGGTCCTGCATAATGGGCGGCATATAGCTCGACGTAAAGCAGAAGCCGTATTTCAGATCGTGATAACCCTGCGAAAGTCCGCCGGGCTTTTTCACTTTGAGTACCGCGAGCGTCAGCGGATTCCAGTGCGTGCGGAAGTCCTCACGCATTTCCTCATTGGTGTATTCTTCCCCGTTGAGGCACCAGGTGATATCTTCCTTTTCGATGCGCGTACCGTCCACGAACAGTGTGCCGGGCATGATCTGGGAAAGGAAGATCCCGCGGTAATAGGGCAGACGGATCTTGAACTGAAAGCCTGTGATTTCGCCGTTTTCCGTGATATTCCGGAAGCCGACGGACTGAATGACCTGTTTTTCCATATATTCGCCTCCTTAATCCCCAATGAGCCGCTTCAGCATAATGTGCTGTTTCCGGAGCGTCTGTCCGACTTCATAGCCGTCCTCATATTTGTCCGCGCCTTCGTATTCGCTTAAGAGGTAGCCGTCCCAGCCGTGTTCCTGTAAAATCCGGACGATTTCCGGATACGGAATGGTGGTCTCTTCAAAGTCATCGCTCATATGGATGAATTTCGCGTGGCAGCAGTAGATATAGGGCAGCAGCGGGATGATGTCCTCCGGCACGTTCGCCTTGTAGTTCGGATTCCTGTACTGGCCTTCCGAAAAGCCGGTTCTGAAGACGGAGAAATCGATGTTCAGCCCGAAATGCTTCGTCCCGGTTTCTTCGATAAAATCCACATAGTCTTTGACCATTTTTCCGTTCAGATTCGATGGCGTGTGGATCTCCGGAAGCATCACAAGTCCCAGTTTTTCCGCAAGCGGCAATGCGCCCTTGATGATCTCGCGCCAGTTTTCCACAGGCTCGAGTTCTCCGTTGATAACGGGCATCTTGGTCCGGAGACAGGTGAAGCCGAGCCTGTGCGCGAGCCGCAGGTCCCGGGTCAGCATTTCGATGCTTTCTTCAGTGGTCAGGTCCCTGCCGCGGATCACGTGGGAATCGATCCAGTGCCCGTATTCCACCGGGACGAGCTCGTATTTGTCGAGCAGCCGGAACCAGTTCTCCACCCAGGCGTCCGTGGGGTAAGGGTAGTTTTCAATATGGGTATTCGCGAGGATCTCTATGCCGTGGGCGCCCATGTCGTGAACGTCCTCAAAGCAGTCCTCCAGTGTCTTTGTGAGGCCGAATTCCGCGGAGTAGCTGTACAGCGCGACGCCGCGTTTCGGGCCTTTTCTGTCATACGTATACATATATCCTCCTTTTGCCTTTCCAGCGGCTCCGTGAGGAACAGGAGCCGGCTGGGAACATTATTCTCCGTCCTTCCGGTACAGCAGGAAGTACGCCCCGCAGAACACCGCGATCCCGAACACGCCTATAACGGTCTCCAGCGCCCATGCCGGGATGCGGATGACCTCGAAGAGATAAAGCGCGGCCAGGGAATCCATGGCGGTATGCAGGACGACTGCGAGCGGGTAAAGCCAGAACTTCTTCCGGTCCTTTACGGCATAGAACACAAGGATCGACGCGCCGATGTGGAACAGGACGGCAAAGATTCTTTCGATGAAATTCAGGAAGAGAGTCCCTGCCGTGAATTTCCCGATCTCATTCGCCTGGGCATACAGCGCTTCCACCTGGTCCGGAAGCCGGGCCGCCACCTGGTCGACAATGGTACCGAAGGTTCCCGAATTGATCATCACCGCATACGCGATATACGCAATATAGGTGGCGCCCAGAATGTACATAACCTCAAACCCGCCGTGCCCGATCCCGTGGGAAACGGACGTCTCCCGGTGCCTTCTGTTCCGGAGCACGGTCTTGTACGCTATGAGCCGGCCTGTCTCCTCAAATACGCCGGGGAAGAGCCCCGCAAGGAGCGACAGGAGGACCGGCCTCGCGTTTACATAGCTGCTTACGGAATGGTCCGGAAGCCCCATCTGTGTGGGGAAGAGCAGTATGTTCTGAATGGGCTTTTCCAGGACGATCACGAACAGCAGGAATGTGGCCGCGCCGGCCAGGATCGACGTGAACGGCTCTTTCTTCTTCACCTTCCAGATGACTGCGCCTGCAACAGGCAGTATGAACGCCAGCGCTGCGCCGATTGCAAGCAGGACGATAGGCTGCGTTCCGACTTTAGTCAGTTCCATCTCTTTTCTCCTTTTTCAGATTTGAGGCCGTATCTGTTTTTTCTTTATCCCCCAAAAGCATACACCGGGAACTGACCGGCGTCAAGGAGCGGGAAGAATGCAGCGCCGAATACCATGCCGGAAATCTGCTGCGGGGACATCTGTCCGGCTGCTCCGCTACGCTTTTTCGTCTTGTATTTAGGCCTTTCCTCGGATATAATAGACAGGTGGGAAATACGGTGGATCGGCTGATTTCTCCTGCGGAAAAAGAAGCATGAATAAAGCATCATAAAGGGGGACCGGATGGGCATCAGCGGCGCGATCGGACAGCTGATTCCTCACGAGGAGCAGTCCGAGGCGCCGGAGCTTCCGAAAGAAGCGGTGACTGATCCTGAGAAGATGCACTTTAAGACCATCGGCGACGCCATGGACGCGGCCGATGAAGTCCTGGGGCTCGGCCGGTGGAACGATCCGCGCTATTATGTGTTCGTTTTCTATGCGGACGGCGTGCCGTACCGTGTAGTAAGCGAGCTTTCCGACGATCTCATGAAGACCCTCGACGATATTGAATGGATCGAGTCGAATGAAGAGCGAAATAAGGCCGAGGATGAATTTGCGAGACCGCTGCCTGTGACGTCCGAAGAGGATCTCAGGATGTATGAGCCCTCTCAGGAGACGGTTAACAAGTGGACCGGATTGACCGGAAAGGCACTCGAGGAAGCCGGCTTTGAGATCAACGGCTACAATAATGACGACGACGGCGAGTACATGGAGATCACCAAGGGGCTCTTTATCTACAGGGCAGCCGTAGACAGAAAATTCGATATCGAAGAAGATACGTACGAGCAGTTCCTGAAGATGACAGTGAAGGTGCTTCGTGTTCTCTGTGTTTCTTCGGACGCCATTGATTATACGATTACAGAATAAGAGGTAGATTATGCATGACCTGATCATCATCGGCGGGGGCCCGGCCGGGCTGACTGCCGCCATTTATGCGCTACGTGCGGACAAATCGGTACTGATCCTCGAAAAGGAAACCTTCGGCGGACAGATCACGTTTTCCCCGAAAGTCGAAAACATCCCCGGGTTCACTTCGCTTTCCGGCAATGAATTCGCGGAAAAGCTGGTGGACCAGGCGCTCACTCAGGGGGCGGACTGCGAGCTTGCGGAGGTCCTCTCCGTGGAGGGCGGAAAGGACCGGGAACCGTTTATCGTGAAGACGGACATGGGCGACTTCGAGGGCCGCGCGGTGATCATCGCGACGGGGGCGAAGCACCGGACGCTGGGCCTTCCCCGGGAAGATGAGTTCATCGGGAACGGGATCAGCTTCTGCGCGGTCTGCGACGGCGCCTTCTTCCGCGACCAGGTCGTGGGCATGGTGGGCGGCGGGAATTCCGCACTTCAGGAAGCCGTGCTGCTTTCGGGCCTCGTGAAGAAGCTTTACATTTTCCAGGACCTGCCGTACCTCACGGGAGAGAAGAAGCTTCAGGAAGAGCTTTTCGCGAAGGACAACGTGGAGATCCTGACCGGGGTGGCAGTCGAAGAATACCTGGGCGACACGGCGTTTTCAGGCGTCCGGATCCGGGACCGTGAGAGCGGAAAAACGCAGGAATTCGAGCTTTCCGGCCTCTTTGTAGCCGTAGGCCTCACGCCGCAGAACGAGCCGTTTAAGGGCCTGTTTTCGCTGAATGAATACGGGTACGCGGACGTCAACGAATACTGCCGGACGGAGACGCCGGGCGTGTTTGTTGCGGGCGACTGCCGGTCGAAAAGGATCCGCCAGGTCACTACGGCTGCGGCGGACGGCGCGGTGGCGGCACTCGCGGCGTGCGATTACATCGACGGAAGGTGAGCGCGGGAGACAGCGGCCTGCGTGTTATTATTGTACATAACGGACAGGGAGCCACCCTGTCCGTTTGATAAAGAAACGGAGGACAGGATATGACGGAATTCAGATGGGCGGAAGAAGCTGATTATCAGGCGCTGATCGAGCAGGCGAACCACGCCTTTGATACGGCGCATTATACGGGGGATTTTGAAAAGGACACGTCAAAGGAGTCTTTCTTCCCGCGGGTCCACCCGAAGCTCTACCAGAATCCGCGCATCGCGCCGATGCATGTGCTCGCCATTGAAGACGGCAGGATCTGCGGCCTTGTAGGAGCCTTCGAGCTCCCGTATGTAGTTCACGGGACGCCGCTCCACGTGGTCGGGATCGGGACGGTCTCCGTGCGGCCGGGCTACCGCAGGAAAGGCTATATGAAGGAGCTCATGGCGCGGGCCATCCGGCGCGCGAAGGATGAAGACGCGGACTACATGATCCTGGGCGGACAGCGGCAGCGGTACGGGCACTGGGGCTTTGAGCAGGGAGGCGTGATGCCGCTCTATGAAGTCTATGACGTCAACTTCAGCCATACATACGGAGAGAACGCGGACTTCGGGTACAGCTTCCGAAAGCTTACCCCGGAGGACACGGAGGTCCTCGCGCGTGAGCGCGCGCTTCGTGAAGCTGCAGAAGTCCACATGATCCACCCGGAGGATGAGGAATTCAGGGTCCTCTGCACGGGAGAGACTGTGCCGTACGTCATTGAGAAGGACGGGCTCTTTGCCGGCACCTTCATGTATTATGAGCAGGACCCGCAGGTCGGCGACCTTCGTCTTACAGATAAGCAGGAAGTGGGGCACGTCCTGAATGACATTCTCCGGTTCTTCGGACTTAAGAAGATGAAGGCCCTCTATTTCGGTCCTGAAGAAAAGGAGATGATGCGCATTCTTTCCGCGCTGGCGGAAGACTGCTCCATCATCCCCTCCGGTATGATCAAGATCCTGAATTACGAGCGGGTGATCCGGGCCTATTTTGAACTGAAAGCTTCCCTCTGGGAGCTTCCGGACGGTGAGCTCCGCCTCTCGTTTGAGAACGGGGAGAAGCTGCTTCTCACTGTCAGGGACGAGAAGCCCGAGGTACGTAAACTCAAAGAAGAGGAGGGCCCCTTCCTTGCGCTTACGGAAAAGGAAGCCGTTCAGCTCATTTTCAACCCGCATACCTGGCTGCATTTCTTCGGGAAAGAGATCCCCATGGCCGCACGCGCCTGGTTCCCGCTTCCCCTTTACGAGAACCTGTCGGATACGGTCTGATCAGGCCTTCTCCGCAAACGCTGCCGCACGCTCGATCCACCCGCAGGTGTCGGCTTTCCAGCCCTCCGCGAAGCCGTGGCCGCCCTTTTCGCCGATCTCGAGGACGTTCGGGATGCCGGCGGCGTCCAGGGCGCGCGCGAGGACTTTGGACTGTTCGGGCGGGACGAGGTCATCGTCGGCAGTCAGGACGATATACGCGGGCGGGAAGCCCTGAACGTTGTCCTCTGCGTTCCAGTCGGACTCAGCCGCTTCTTTCAGTGTGAGGCCAATGGTGGCCATGGAAAAACCGTCGTAATTCCTGACCTCCGCCAGCTGCCGCCAGGAGACCACGGGGTAGACCGGGAACACCGCCTGCGGCTTCGGAATGCCGTAGCAGGGGTAGCCGTGGCGCGTGTCGCACCATAGGGAGACCAGGCTGCCGCCCGCGGAGAACCCTGTGATCAGGTATTTGTCCGGGTCTACGCGGAATTCCGCTTTACGCTCCCGGATGATCTTAAACGCCTGTGCGAGGTCGTCAAGCGGCCTCGGCATCAGGCCGCCCTCGGGAAATATCTTTGCGTTAACGTTGTTCACACGGTAGCTCATGATGAACGCGTGATACCCGAGTTCATTGAAGTGCGCCGCAACAGGATACCCTTCCGTCAGGTTCCAGACGTTCGTGTAGGCGCCGCCGGGGACTACCATGATATACGGCTTTGTGTCCGCCGCGGGATCGTCCGACGGGAAGTACAGGAACCCGGTCTTTTCAAACAGCGGGTCCTTCGCGCGTTCTTCCTCCGTACTGATGGGGATCATGTGATGTCCGCGCCGGATCATTTCCTGAAGTCTTAGAAGTCCTTTGATCAGCCCCTTCATGCTCCACGAATCAGTATCGATCTCCCCGAGCGTCCGCCCGAAATTCGGGTCGTTCAGAAGGTCCATGTTCACTATGAAGTAATCCCGGAACTCCCGGAATTCTTCCGCTTCCCAGATCTCGGAAAACCTTGTGTTCTCATCAAGCTTCAGCATATTGTCTCCTTTTTCTTTATTCCTCACTGACTCTCACGATACCGTCCACCAGGACCTTTCGGACCCTGGTGGAGCTTACCATCGGGCAGCCGTCCGTAAGGACGATGTCCGCATCCTTGCCGACTTCAAGGGATCCGACCCTGTCCGCCACGCCGATGTGCCTGGCCGCGTTGATCGTTATGGCCTTAAGCGCTTCAAACGGGTCCATGCCGGCTTTCACGGCAAGCCCCGCCATGAGCGGCAGGTATTCCTCCGGGATGACCGGCGCGTCGGTGATAATGGAGACCGGGATCCCGGCTTCCGCGAGGACCTTTGGCGTGCTCCAGGTCTTATTGAGAAGCTCGAGCTTGGACGCGTGAGTGGCAGACGGCCCTACGCAGACAGGCACGCCGGCTTCCGCGAGTTCATCGACGATGATATGTCCCTCCGTCGTGTGCTCGATCGTGATCTTGAGGTCAAATTCCTTCGCGATCCGGATGGCCGTCAGGATATCGTCCGCACGGTGCGCGTGCGCCTTCAGCGGGATCTCTTTCTTAAGGACAGGGATGAGCGCTTCCATCTTCATGTCGAACTTCGGGCGCTTAGTGACGTCATCACCTGCGGCTTCCTTTCTCGCAAGATAATCCTGCGCGTTAAACAGGGCTTCCCGGAGAATGGCTGCGGTAGACATCCGGCATGAATCGGACTTTCCGGCATAGCAGCGCTTCGGGTTTTCACCAAAGGCGCACTTCATGGCAAAGCCCGGGTGGATGACGGCCTTGTCCACTGAATTGCCCCAAAGCTTCACGGCGATGAACGTGCCTCCCAGGACGTTTGCCGAGCCGGGGCCCGTGCCCACCGTGGTCACGCCGGCTTCGAGCGCCTTCGGAATTGCGGCGTCCTGCGGATAGTAGCTGTCCAGTCCCCGAAGCTGCGGGGAGACGATGTCGTTCATTTCGTTGTAGTCCATTCCGGCCTGCGTTCCGCCGTAGTCATCGAGCCCGATGTGGCTGTGCGCGTCCACAAAGCCCGGGTAGGCCCTGAGGCCTTCGGCGTCCAGCACTTCTTCGGATGCATCCGCTTTTACGGTCCCGATGGCAGCGATCTTCCCGTCCCGGATCAGAATATCGCCCTTATAGGGCTCCCTCCGGACTGCGTCATAGATCATGGCATTCCTGATCAGCATGAAATCTTTCTCCTTTCTTTGGAGCGGTAAAGCTCCGGTGTATCGGCCGGCGTCTCCGTTTCACGGCGGGCGCCGATGTGCAAACCGCCCGGGTGTTTCCCGGGCGGTGATTTTTTACGTATCTGAAACTACGGACAGCGGATTCGGCATGACGAGCTCAATTGCGCAGCGCGAGAGCTCCGGCCCGCTGACCCGGAAGATCGTCACGTTGTTCGTGCGCTCGTTCGTGACGAACAGGAAATCGTCAAAGAAGTCGAAGTCACGCGGGGAGACACCGCCGCAGGGCGTCACGGACTCGAGGGTAAGGACGCCGTCACGGTACGACAGGCAGGCGATGCTGTCGTCGCCGCGGTTACTGGCGTAGATATAGTCCTTGTAGACGCGGATCGCGCCGCCGGTGCTGCCGGCGTTCGGGGATCGGAGAGTGGAAACGGTCGTAACGGGCGTGAGGACGCCGTCGCAATAAGAGTAGGCGCTCACGGAGGACGCGAGCTCGTTCACCGCGAAAACGGTCTTTCCGTCCGCGCTGTACGCGAGGTGCCGCGGGCCGGCGCCGGGTTCGGCGGAAACGCGGGAGACTTCCGTGAGATCCGCGTCATAGGTGAAGATCGTGTCCAGACCGAGGTCCACCGCGAAGAGGTACTTCCCGTCCGGCGTGGGCTTGATGAAGTGTGCGTGAGGGCCTTCCTGGCGGTAGGGGTTCGGGCCCTTGCCCTCGTGTTTCACATACGCGCCGTTCGTGCCGAAAAGCGAGCCGGAGTCGTAGTTCGCGACGTAAAGGGTCCCGTTCAGGCGCGAGACGTGGCAGCCTTCCACTCCCCGGACGTCCAGAGGGCCGCGTACGAGCTCCCCGATCTCCCCGTCCGGCTTAAGCGCGTAGCTGAACAGCGCCGAATGCCGGGTCTCCGGGTAGTTCATGCGGTTCACTGCAGTGAGTTCGCCATCCGAGATGTCGAGATACAGCAGGTTCTTCACCGGGACGGACTGCAGGAGCTCGAGGTTCAGCGTGCCGTCCTCCTTCGGGTCAAAGCGGTACCGGTGGATGCAGCCGTCCGGCGCGCAGGATGCGAAATACAGGTTTCTCATATGTATTCTCCTTTTATGATATTTGGAATTATGACACCTCATCCGCCTCCTTCGGAGGCACCTTCCCCTCAAGGGGAAGGCTTTAAATCATGCGATCACGAGGATCCACAAAAAGATCGTGACAAGGCTTGCCACAGTGGTCACGGCCACGATCTCCCCGGCGAGATCCCCATCGGCGCCCATGTTCGCCGCCATGGTGTACGAGGACACCGCGACCGGCGTCGCGAAGACCGCGAAGATCGAAAAGTTCTGCGCGTCCGTGAAGCTGAAGAGCTTAAGAAGAAGCAGCGCTATGGCCGGGATCACAATAAGCTTCAGGACCGTCGCAGCCGTAAGCAGCTTCGCGTGCGCCTTCATGGAGGTGAACCTGAGCGTCCCGCCCAGGATGATGAGCGCGAGCGGCGTGGTCATGTCCGCGATGGCGTTCACGGGCTTCATGACGAACGTGGGGAGCGTAAAGGGGAGCATCACGTAGACTGCCCCGAGGATCGCGCCGATGATCAGCGGATTCGTGAAGATCTTTTTAAGCAGCACCGGGAAGCTGCTCCGTTCGCCGTTGTAGGACTCCAGCACCACCACCGCGGTCACGTTGTAGAGCGGCACGAGGATGGCTACAAGGAACGAAGCCGCCGCGACGCCTTCTTCCCCCGCCACTGTCTCCGCAAGCGGCAGCGCGAACAGGATCGAGTTGCTGCGGAACAGCCCCTGGATCATGACCGGCTTCTGCTTCCGGTCCCGCACGAGATCCGTCTTTCCGATCACGATGACGAGCACGAGAACGAGCACCGCAAAAAACACGAGAGAGAAGAACACGTAGCCGAATTCCACGCCGTTCGAGAGGTCCATCGTCGCGAAATTCCGGAACATCATGAACGGGAAGAACGCCTTGAAGACCAGCGTATTGACCTTCCGGAGGAAATCCTCCGTGGTAAACTTAAGCTTCACAAGAAGCATGCCGATGCCCATATAGATGATAAAGGGCATCACGGCGTTGACCGCCAGCATAAAGTTATTCATCGGTGACCGTCCTTGTCAGTTTTTTCATCCAGTTGAAGCTGTTGATCTTGACTGCCGCCACAAAGCATTTGAGGATCTGGTCGCATTTGAGCGCCGCAAAGACGATCCACGGCGCAAGGTTGAAGTGCAGTGCGAGAAGCCCCGCCGGGATGCCCACGAGGAACACGAAGATCGTATCGTTCTTAAAGACGAACGACGTGTCGCCGCCGGATTTCACGAGGCCCGAAAGAAGGGTGGCCTGCCAGCTCGTGCCGATGTACGTCACCGCCAGCACGTTCATGAAAGTCATGCAGTAGGCGCGCGCCTCATCGCTGACGTTGGTATAGAGATACGTGACGAACGGCCTCTTTATGAGCAGGATGATCAGGGAAGAGACCAGGCCCACGCCTAAGAAGACCACCTGAGCCGTCCTGGAATATTCCTTCATTTTTTCAAACTGACCCGCGCCTACCGTCATGGAGGTCACGATCCCGAGCGCCGCGGAAAGGCCGAACGTGCCGACCCGGAGGAAGCTTTCCAGCTGGCCGACCATGGAGGCCGCGGTCACCGCGCTGGCGGAAAGATGTCCCATGATATAGGAGTAGGTGAGCATATTGGCGGACCAGACAAGCTGCCCCAGAACGACCGGCGTACCGGTTCTGATAAAGTCCTTTGCAAGGGTCGGTGCGGAAGTGAGGAGGTCGCGCGGCCGCATCTTAAGCCGGGTGTCCAGCCGGAACATATAGAAGAACGCGAGCCCGCACTCTGCGATCCTTGAAATGAGGGTCGCTATGGCGGCGCCTTTGATGCCGAGCGCGGGGAGGCCGAGCCTGCCGAAGATCAGGACGTAGTTCAGTACGAGGTTCGTGAAAAGCGCGATGGTAGAAATATACAGGCCGACCTTGGGCTGCTCCACGGCGCGCATGGTGGACAGCACGAGCTGGGACGCACAGAAGAAGACGTAGGAGAGGGAGACCCAGATCAGGTATTCCACTCCGGCTTCAATGACCGCTTCGTCTTTAGTGAACAGGCTGACCCAGAACCGCGGGAACATGAGAACAACGGCCGTGAATACGACGCCTACATACGTCGCCCAGCGGATGCCCATCGCCCCGATCTTTTTCACACTGGCGGTGTCCCGGATACCCCAGTACTGGGCCGCTATGATCAGGAGCGCCGCGTCGATGCCTGTTGTGAACATCATGAGGATGGTCTGGAACTGGCTGCCCATATAGACGCCGGAAACAGCCACGTCGCCAAGCGAGCTGATCATAAGGTTGTCCGCGAAGTTCACGGCGAACGTGATCAGGCTCTGGAGCATGATGGGGATGGCCAGCCGTATCAGCGTCTGGTAAAAGCTTCTGTCTCTCGTTATTATGCGCATGCCGCCTCCCTGTGACCGGAAAATGATTGGAATATAAGGAAAGTATAGCATCGGAGAGTCGAAAAAACAATGTGAAAAAACCGATACGGAAATCGTACTTTACGGATGCTTCCCGTATTGCAAAATCAACCTCTGTTATGTTAAGATGGGTTCAGGCGGAGGTCCGCCGGAAAGGAGCATTATGGACTGTTTGCCTGAACTTATGAGATTTAATAACGGCTCCCCGGTCACCTGTGTCAGAGACTGGGAAGAGCGCAGAAAAGAGATCCTTGAGATCCTTGAAAAAGAGGCCTACGGCCGGGTGCCGGACCTTCCCGGAGACGTTAAAGGAGAGATCCTTCCGAAGAGGCCGGGCATCGAAAGCATGCCCTGCTGCTCGGGCCACGCGGAGCTTCTCAGGATCAGCATTTCCTTTACGGCGGAACTCGGGCCGTTTTCGTTCCCGTTGTATCTGTTCCGCCCGCTGAAAAAGGAAAAGGCTCCGCTCATCCTGCTTTTAAATTTCCGGGGCGGGGCGTACGACCAGTACTATCCTGTTGAGGAGATCATCGACCACGGCTTCGCGCTCGGCATCATCTGCTACGAGGATATCACGAAGGACGACGGAGATTTCACGGACGGCCTTGCGGGTTTGTACACGCGGCGGGACGACGGCACGGACTGGGGGAAGCTCGCGATGTGGGGCTTTGCGGCGCGCTGCGCCATGAATTACCTGGAAACGCTGCCGTTCATCGACGCTGACAACGTCTGCATTGCCGGACATTCCCGGCTCGGGAAGGCGGCCCTTACCGCGGCAGCCATGGACCGGCGGTTCAGGTTTACCGCGAGCAACGACTCGGGCTCCATGGGAGCATCTTTAGAGCGCGGCAAGCACGGGAACGCGGAGACGGTCGAAGCCATCACACGGACCTTCCCGTACTGGTTCTGTGACAATTTAAGGAAGTACGCGGGACGTCCGGAGGAGCTTCCTTTTGACCAGCATTTCCTGCTGGCGCTTGTCGCGCCGGGGTATCTGATGGTCGGGAGCGCATCCGGGGACCTGTGGGCGGATCCTGTCAACGAAGAGGAATGCTGCCGGGCGGTGAGTCCCGTGTGGGAGCTTTACGGGATGGCCGGGTATCGGGGCGGAGAAGGGCCCTGTGAAACGGACGGGAATTACGCCGAAGGAAGCGTCGCCTACCACAAAAGGGACGGCATCCACTTCCTGGGACGCGGGGACTGGCTGTGCTATATGGACTTTATGGAAAAGCATTTAAAGTGAGGCTTTATATCAAGGCTTCAGAACAAAAACAATACAAATAAATAAGACAGGGGGTAAGGGTTATGATGAAACGCTTGTTAGCAGTGCTGCTTTCCGTGCTTCTCGTATCCGGTCTCTTTACCGTGACGGCGGAGGCTGACGGAGAGCATCATCACAAATCATTCGTCTGGTCGATGAATGATACGGAACACTGGCACATCTGCGTTGGAGACGGAGAGTGTCCGGACAACTGGATCTTTGACAAGGGACCGCACGAGTTCAACGGCGGAGAAGTCTGCACCGTCTGCGGCTTTGACAGGCGGAAGGAGGGGTGGTACACGTCGGCGTACCGCGTCACGGACATCAACATCAATATGCCGGCGCCTGTAGCCGGCCAGTTGCCTGGGGCCTTCCCGGTCTCCGACTCGTCTCAGGCCAATGTGTACGCTTACAGCTACAGCCCGATACCGGCCATAGGCGACAAGGTGAGTGCGCCGTTCGATTATAATACCGTATATACCATTACGTTTGATGTCCAGTCCAACCCGGGCTACTGGTTCGTGATGGAAGCGCCCACACCGTGCACGGTGAACGGACAGCCGGCAACATTCATTTACAAAAACGGCTCGGAGGCGCAGGTGCGGTTTACCTATCCTGCTACGGCACCTGCACCGGAGCAGGCCCAGCCGGAGACCGAGACCTTTACGGTACCGGCGCATGTTGCAGTAAGCGGTGCATCGGAGAGCACTCCTTCTCCCGGGCAGGCGGTCTTCCATTTCAAGATCTGGGCCGGAGATTCCTCGGTGAACATCACTACGGTTTCCAACGCCGTCACGACGAACGGGTTCGGCGAGTTTATCAACGACCTCGTATTTACCGTTCCCAAGAGCCAGGTGGATGCGCTGAAGAACGGAGGTCTCTTCATCCAGCAGCTGGACGGGAACGCAAACTGGCAGTTTGACACCAGGATCACCTCGTTCTTCTGGGATTCCTTCACGTACAGCTTCATGCGCTGGACGAACCTTACAGAGCCCACTGCGCCTAAAGTGAAGTTCAATTACGTTTACGTCACGAATATCTATAGTCCGGTGGCCGACACGACTCCGGCGCAGCCTCAGCCGGCGCCTACGCCTGAAAACGCGGGCCCGGTAACGCCCGAGACCTGGACGCCTGTCGCGCCGGACACTTCCAGACTACAGGAACGGCTCATCAAGATCGAGGAAAATGACGACGAAGCAGTCTTCACGCTGCCCATCGACATCGGCGTGGAGCAGTACCGGACGGATACGCCGCCGGAAGCCGTGTTCCACTTCGGTCTCTACGGAATGAAGAAGGACCAGGAATATGAATGGGAGAACGACGTCGTATATACGCACGGCGAGGGCATCTACAGCGGGACCATCAGCTTCAGGGTGCCGCAGGGCGAGCAGCTTGACCAGCTCATCGAGACCGGCTTTGACGTCCGTGAGCGGAGCGCTGCCGTTCCCGGCTGGAGCTTCGCAGGCGAAGTCTACCACGTGGACCTCTACCGGGTCGACGGGGAGCTCCTCGGCAACATCCGGAGACTCCGGAACGTGGCTACGGCAGAGTCCGGCCTGAAGGTCCTCTACTTCCTGAACCTCTACGGCAAGGACGGCGGGACGCCGTACCTGATGCCGGGAAATATCCTGGGGATCGAGGACCTGCTCCGCGAGATCCACGGGAAGGACAGGATCCTCCTGAAAGACACCTTCCGGATCGAAAAGGACGGCAAGGAGTGGGAGATCCTCTTCACGGCCGTTAAGGAAGGGACCGTGATCGGAAACGCTGAGATCACCATCCGCTGTTCCGAGGGCGGCAAGAGCCTGGGAGAGTGGATCATCAGCGACGTTCTCCGCGTCACGGAGGACGGCATCTACGTGAAGCTCCGCGACATTGCGGAGAGCTATCAGCTTCTCAAGGGGAAGGAATTCCCGGGTGCCGAAGCGATCGGCGACGACCTCTGGCTCGGCTTCAACGACGACGTGATCGACTATCTGGATCTCACGAAGCTCGACGAGCTGTTCAGAAGGATCCGCCGCGACGCGGGCCGCGTCTTTGACGAGCTTCCCGTGGAATGCATTGAAAACGGCTACGCCTTTGAAGGCGGCGAAGAAGAATTCGACGGCTTCCGGATGATGGCGCTCAACATCGCGCAGCTCAACCATGAGGACTGGCTGGCGATGGCAGAGGACGCTGCAGTATCCAAGGAAATGCTGATGTTTGCGGACGACTACGAAAGCGCTTTCATGGATTTCAACGAAATGGACATGAACAACGCGGGCCTCATGGAGATCATTAAGAAGCTCTATCCGAGGACGATGACGTCGTTCTCCTTCAACATCACGCAGACGGGCGAGTACGAGTATGCATCGGAATTCACGTGCGAATTCGCGGACGGGGACGACGTATGGGTCATCGAAAACAGCTTCACCACGGAAGCAGTCGAAGAGAAGGACGTCGATCCGGCGTTCATGACAGCGCCTGACGAGTACGGCTCCGGTGCAGAATTCTTCCGTGCGATGATCCTGAGGCAGGCTCCGGAAACAGAGGAGCTTGAAGAGATCGAAGCGGAAGAGCCTTCGGGCTACAGACGGAGACGCCCGGGCAGGCGCGAGTAATGTCATGAAAGAAATGACGCCGGGTCCCGGAATACGGGGACCGGCGTCTTGGAAAGACAGGAGGGATAAGATGTACGGTAACAATTTTGTAGCGTTTCTCACGGCATTTACGAAAGACGGAGAAGTGGACCTCGGCAAATGCGAGAACATGGTGGAGTTTTATCTCTCCCAGCATGCAGACGGCTTCTACCTGCACGGCTGGACCGGCGAAGGCTGGTGTATGACGCCGGAAATGCGGAAGGCATGGATGAAGCGGACCGTGGAGGTGGTCGCGCACCGCGTACCGGTCTTCGTGAGCGTGGGCTACGGGAAGACGGAAGAGGAAGGCATCGAGCTCGGGCGGTACGCCGGGAGCATCGGCGCGGACGCGGTGTCCAGCATCGCTATCCGGCCGGACGCGAAGATCGAAGAGAATGCCGCGTATTTCCGAAGAATTTCAGAGGCGGCGGGCATCCCGTTCTACGTCTACTGGCATTTCTCCGAGGGCAACCTGAACGGCGGAGAGCGGCTGGATGCCGAAGAACTGATCGACATCCTGTGCCGCGAGGTCCCTACGTTCACGGGCTTCAAGTACACGGACAGCAACTTCTATTACATGCAGCGGATCAAGGAGTACAAGCCTGAGCTTACGATCCTGACCGGTGTGGACCAGATGTGCGCGGCCGGACACCTGATGGGGTCGGACGGGTCAATAGGCGCACTGCAGGCGGTGACCTGCGGGCACTTTGCAGAGATGCTTAATGCGATGAACGCAGGCGACATGAAGCGCGCGTTCGAGCTTCAGCTCCGGGCGAACAACATCTACGCGGCGCTGGATGCGCGCGAAGTGGGCGGCCTGATCCCCGGCATCAAGTACGTCATGAAGAACTACTACGGCGTGGATGCGGGATACCTTTCCCCGCTTTCACCGAATCAGGAGCTTACGGATCCTCTGGCGCAGGAGCGGCTCATGAAGGTGTTTAAGGAGAACATCTTTACGGAATGATTTTCAGACAGGAATGAACTGTCCCGGAAGATATATGAAAAAACAGGAGGAAGGTTTTTATGAAGATGGGTTTTATTACGTCCATCCTGGACTGGGCGGACTATGACGAGATGATGGACATCGCGTCGGAGCTTGGCTTCAAGTGCGTGGAAGTAGCCTGCTGGCCGGCCGGCGGCGCGGAGAGAAGATACGCGGGCACGGCGCACATCGACGTCGCGCGTGTCCTTACGGACGACGCATACAAGGCGCACATCCTGGACTACGCGAAGGAGAAGGGCGTGGAGATCTCGTCTCTTGCGTACTATCCGAACAATCTTGACGGAGACCTTGAAAAGAGGAAGGCTGCAAATGACCACCTGATGACCGTGATCCGCGCGAGCGCGGCTTTAGGCGTCAATATGGCTACCACGTTCATCGGCCGTGACCAGACGAAGAACCTCGAGGACAACCTCGCGATGGTCAAGGAAGTCTGGACCCCCATTCTGGACCTCGCGAAGGAGCTTGGCGTCAGGGTCGCCATCGAAAACTGCCCGATGCTCTTCGGACCGGACCAGTGGCCGGGCGGACAGAACATCATGACCACGCCGTCCAACTGGCGGAAGATCTTCGAGCTGCTGCCGTACGACAACTTCGGCATCAACTACGATCCGTCGCATTTTGTGTGGCAGATGATCGATTACGTGAAGCCCATCTACGAGTTCAAGGACAAAATCTTCCACGTCCACTACAAGGACATCAAGCTCTATCCCGACAAGCTGAACGACGTGGGCATCATGGCGTATCCGCTGGACTTCATGTCCCCGAAGATCCCGGGCTTAGGCGACGTGGACTGGGGCAGGTACGTTTCCGCACTGACCGATATCGGCTATGACAGCTTCACCTGCATAGAGGTCGAGGACCGGGCGTTCGAAGGCTCGAAGGAGAAGGTGCTGGACAGCCTGAAGCTCAGCAAGAAGTACATGGAAAACTTTGTCATCTAACACGGAGACATAAAATAAAGGACCCGGGACGTATAAGTCCCGGGTCCTCTTATTAAGGCGTTCCGTTATGCTCTTGCCGCCAGATATTCGTTCACCGCGTCGACCAGCTTGTCGCTGTCAATACCGTGTACCATGCATGCCATGTCGATGGATTCACCCTGGGACGCAGGGCAGCCCAGGCAGTGCATGCCGGCCTGCATAAGAAGCGGAGCAACGGTGGAATCGATCTTGAGCAGATCGCCGATGATGGTATCTTTTGTGATCTGTGCCATTTAGGTATACCTCCTGTATGATAAAGTGTGTTTAAAGTTCCAACGAACAGTGTACTGTACTTTCCCGCGAATTGCAAGCGGGGACTTTTAAGTTTGTGAATATCTTCGGTTTTCCGGGTCGTACCGGTATCCTGCCTTGGCAAGTTTTTCCGTGACCTCGTCCCCGTCCTCGCAGAGAGAGGCGAAAAGGTCCTCCGGGTCGTCGTATTCATCGCGGAGAAGTGTGTTCAGATAGCTCACGAGAATGGTAGTGTTTTCGGGAAGCATGGAGACTCCTTTCCGTCCGGCTCTCCCGGACGTTTTTATTCTAGCACATCTTTGTGAAAATTTTGTCAACATTTTTGCGGTTTTTCAAATCGTTTTTTGAAGAATTCCTTTTCAAGAGCTGTGGGTTATGATACAATTATACAGTTTGAGGGCAGTTCCCGGAAACCGAAGAAGAGGAGGGAAAGAATGAGACAGTTGGGCTTTGACAATAACAAATATATTGAGATGCAGTCGGGCCAGATCCGGAAGCGGATATCGGAATTCGGCGGCAAGCTGTATCTGGAATTCGGCGGCAAGCTGTTTGACGACAACCATGCGTCCCGCGTGCTTCCGGGCTTCCAGCCGGACAGCAAGCTCCGGATGCTTCTTCAGTTAAAGGACCAGGCGGAGATCATCATCGCCGTGGCAGCGGACGCGCTGGAATCCATGAAAAGGAGAGGCGACTCCGGCATCACTTACGACATGGAGGTGCTCCGGCTGATCGACATGTTCCGCTCCGTCGGGCTTTACGTGGGGTCTGTTGTCATTACGAGAAACCGCGGCGAATCCCAGGAGGCAAGGCATCTGCAGGAGATCCTGGAAGCACACGACATCCCTGTCTTCCGGCATTACTTCATCAACGGCTATCCCCAGAACGTCCCGTTTATCCTTTCCGATGAAGGCTTCGGGAAGAACGATTACATCAAAACCACCCGTCCGCTCGTGATCGTCACGGCGCCGGGCCCCGGCTCCGGCAAGCTCGCGACCTGCCTTTCCCAGGTCTACAACGAAAACGTCCGCGGCGTGCGCGCGGGCTACGCGAAGTTCGAGACCTTCCCGGTCTGGAACCTGCCTTTAAAGCATCCGGTCAACCTCGCGTACGAAGCCGCTACGGCGGACCTTTCGGACGTCAATATGATCGACCCCTTCCACCTTTCAGCCTATGACAAGGTGGCGGTCAACTATAACCGCGACGTGGAATCCTTCCCGGTCCTTTCGGCCATCTTCCGGAAGATCTACGGCGCCTGCCCATACCAGTCGCCCACGGACATGGGAGTCAACATGGTGGGCTACTGCATTTCCGACGATGAAGCTGTTAAGGAGGCGTCCAGGCAGGAGATCATCCGGCGCTATTATGCGGCGCTTCTTCAGCGCTTGAACAGCCGCAACGGCGACAAGGGTGAAGTGGAGCGTATCGAAAGCATCATGGACGAAATGGAGCTTTCGACGTCCGACCGGCCGGTGGTCGCTCCGGCGCTTGCGCTTGAAAAGGAGACGGGAGCGCCTGCCGCGGCCATGGAGCTTGCGGACGGAACAATCATCACCGGAAAGACCAAGAGCATGCTGGGCTGCTGCAGCGGGATGATCGTGAACGCGCTTAAATACCTCGCGGGAGTGGAGGACGCGCACGAGCTCATTCCGAAGAGCCTTTTAGACCCGGTCCAGCACCTGAAGACACAGTACCTCGGGAGCGTCAACCCCAGGCTCCACACGGACGAGACCCTGATCGCCATCGCCGTGAACGCCGCCACCGATGAATTCGCTGCCCGGGTCCTTGAAAAGATCCCCGAGCTCCGCGACTGCGACGCGCACATTACGGTCATTCCCTCGAGCAGCGAAATGTCCTTCCTCCGGAAGCTCAGGATCAATTTCACCTGCGAGCCGCACTACCAGGGGAGCCGGCTGTTCAGGCTGTAAGGGCTGTCGTTTTTTACGGAATCCCGGCGGTTTTTACGGAAGCGGAGACTATGATAATTAAATAACATAACTTTACAAAAATCTGAACGTTATGTTATAATATTCAATTGGACAGAAGCCGCCGTGAGCGGCAAAATCATCATATAAAAGGGGACAACCCCGGAAAAATTTCAGGAGGAGAGAACATGGCAAAAAAATGGTGCTACCTGTTTTCTGAAGGAAACGCCAACATGCGCGAACTCTTAGGCGGTAAAGGCGCGAACCTTGCGGAAATGACCAACATCGGCCTTCCCGTACCGCAGGGCTTTACCATCACCACCGAGGCCTGCACGCAGTACTACGAGGACGGCAGGGAGATCAATGACGAGATCTTCACCCAGATCCAGGAGTACATCGTGAAGATGGAGCACATCACCGGAAAGAAGTTCGGTGACCTCGCGAACCCGCTTCTGGTTTCCGTCCGTTCCGGCGCGCGCGCTTCCATGCCCGGCATGATGGACACCATTCTGAACCTTGGCCTGAATGAAGACGTCGTGAACGTCCTGGCAGGCAAATCCGGCAATGCCCGCTGGGCCTGGGACTGCTACCGCCGTTTCATTCAGATGTACTCTGACGTAGTCATGGAAGTCGGCAAGAAGCATTTCGAGCAGCTCATCGACGCCATGAAGGAAAAGAAGGGCGTAAAGCAGGATATCGAGCTTGACGCGCAGGACCTGAAGGAGCTTGCGAACCAGTTCAAGGCAGAATATAGAGAAGCCATCGGCGAAGACTTCCCGTCTGATCCGAAGGAGCAGCTGATGGGCGCTATCAAGGCGGTGTTCCGTTCCTGGGACAACCCGCGTGCAAACGTGTACCGCCGCGATAACGACATCCCGTATTCCTGGGGCACGGCTGTCAACGTACAGTCCATGGCATTCGGCAATATGGGTGATGACTGCGGTACCGGCGTTGCGTTTACGCGTGACCCCGCAACCGGTGAAAAGGGCCTGTTCGGCGAGTTCCTGACGAACGCGCAGGGCGAGGACGTTGTGGCCGGTGTCCGTACTCCCATGAAGATCGCCGAAATGGCGAAGAAGTTCCCCGAAGCATTCGAACAGTTCCAGTTCGTCTGCAAGACGCTTGAAGACCACTACCGCGACATGCAGGACATGGAGTTCACCGTTGAGCACGGCAAGCTTTACATGCTGCAGACCCGTAACGGCAAGCGTACCGCTCAGGCAGCTCTGAAGATCGCCTGCGACCTCGTGGACGAGGGCATGAGAACCGAAGCGGAAGCGGTCGCGATGATCGATCCGAGAAACCTGGATACGCTGCTGCATCCGCAGTTCGACCAGGCGAAGCTGAAGGCTGCAACGCCTCTCGGCAAGGGGCTCGGTGCTTCTCCCGGCGCAGCATGCGGCAAGGTCGTCTTCACTGCTGAGGACGCTGAAGAGTGGCATGCACGCGGAGAAAA
>JAFRVD010000077.1 GCA_017441825.1 Lachnospiraceae bacterium
CGTTGAGTTCATTCAGAACTCAACGGCCTTCTCCTTTTTAAGGCAACGGATCCACGCTCTCATTTTTTTTGTAAATCCATTGTCATATACGAAAATACATGTTACAATATTATTCGACATTTCGTTTTCGGCCTTTTGCCGGGAATGAAAGCACTGTTCGTAATGGCTGTTGTGAGCGATCAGGACGCTTTTTCACAGACATAAAACGGAAATCAGACCGGAAAAGAGGTTTGCAGTGAAGAAAAGATTTACATATGACGATGAAGTGAAAGCAGCGCTGGAGGGTTTTTATACTGCGGACGGTAAACCCGCGGACACCCGGATCAGCCAGGAGCTGTACAGGATACTGCATGAAGAAAGCATCCTCAGGGCGGTCAACTACGACTCACTGACCGGCCTTCCGAACGTTGGGTATTTCTTTAAGCTGTGCGAGAACGGAGAGACAGGGGTCCATGCTGACGGCAGGCAGGGATGCCTGCTTTACATGGACTTAAACGGCATGAAGTACTACAACCATCGGAACGGGTATTCGGAAGGCGATAAGCTTCTGAAAGCGTATGCAGAACATCTGGCGCAGACCTTCGGACACGAGAACTGCTGCCATATAGGAGCGGACCGGTTCGCGGCCTATGCGGCGGAGGACGGACTGGAGGACCGGCTTCAGCACTTCTTTGACGAAGTAAAACAGATGGAGAATCATCTGTCGGTGCGCATCGGTATCTATCCCTCAAATCTTGAAGAAGTCTCGATCAGTGCGGCTTACGACAGGGCGAAGATGGCCTGCGACGTTATTCGGAAATCGGAGACCTCCAGCTTTCGATATTATACCAAAGAACTTTCCGACAACAATAAGAGGCGGCGGTATATCCAGTCCAGTATTGATAAGGCGATCGCCGAAAAGTGGATCCAGGTCTATTACCAGCCGATCGTCAGGGCTGTAAACGGAAGAGTCTGCGATGAGGAAGCGCTGGCGCGGTGGATCGATCCGGAAATGGGCTTCCTGTCTCCGGCGGAGTTCATCCCGGAGCTGGAGGAATCCGACCAGATCTATAAACTGGATCTGTATGTGCTGGAACAGGTGCTTGAAAAGCTCTCTCATCAAAAAGATAAAGGACTGGAGACCGTCCCGCATTCCATCAACCTGTCCCGGTCCGATTTTGATACCTGCGATATCGTGGAGGAGATCAGGACCCGTGTGGATGCGGCGGGCATATCCCACGATCTGATCACCATCGAGATCACCGAAAGCGTGATCGGAAGCAGCGTCGATTTTATGAAAGACCATGTGGAACGCTTCCGGCAGCTGGGATTCCCGGTCTGGATGGATGATTTCGGAAGCGGATACTCTTCCCTGAACGTTCTGCAAAGCATTCGGTTTGACCTGATCAAGTTTGATATGAGCTTCCTCCGAAGACTGGATGAAGGCAGCGGCGGGAAGATCATCCTGACCGATCTCATGAAAATGGCCACGTCGCTTGGCGTGGATACTGTCTGCGAAGGTGTTGAGACGGAGGACCAGGTCCGCTTCCTTCAGGAGATCGGCTGTTCCAAATTACAGGGCTTCTATTACTGCAGGCCGATTCCTCTTGAGGAGATCATTGACAGATACAGGAAAGGGACCCAGATCGGATTTGAGAATCCGGATGAATCTCCCTATTATGAAACGATCGGCCGCATTAACCTGTACGATCTGGAGATCATGGACAGTGAAAAGGAAACTGCGCTGCAGCACGCCTATAACACGCTTCCGATGGCGATCATGGAGATCATGGGCGATTATGGGCGGTATGTCAGGAGCAGCCAGTCCTACCGGGATTTTATGCTGCATTTCTTCGGGTTTAACGTCAGGGAAGATCGTGTGACCTTTGCGGGTACGCCGGTCGTGGGCCCTGCTTTTGTGAAGGCTGTGAGGCAGTGCTGCCATGAAGGGGAGCGGACTTTCTTTGACGAGATCATGCCTGACGGGTCAAAGGTACATGTGTTTGTCAGACGGGTCGGGAGCAATCCGGTTACCGGCTGCATTGCGATCGCGGTCGCCGTTTTATCCATCAGGGAACCGAACGAGGGGCTGATGGTCGAGGAGATCCTTTCTGTGATCGAACAGTTTGGCGAGCATATGCCCGGCGGTTTCTTTATATACAAGGCGAATGAACGCGGAGAGCTGCTGTACGCCAATAAAGCAGTCTGCGACATTTACGGCTGCGGCAGCATGGAGGAGTTCAGGGAATATACCGGATTTACGTTCCGCGGCATGGTTCATCCGGAGGATTACGAAAAGGTCATTTCGTCCATCAAGGAACAGAAGAAAAACAGCCTGGATGATCTGGACTTTGTCGAATACCGGATCATCCGCAAGGACGGAGCGGTCCGCTGGATCGGCGATTACGGCCATTATGTTGAATACGACGACTACAGCAGTCTGTATTACATATTTATATCAGATATCACTGACAAGCACGAACAGACAGAATCGGATAAGGCACTGTATTCCGCCGTCATCGAGGCGCTGACCAGGCAGTACGATTCGGTATGGCTCATCAACGATATGGAGTCGGAGAAATTCGAGCTGTTCCGGATCGACAAGGAGATGGAGCATCTCATGCCGGCCAATATGGCGGTGAAGATCGAGAATTATTCACAGGCGTTCAGGTTCTACTCTAAACTGATAGTGGAGGAAGACCGGCAGCGGTTCCTTGAATCGGTGACGTCGGAGAGCATCGTCAGAAATACAGAGAAGAGACCTATTTATTCCGTTCCTTTCCGCCGGATATTCGAAGACGGGATACGAAACTACAGGCTGGAGTTTGTCAGGCTGGACCTTCCCGGAGGAAAGACCGGCATTGTGGGCGGCTTCAGGAATGCAGATAAAGAGACGTACAGGGAACAGGATTGATCACGGATCAGGAGGAAGCTTTTATATGAACCGGAATTTCCAGGAAGCAGCGGACGCGATCGCGGCCGCGACCTGTATCGTTTCAGTAGAAAAAATGCCGGACGGAGGCTGCGGGGAGATCCGAATCGTTACGGGCAATAAAGCCTATATCGAAAGCATGGAATTACCCTCATCCGGAGTGGAGCTCATGAAGAGAGAATTTGTCCCGAATTCCCTGTATACGGAATACCTGGACAGGGATCTGAACTTTGAGGATTTCTGCTACCGCTCGGCAGTGCAGAAAAAGTGTCTCCACTCCTACGCGCATCCTGACCGGTTTGACGTCTGGTTCAACATGACGTTCATGCCGCTTTGGCCGGACGAAGGGAACCTGTGCTACTGTATGTACTCCATGGAGATCAATACCGAAGCGGACTCGGAAAGGCTTTCCAACGTCTCGGGCGATATTGCCGCCGCTGTTCTTTCGACTGCCATCAGGCTTCGGGAATCCGTGGATTTTAAGACGGCCATGAAGGACGTGGTGAGGGACATCCGCGAACTGTGCGAAGCGGAATACTGCGGGATCCTGCTTGTAGACAATGAACACGAGACCTGCGAAGTCCTGGGAGAGGATTTTATCGAAGGATCAAAGCTTCGCCCAAAGGATCATTACCTGGAAACAGAGTTTTACGCCATCGCAAGCACTTGGAAGGATACCATATCGGGCAGCAGCTGCCTGATCGCGAAGAATGAAAACGACCTCTCAGTTGTGGCTGAGCGGAATCCGGTCTGGTACAGATCTCTGCGGATCGCAGGCGTCAGGACTATCGCCCTGTTCCCGCTCAAGGCGCGCAATGAGCATCTGGGATATATGTGGGCGACAAACTTTCAGGCAGACCGCGCGCAGCGGATCAAGGAGATCCTTGAACTCACCACCTTCGTGCTCGGTTCGGAAACAGGCAGCTATCTGATGCTGAACCAGCTCAGGGATCTGAGCTCCCGGGATATGCTGACCGGTGTGATGAACCGCAATGAGATGAACAGCTATGTGGATATGCTTGCGGAGCTTCCCGAAGGCGGGAATAGTTCTGTTGGTGTGATCTTTACGGATCTGAACGGCCTCAAACGGATCAACGACGTACAGGGCCATGAGGCGGGAGACCGGCTTCTTCAGAACGCGGCACGGTCGCTCAGAGAAGTATTTGACACCCGGACCGTATTCCGGGCGGGAGGAGACGAGTTTGTGGTGATACTGACAGACGTTTCTCCGGAAGAGGTGGAGGCCAAGGCACAGGCGCTTGCAGCAGCCGCCGGCCATTATCCGGAGGTGTCCTTCGCCATCGGATACAGTGTGGAAGCGGACTCCCGGGACGTCCGAAGCGCGCTTGCAGAGGCGGACGAAAGAATGTACGAGGATAAAAAGAGACATCACGCAAGAAGAGGCTGAACGGTCACGCGGTAAGCCGCTGAAAAAACAGTCCGACAGCAAAGATGGACTTATGGAGGAAACAAATGAAGATTTCACTGCGAGTCAAAACGGTATTGCTGCTCATTTTAGCCACCGTTATTCTGGGCACGGCAAGTATCATAATCAGCAGCCAGGCACTGAGCCGGGTCGTTGACGACGCTTACAGAAAGAACGCCAGCGGTATCGCGAATACGACGGCGGCCGTACTGGATGCGGAGCGCGCGGCTCGTGTTAAAAACGCGATCATGGAGATCTACGAAGCCACGGATGAAAAGGTGGGCAGCGACGAGTGGGGCTCGGAGGCGTTTGACGCATATATCGCGCGGTACGCCGAAGTTGAACAGTCGGAGGATTTCCGCATTCTTCAGGAGCAGCTGAGAAGCATACAGGATGTGAACGAAGTGGACTGCCTGTATCTGTCTGTTGTTGATAAACCAACGGAAAGCTTCATTTACCTTGTGGACGCCGCATATGAGGATGCCTGCCCTCCCGGCTGCATCGATCCCCTCTATGAGGAGAACCGGGATCTTCTCACGGATCCCACGCTCGGGTTCCCGCCCTATATTACAAATACAGAGCCCTACGGATGGCTGGTCACGGCAGGCACGCCGATGTACGACGAACAGGGAGACGTCATCTGTTATGCAATGGTCGATATTCCGATGCAGGCGATCCGCTCCCAGCAGACGCGCTATGTGCTGATTCTGGCTGCAGTTCTTACCTTGCTGATGCTGCTGGTATGCTTAGGCGCCATATGGATCGTCAACCGCTCCATTATCAATCCGATCAATCTGCTCAGCAGCGCGGCGGAGCATTTTAATGCCGGCCAGATGGATAACGGCGCCCTGGATGATCTGCCGATCAGGTCCAAGGATGAGATCGGGTCACTGTATGCGTCCATTAAAAAGATGACGAACGATATCCGCGGCTATATCGATAATCTGATCTCAACGCGGCAGGAGCTTACCAAGACCCGGCTTGAAGCGGATGAGATGAACGAGCTTGCGCTGAAGGACGCGCTGACAGGAGTGGGCAGCAAGCTGGCCTATGACAAGCAGGTCGAAAAGCTGGCGGAGGAAATGGAGCTTGGCTCCGCGCGCTTCGGCATCGTAGTCATCGATATGAACGACCTCAAGGTGATGAACGACAGCTATGGGCATGAGCAGGGGAATCAGGCGATCAAAGCCACCTGTTCCCTCATCTGCGAGGTGTTCAAGCATTCGCCCGTTTACCGCTTCGGCGGCGATGAATTCGTTGTAGTCATAAAGGGCAAGGATTACGACGGCATTGAAGAAAGGATCAATGAATTCAACGAAACGGCGCGCGGCCTCACTGGGCAGCCCTGGGAAAAGGTGAACGCTGCCGTCGGATACGCGCTTTATGACGATGACGACACGGTTCTCGACGTCTTCCGAAGAGCCGACCGTCTCATGTATGAACGAAAGAAAGTCATGAAAGGGGGCCGGTAAAGCCCCGATGATATGAGCCTGACATAAAAGAAACGGGCCGCTGAGTTTTGAACTCAACGGCCTGTTTTTTTTATATTGCTTACTCTACCGTGTAGGGCATCAGTGCAAGGTGGCGGGCTCTCTTGATGGCGGTGGTCAGCGCGCGCTGATGTGCAGCGCAGGTACCGGTCACACGTCTCGGAAGGATCTTGCCGCGCTCGGAAACGTACTTCCTTAACTTTGCAACGTCTTTGTAGTCGATGATCCCGGCGCCTTCAGCAGTACCGCAGAATACACAGACCTTCTTCTTTCTGTGCATCGGTCTTCTGGTCCTGGGGGCATCACCTGACTTAGCGTCTCTGTTATATGCCATAATTAACCTCCGAATGAAAAAATAATATCAAACAGATTACGGATGGCTCCGTGCTGTGCACTTCCGCCATCCTCCCACATTCCGCACTCCCGCGGAGATCACACTCCGCTTCGTGCTCCATGTGGGGCGGGTCCCAGGGTCAGCCTCCATCCCCATGCAAGCATGGGTCCGGGTCTGCCTTTTGACCCTGTAATCTCAGTTGAACGGAAGTCCCTCGTCTTCGACTCCGTCCGGAATATTCATAAATCCGTCTCCGGCATCCTCGAAGGCAGCCGGCGCGGGGGCCGGTGCGCCTGCGGGAGCAGATGCTCTGGATTCACTCTGCTGGAAGCTCTGGGAGAAGGTGGAACCGCCGTTTTCACGGGCTGCGCTCCTGGACTCCGCAAACTCCTGCTCTTCAATGATGACGTCCGTGGTATACACACGCTGGCCGTCCCTGTTCGTATAGGAACCGGTCTGGATACGGCCCGTCACCAGGATCTTTGTGCCCTGACGCAGGTACTTCTCCGCGAATTCCGCGGCCCGGTCAAAAGCAACGCACTGAATAAAGTCTGCAGTCTGTTCGCCATTCTGAGGATCAGAACTTCTTCTGCCTCTCCGGTCCACGGCTAATGTATAGCGTGCGATGGCCATCTGGCGCTCCCCCTGCGAGTAACGTACTTCGGGGTCTCTCGTAAGTCTTCCCATCAACATAACTTTATTCATCTGTAATACCTCACATTCATCAGTCTTCCTGCTTTACGATCAGGAAACGAATGACCTGCTCCATGATGCGAAGATTGGACTCGATCTGTGCGGGTGCGTCAAACGGCGCTTCGAACCGCACGATGTAGTAGAAAGCTTCGCTCATCTTCTGGATCTCATATGCCAGCTTCTTTTTGCCCCAGTCCACGACTTCGGTGATATTACCGCCGAAACGGGTGACATAGCCGGTCACTCTTTCCAGAACAGCAGATTTTTCGTCGTCTTCAAGATTTCCGTTAAAGACAACTACTAACTCGTACTTATTCATCGTTCTCTTACCTCCTTTTGGACTCTGGCCCCCGGATTTCCCGGGAGCAAGGAAATGATATTACATCACGAACCTAGATTATAACTCACGGGCGCAGTTAATGCAAGCGGTTTTTTCAGGAATTCAGCCGTTTCCGGTACTCATACGCGCCTGTTGAAATAATCCTGCGGATATGCTATATTATACAATAGTTTATTGTGCTTTACTATGCTTTGCTGACAGAATTTCTGCCGTTTTGAAAGCGAGGGAGGTATGAAGACAAAGAAACGAGACGTACTGAAGCTATATATGATCTGGCCGTTTCTTCTCGGCCTGGTCTTCCTTCTTGCGGCCGTGTACGGG
Organism: Lachnospiraceae bacterium; assembly: GCA_017441825.1. Taxonomy (GTDB): domain Bacteria; phylum Bacillota; class Clostridia; order Lachnospirales; family Lachnospiraceae; genus UBA1267. Next base: position 7,516 of record JAFRVD010000077.1, read on the forward strand.
TTTATCCGCGATCCCAAAACGGGCTGGCTGATGCTGGGCGCCGCGGCAGTCTACTATATTACCGCCTTCGTCCTCTGGCTCATCTTCAGGAAGCGGATCAACCGCTCCCTGGTCCACTTCGGCGCCTCCTATGCGCAGGTACAGAACCAGCTGCTGCGTCAGGTCAGCATCCCCTTTGCCATGTGCGAGGAGGACGGCACCATCTTCTGGTACAACCCCGCATTCGAGCAGCTTTTCCCTGAAAAGCACTCCGTCCTTTCTTCCTATTTTCCGGAGATGGAGAACGCGGAGCTCGCGAAAAAGACCTCCTATGAGATCAGCTATAAGGACCAGAAATACGTCCTGAAGGTTTCACGCCTTGAAGCGGACGCCGATGCCCTGAGCCCCCTCGGGGAAGCCGGCAAGGAAGTCAACCTGTTCAACGTCTACCTGGTGGACGAGACAGACCTCGTGTACTATAAGAGAGCGCTTGAAGAAGAAAAATGCGTCATGATGCTGATCTTCGTAGATAACTACGAGGAAGTCATGGAGAGCGTGGAGTACGTCAGAAGGTCTCTTCTGGACGCGCTCATCGAACGGAAGCTGAACAGCTACGTTTCCGCGGCCAAGGGCGTCATGCGGAAGCTTGAAAAGGACCGGTACCTGGTGGTCATGAAGCAGCAGGCGCTCGATACGCTCACGGAGGACAAGTTCTCCCTGCTTGACGACATCAAGACCGTGAACATCGGCAACGAGATGGCCGTCACGCTCAGTATCGGCGTGGGAACAGGCTCCGGGACCATTCAGGAGGATTACCAGTACGCCCGCCAGGCCATCGACATGGCGCTCGGGCGCGGCGGCGACCAGGTCGTCATGAAGATCGGACAGGAGGTCCGGTACTTCGGCGGCAAGTCGCTTTCGACAGAGCGGACCACGCGTGTAAAGGCCAGGATCAAGGCGCACGCGCTGCGCGAGCTCATCGATTCGAAGGAAAAAGTCATGATCATGGGCCATCCGATGAGCGATCTGGACGCGATAGGCGCCGCCATCGGCATCTACCGCGCAGCCAGATTCTCGGGGAAGCGCGCGTACATTGTAGTCAACGAGGTCACAAAGAGCCTTGAGCCCCTGATCGAGACCTTTAAGAATAAGGAATACGAGGACGACCTGTTCATCCGGAACGACCGCGCGCTGGAGCTGTTCAACAACGACACGCTCCTCGTGGTGGTGGATTCGAACCGTCCGTCCTATACGGAATGCCCGGACCTTCTTAAGCGGGCGTCCAACAACGTGGTAGTGATGGACCATCACCGCCAGGGCCGCGAACGCATCGAAAACGCGCTCCTGTCTTACGTTGAGCCGTACGCGTCCTCCGCGTCCGAGATGGTCGCTGAGGTCGTGCAGTACTATGACGACAGCCTGAAGCTCAAGTCCCAGGAAGCGGACGCGCTTCTTTCCGGCATCGTCATGGACACCAACAACTTTGTCAATAAGGCCGGCGTCAGGACCTTTGAAGCCGCGGCTTATCTCCGGCGTTCCGGTGCCGATGTCTCGCGCGTCCGGAAGATGTTCCGCGAGGGCCTCAATGACTATATGCTCCGCGCGGAGACCGTCAGCCACGCGGAAATGTACCTGGACGACTTCATGATCGGCATCTGCCCGACCCGTCCGTACAACCAGAACCAGACCACCGTGGCCGCCCAGGCCGCGAACGAGCTCCTGGAGATCCGCGGTGTGAAGGCAAGCTTTGTCCTGACGGAATATGAAGACAAGATTTACGTGAGTGCGCGTTCCATCGACGAGGTGAACGTGCAGGTCATTATGGAAAAGCTGGGCGGCGGCGGACACCTGAGCATGGCCGGCGCGCAGTTTGAAGGCATCCCGATGACGGAGGCGATGGACCGCGTGAAGGCCGCGCTTTCGGAATTCAAAGAGGAGAACCAAGAACACTGAGGGAGGTAGCAGCATGAAGATCATTTTACTGCAGGACGTGAAGAGTCTGGGCAAGGCCGGCGATGAAGTCGAGGTCAAGGACGGGTATGCCAGGAACCTGATCTCCAAAAAGCAGGGTGTGGAAAGCACGCCGAAGACCCGGAACGACCTGAAGCTTCAGAAGCAGCACGAGGAAAAGGTCCAGAAGGAACGCTTTGAGGAAGCCGTGGCTCTTGCGGAGCGCCTGAAAGGCACGAGCGTGGATATTCCCGTGAAGGTCGGAAAGGACGGGAAGCTGTTCGGCAGCGTCTCATCCAAGGAGATCGCGGAAGCCTGCAAGGACCAGCTTGGCCTGGACGTTGACAAGAAGAAGCTCGTACTCCCCGAGCCCATCAAGGAAGTCGGAAAATCCGTGATCCCCTTAAAGCTTCACAGCCAGGTGACTGCGGAGCTCACGGTGGTCGTAAAAGCCGAATAAGGTTATGGATGAGGAATTTGTCAAGCGGGTACTCCCGCACAGTATAGAAGCGGAGCAGTCGGTCATCGGATCCATGCTGTATTCGCCGGACGCGGTCCAGACGGCCGCAGAAATGCTGACCGGGGAAGATTTCTACCAGCGTCAGTACGGCGTGCTGTTTGAAACGATGAAGGAGCTCTATGAAAGCGGCCGCCCGACAGACGTGGTCACGCTTCAGGACGCCCTGAAAAGGAAGGACGTCGCCCCTGAAACGTACAGCCTGGACTTCCTGAAGGAACTCCTGAACGCGTCCTTTATTTCCGCCAATATCCGCTCCTACGCCCAGATCGTCCTGGACAAGTCCATGCTCCGGAAGACCATCCGGACGCTCGAGGAGATCACAAACACCTGCTACCTCGGGAAGGAAAAGACCGGGGAGATCATGGCGGATACGGAGAAGAAGGTCTTTGACCTTCTGGAGACCCGGGAGGGGACCGGGACGGCAGAGCCCGTGAACCAGACGGTCCTCCGCGTGATCGAGAGGATCGAGGAAGCCGCGAAGAACGGCGGCGCCGTATCAGGCCTCCCGACAGGCTTTTCGGACCTCGATTACAGGCTTTCAGGGCTTCAGAAATCGGACCTTGTACTGATAGCCGCGCGCCCCTCCATGGGGAAGACTGCGCTTGCCCTGAACTTTGTGGACAGCATCGCGATCCGGCAGAACGTCCCGATCGCCATGTTCTCTCTTGAGATGAGCCGCGAGCAGCTGGTCAACCGCCTGCTTGCCATGGAGTCCCACGTGGACAGCCAGAAGCTTAGGACGGGCCAGCTTACGGATCTCGAGTGGGACGATATTGTGGCAGGCTCCGCGCAGATCGCGAAGTCAAAGATCGTCATCGACGACACCCCGGGCATCTCGGTCAGCGAGCTCCGCACGAGGTGCAGGAAATATAAGCTGGAGTACGGCATCAAGGTGGTCGTGATCGACTACCTGCAGCTCATGTCCGGCAATTCCCGGACGGAGAACCGGCAGCAGGAGATCTCCGAGATCTCCCGGTCCCTGAAGGCCGTAGCACGTGAGCTGGACGTCCCGGTCATCGCGCTGTCCCAGCTGTCCCGTGCCTGCGAGGCGCGTTCAGACCACCGGCCCATGCTTTCGGACCTGCGTGATTCCGGCGCTATCGAACAGGACGCGGACGTCGTCATGTTCCTGTACCGTGACGAGGTCTACAACCCGGCGTCTCCGGAAAAGGGGATCGCGGAGATCATCGTCGCGAAGCAGAGGAACGGCCCCATCGGGACGGTGAAGCTCGCGTGGATACCTGAGCTCACCAAATTTGCGAACCTGGAATTCAGAAAGAGCGCCGGAAACGGCGAATAAATCATAGAGATCCCCTGCGGCAGGATAAAACCGTAAGGGAGAGGAGGATATTGTGGCACATTATTTCTTTACGTCGGAATCGGTGACGGAAGGGCATCCCGATAAGATCTGCGACCAGATCTCGGATGCGATCCTGGATGCACTTCTTGAGGCGGACCCCATGAGCCGTGTGGCGTGTGAGACCTGCGCGACCACCGGCCTTGTGATGGTCATGGGCGAGATCACCACGTCCGCGTATGTGGATATTCAGAAGATCGTCCGGAATACCGTCAATGAAATCGGCTATAACCGGGCGAAATTCGGCTTTGACGGCAGTACCTGCGCGGTGCTGACGGCCATCGATGAACAGTCTGCGGACATCGCGATGGGTGTGGACCAGGCGCTCGAGATCCGCGAAAACCAGATGTCCGACAGCGAGCTCGACAGGATAGGCGCAGGCGACCAGGGCATGATGTTCGGCTACGCGTCGGATGAGACGCCGGAGCTCATGCCGTTTCCCATCATGATGGCGCACAAGCTGGTGAAGCGGCTCGCGGAAGTCCGGAAGAACGGCCTGATGCCGTACCTGAGGCCGGACGGAAAGTCGCAGGTCACGGTGGAATATGATGAAGACGACCGCCCGGTGCGGATCGATACCGTGGTCCTGTCCACACAGCACGACGAGACCGTTACGCTTGAAAAGATCAAGGAAGACGTGAAGAAAAACGTGTTTGACGAGGTGCTTCCGGCGGACATGGTCGATGAAAAGACGAAGTTCTTTGTGAACCCGACGGGGCGGTTTGTCATCGGCGGGCCGGCAGGCGATTCCGGCCTCACGGGGCGGAAGATCATCGTGGACACGTACGGCGGCATGGCGCGGCACGGCGGCGGGGCGTTCTCCGGAAAGGACCCGACCAAGGTGGACCGGAGCGCGAGCTACGCGGCCCGGTACGTCGCGAAGAACGTGGTGGCGGCGGGGCTTGCGAAACGGTGCGAGATCCAGCTGAGCTACGCGATTGGCGTCGCACACCCGGTATCCGTTTCCGTGAACACGTTCGGGACGGGGACCATCCCGGAGGATGAACTCGTTTCCCGCATCAGGAAGTGCTTCGATTTACGGCCTGCAGGCATCATCAAAATGCTTGACCTGAGGCGCCCGATTTACCAGAAAACGGCCGCTTACGGCCATTTCGGACGCACGGACGGGGAATTCCCGTGGGAGAAGACAGACCGCGCGGAAGCCTTAAAAAACGCTTAAAAAGCTGAATAAATCAGAACGGAGATAAATCAAAATGGCAGACAAGAAATTTGTGGAACAGATCACCTCGCGCGACGAAGATTTCGCGCAGTGGTATACGGACATCGTGAAAAAGGCCGAGCTCATGGATTATTCCTCGGTCAAGGGCTTCATGGTCATCAAGCCTGCGGGCTACGCCATCTGGGAGAACATCCAGCAGGAGCTGGACAAGCGCTTTAAGGCGTCCGGTGTGGAGAACGTCTACATGCCGCTCCTCATCCCGGAGTCTCTTCTTAAGAAAGAAGCGGAGCACGTGGAAGGCTTCGCCCCGGAGGTCGCGTGGGTCACCCAGGGCGGGCTTGAGCCTCTTCAGGAGCGCCTCTGCATCCGTCCCACGTCCGAGACGCTGTTCTGCGATTTCTATGCCAACGACGTCCAGTCCTACCGGGACCTGCCCCGCGTGTACAACCAGTGGTGCAGCGTGGTCCGCTGGGAGAAGGAGACGCGTCCGTTCCTGCGCTCGCGGGAATTCCTGTGGCAGGAAGGCCATACGGTGCACGCTACGGCCGAAGAAGCACAGGAGCGTACCATAGAGATGCTGAATATTTACGCGGACTTCTGCGAGGAGTTCCTCGCGATCCCTGTCATCAAGGGCCAGAAGACGGACAAGGAAAAGTTCGCCGGCGCCGTTGCGACGTATACCATTGAAGCCCTCATGCATGACGGCAAGGCGCTTCAGTCCGGCACGTCGCACAACTTTGGCGACGGCTTTGCGAAGGCTTACGGCGTCACGTTTACCGACAAGGACAATACGCTGAAGCCGGTGCACCAGACCTCCTGGGGCGTGAGCACGCGCCTCATCGGCGGCCTGATCATGGTACACGGAGACGACTCCGGCCTGGTGCTGCCGCCCCGCGTGGCGCCCACTCAGGTCATGGTCATCCCCATCGCCGTCCACAAGGAAGGCGTCATGGAGAAAGCGCAGGAGCTTAAGGCAAGGCTCGCGGCAAGGTTCCGCACGAAGCTGGACGACTCCGAAAAGAGCCCCGGCTTCAAGTTTGCAGAAGCTGAAATGCGCGGCATCCCGGTCCGTGTAGAGATCGGCCCGAAGGATATTGAGGCCGGCAGGGCTGTCCTCGTCCGCCGCGACACGCGTGAAAAGATCGAGGTGGCGCTCGATAACATCGAGGATGAGGTCGGCGCACTGCTTGACCGTATGCAGAGTGAAATGCTGGAGCGCGCACGTGCGCATCGTGACGAGCACACGAGCTACGCGCGGAATTACGAAGAATTCAAGGACGCGATCGAGAACCATCCTGGCTTTGTCAAGGCCATGTGGTGCGGCGACCGCGCCTGTGAGGATAAGATCAAGGAAGAGCTTGCGGCTACCAGCCGGTGCATCCCCTTTGAACAGGAGCAGATCGGGGAGACATGCGTCTGCTGCGGGCGTCCTGCTAAAAAGATGCTGTACTGGGGCAGGGCATATTGATCCTTTGATGAGGGAGTCTTATGAGGTGTCCGAGATGCGGCGCAGTGCTTCGCGACGATGCGGAGCAGTGCGGGTTCTGCGGTGAGAAGATCGTTCCGGTGGTGAGCTTTGAGAAGCCCATCATCGAAAACCGGCCGCGGGACGAAGCGTTTGACGTGGAGAATACGGTGAAAAAGCCGGCACAGCCTGAAATACAGGAGAACCATGGCCAGAATCCGGTCGTTATTGCGATCATCCTGCTTTCGGGCGTCCTCTGCGCTGCCATCGCGGTGCTGCTGTTCTACTCGCTGAAGAGCAGCCAGCGGGCTGTGGTGAACGTGAACACGTCCGCGCCGTCGGAATCCCTGACCGAAACGGAAGCGCCCGCCACTACGCCCTATGCAGGGACGGTTTCTCCGGAGGAGTCCGCCGATGAAGCCGCCGAGGTCCCCGGGGAGACCGGGGAAGCTTCGGGAGAGTTGGAGGAAGCCGCATCCGGCGAGTCCCAGGCGCTTTACGACGACCGCGAGTTCGAGGGACTGGTCTACCGGTTCAGCGGGAACCAGGCGGTCATCGTGGGCTGCAAGACGGACGAAAGCTGGATCGAGGTCCCGGATACGGTAGACGGCGTGCCCGTGGTGGGCATCTCTGAAGGCGCGTTCACGGACTGCACGAGCCTCGAATACATCGACCTTCCGGAGGGGGTCGCGTGGATCGGGGCGTACGCGTTCCTCCGCTGTTCGCACTTTAAGGAGATCGTCATGCCGGATTCGCTTGTGACAATTGGCGACGGCTCCTTCAACAACTGCCCGTCCTTCACGATCGTTTCGCACGAGGGGTCGTCCGGGCATGCATTCGCGGAATACCATAACCTCAACTGGATCGAGGGGGATTTCCTGGTTCCGGTTGAATAAGTCACGGTGTACGTATCTTCGAACAATACGATCCACTCCGGGGTACGGCTTTCGCCCAGCGGCGGTGTCCCTAACGGCACTAAATAAGTTCGGAAACGCACTGCGTTTCCGGCGCCGAATTTGCAGCTGCGAAGCAGCTTCCTTGGCAAATTCGTGCGCATCCGCCGGGGCGTACCGGCGGGACGCCGGTACCGAGACCGCCGAGCCCCCTGCGTGGATCCGTATTGCTTCTCAGATAGGTACACCTGTTTTATTTCGATAGACACAGGAAGAGTATAATCATGGAAAAAGAGATCAATCTTCCGCGAGAAGTCTGTGAGATTATTGAAAAGTTGGAGGCGCATGGCTTCGAAGCCTACGCCGTGGGCGGAGCGGTCCGAGACCTGTGCCTCGGAAGGGCGCCGGGAGACTTTGACGTAACCACGTCCGCGCTTCCCGAGGAGGTCAAGGCGGTGTTCCCGCGGACCGTAGACACCGGGATCGCGCACGGGACCGTGACGGTCCTCCGGGACGGCACGGGCTACGAGGTCACCACGTACCGGATCGACGGCAAGTACAGCGATGCGCGCCACCCGGAGTCCGTAGAATTTACGCGGTCGCTCGCCGAGGACCTCCGGCGCCGGGACTTCACGATCAACGCCATGGCATATAACCCGCGTGCCGGACTTGTGGACCTGTTTTCCGGTCGCGAGGACCTTTCGCGCGGACTCATCCGTGCCGTGGGCGTCCCCGAAGAACGCTTCCGTGAGGACGCGCTGCGCATCATGCGGTGCGTGCGCTTTGCCGCGCAGCTGGGGTTTGCCATAGAAGAAGAGACGCTCCGCGCCGCGGAGACCCTTTCCGGCACGCTCGCGATGATCTCCCGGGAGCGCATCCGCGAGGAGCTTTTGAAGATCCTTCTTTCGGACCACCCGGAGCACATAGAGACACTGTACCGGATCGGTGCGTTTCGGGCCTTCCTGAAAGAGGAGCCTTCACCGGCGGACGTTTCGCGGACCGTCCGGATCCTTATGAATCTCCCAAAGGACCGGGTCCTTCGGACCGCGGCGTTCCTCATCGGCCTTTCCGGGCCTTCGGCCTCAGATGAGGCCTGTACGGCCTTCGCCGCCGATGTCCTCGCGGAGCTTAAATTTGACAACGACACGCGGGACGCCGTCCTGATGCTCGCATCGCACCGGACGCTGCCCGGTGACCGGTCTCAGCCGGCGGTCCGGCGGCTCATCGCCGGGATCGGATACGAGGGCTTTGACCGGCTCATCGCGCTCCTTACCGCGGAGCGTACGGCAGACGGCCTGTCCGGAGACGATCTTCGGGAGCTTTCGGGGTCCCGAAGGGAGATCGAAGAACGCGGCCATTGTGTCCGCATGAAGGACATGAAGCTTACGGGGAAGGACCTCATCGCGATGGGTGTCGCGCCCGGAAAGGCGATGGGCGGACTCCTTGCCGAACTGTTTAACGAGGTCCTCAAGAACCCCGCACTGAACACGCCGGAGGCTTTGACACGCCTTGCGGAAGAGCGCCTCGCAAGTGTAAAATAATTCTATTGCAAACAAAAAAAGAATCTGCTAATATATTTTAGGTAAAGCCGGGACGGAAGCAGTTCTCCCCGGCCCGGATACGAAAAGCATGATGCACCTGCATCTTCCGCTGGAGTATCAAAACATCTGGAAAGGAGGATCATTCATGGCATACGTTATTAGTGAAGAGTGCATTAAGTGCGGCGCTTGTGAAGCGAATTGCCCTGTTGGCGCAATTTCGGAGGGTGAGAATTCCTACGTGATCGACCCCGATGTCTGCATTTCCTGTGGTACCTGCGAAGCAGGATGCCCGGTCGGCGCCATCTCTGAGGGTTAATGTTTTTGTAAGCACGGAGCCGCCTTCGGGCGGCTCTTCTGTTTTGGAGGACTCATGAACAAGTATCTGATCCTTTACAATCCACTCTCCCAGAAAGGCAGGGGCTTAAGGCGCGCAAAGAAGGCAGAAGCGTTCTTTGAAGGCGCAGAGGTCACTTTTGAAGATATTACGAAGATCAGGGACGTTGCCGCGTTTATCCGGGACGTGCCCGCGGATACCGGGGTCATACTGACCGGCGGCGACGGCACCCTCTCCCGGACGATGGACGCACTGTACGGGCAGGAGCTCGGCCGGGACCTCCTCTATTTCGGCGCGGGATCCGGCAACGATTTCCTGCGAGACATCGGCAAAAGCGCGAAGGACGCGCCGTTCTCCATCAATCAGTACATGGAGAATCTGCCGCTCGTCAAGGTGAACGGACTCTCCATGCGGTTCATCAACGGCGTGGGGCTGGGGCTCGACGGCTTTGTCTGTGAGGAAGTCAACCGCGCACACACGGAGGGGAAGGAGATCTCCTACGGCGCGGTCGCGCTGAAGGGAGTAGTGTGGAAATACAAGCCGCTCCGTGCGACGGTGACAGTGGACGGAGACGTACAGAGCTATGATAAGGTCTGGCTCGCGCCGGTCATGTTCGGTTCGTACTTTGGCGGCGGATTCAGGATGGCGCCCAGGCAGAGCAGGAACGACCCCGGGCACCTCGTGACAAGCATCGTCGTCCACGACGTCGGCCGCTTTGCCGCCATATTCCGGCTGATGCAGGTCAAGAGCGGAAAGGGTGAGCTTCTTAAGTCCTTCGCAAGCTACAGGACCGGACGTCACGTCATTGCCGAGTTCGATTCGCCGTGCGCTTTCCAGATCGACGGTGAGACGATCCCGAACGTGACAAGGTACGAGGTCTTTGCCGGCGAGGCCTGATTTGTTCAATCTCTGTTAAGGCCAAAAATACATAAACCGACTTTTTTTACGGACATCAATGGCGGAAAAACGCCGAAAATGCAGAGAAACATTGAAAATTATTGACAAACAGAGGCCGATAGGTTAATATTTGTACGTGAACACAGAAAGAGGCGTTTCTGTAAACAATTTCTCAGGAGGAAATATCATGAATAAGAAGGAATTAGTAGCAGTTGTTGCAGCAAAGGCAGAGCTTTCCCAGAAGGACGCAGCAAAGGCTGTTGATGCACTCATCTGCACGATCGAAGAGGAACTGAAGAAGGGTGAGAAGGTTCAGCTGGTTGGCTTCGGCACGTTCGAAGTTTCTGAGAGAGCTGCCCGTACCGGCAGGAATCCGCGGACTGGTGCGGAGATCGCCATCGAGGCTGCAAAGGCTCCCAGATTCAAGGTTGGCAGAGCTTTCAAGGATGCTATCCAGTAATTCGGGTTTCACAGCTTAGATAGACAGCGGCTGCCGCACTACGTGCGGCAGCCGCTTTTTATTATGGTGTAAAAAGAAATTAGACGCGACCGCTTTACAAATCCGGCGGCGTGGCGTATGATAAAGTCAGGAAAATATGAAAGGAGGGGCGGAGATGCCCGTGAGGTCGATCCGAAAAGCACGCGCGCATAAAAGAAGCGTGATCCTGGCTGTGGTCCTGACGCTGGTCCTTGCAGGGATCCTGTCCGTGGCCATCCTCAGGCTGAACCGGGAAAACCGGCTCCTTTTGAATAACCAGGCAGCCCTCGAAGAAAGCCTCAAAGAGGACCAGGCCCGGAAGGAGTCCCTCGAAGAAAGAGAAGGCAAAGGCCTGTCAAAGGAGGAACTCGAACAGATCGCGAGAGACCGGTACCATCTGGTCTATCCGGATGAGATCATCCTGACGCCGGAAGAGTAACATTCCGAATGGGGTGCTGAATAGATACGATTTGTATATATGCAGGGCGGGTCCGAAGCTGCTGACCCGCCCTGCTGATGTTTTCACGCGGGATGAACGGAAGCGGAAGCCCTGCTGAAAGAGACCCGGCCGGGGCTCCCGGCAAAGGAGAAGACCCATGCTGAAAGACCGCATGCTTGACTATATCAGAGACAAAAGGCTGACTGCCCCGGGAGAACACGTCCTTATAGCGTGCTCCGGCGGAGCGGACTCCGTGTGCATGTTGATCCTTTTTGCCGAGCTGCGCGAAGAACTCGGGATCAGGCTGTCCGCAGTCCACGTCCACCACGGCCTTCGCGGAGACGCAGCCGACCGGGACGCGGCATTTGTTCAGGCACTCTCGGAAAAGCTCGGGATCCCCTGCGTGGTTCGTTACATCGACGTAAACGCCTTCCGCGAGGAGCGTCACCTTTCCGTAGAAGAAGCCGCGCGGATCCTCCGGTACCGCGAGATCCGGAAGGTCATACGGGAAATCAGCGCGGACCGCGCTGCGGCGGCCCACCACAAGGAGGACCAGGCGGAGACAGTGCTGTTCAACCTGATCCGCGGCAGCGGCCTCCGCGGCCTCTCCGGCATGCGGCCGGAAAACGGACTGCTCATCCGGCCGATGCTGGAATTTACCCGCGAAGAGATCGTCGCGGAGCTTCTCGACAGAGGCCAGGACTGGTGCGAGGATGAGACGAACGCGTCGGACGCCTATGCCCGGAACGTGATTCGGAACAAAGTGTTCCCGGCGCTTTCCGAAGTTCGGGAGGACGCCGCGGGAAAGATTGCAGAGGCCGCAGAGCTCCTTCAGGAGACCGCGGATTTCCTGACCGGGGAGGCACGCGCCTGGTGCGCGGAAAACGCGCGGGAAAGCCGTCCCGGAGAGCTTCGGATCCCCGTGGAGCCCTTCCTCCGCCTGCACCCTGTGATGCGGAGGGAAGTGATCCTTTACGCGCTCAGAGAGCTCGAATTCAGCCTGAAGGACCGGACCAGGCAGAACGTTCTTGATATGGTGTCCCTTGCAGAGAAGCCCACCGGAAAACGCTATATTCTGCACGGAGAAGGCGAGCTTACACGCGAGTACGGCGACCTGGTGATCCGGAGGGACGAGGCGCTCGGAGAGGCCCGGACGTACTCCATGACAGCCCGGGTGTTTCCCTACGCGGGGAATGAGCGGATCCCTTCCGGGGATTGGGAAAAAACACGTGTTTTTGCGGGAAAACAGTGTACGAAATGGTTTGATTATGGTAAGATAAACCAAATGCCGGTTCTCAGAATCAGGCAGGACGGAGACCGTTTTTCCACACGTGCAGGCACCCATAAAAAGCTGAAGGAATACCTGATCGATGAGAAGGTGCCGCGGGAGGCGCGCGACAGGCTCATGCTGGTTGCGGCAGGCCCGGAGGTGCTGTGGGTCATCGGCATGCGGATGAATGAGGAGTACAAGGTCACGGAAGAGACGGAGACTGTACTCGAGATCACCATTACGGGGGTGGACGATGAAAGAGAAGATCAGCATTCTGATTTCTGAAGAAAGAGTTGATAAGCGCATCCGGGAGATGGCGGAAGCCATCAGCGCGGAATTCGAGGGAGAGACCGTAGTACTGGTATGCATCCTGAAGGGAAGCGTGTTCTTTACGTGCGAGCTCGCAAAGCGGCTGACCATCCCGGTCACGATGGACTTCATGTGCGTTTCCTCATACGGGGATGAGACGAAATCGTCGGGCATCGTAAGAATTTCCAAGGACCTGGATCAGTCCGTGGAAGGAAAGAACGTGATCATCATTGAGGATATTATCGATTCGGGGCGTACGCTTTCGTACCTTATGGAAATGCTGAAGACCAGAAAGCCCAAAACGCTCCGTCTGTGCACGCTTCTGGACAAGCCCTCGCGGCGCGTAATGGACGTTGCCGTGGATTACACGGGCTTTGAGATCGAGGATAAATTTGTGGTGGGCTACGGCCTGGACTATGCGCAGAAATACAGGAATCTGCCGTATATAGGCGTAGTGGAGTTTTTAGGAGATGAGGATGAATAACGGAAGAAGACGGACCGGCTTATGGATCTACCTGATCTTCATGTTGGTTATGGTTGGGGGAGCGTTCCTGATGGAACGGTTCATGAACCGCACCACGGAAACGGTTTACACGGAATATACGGCGTATATAGAAGATGGCAGCGTAGCTGAAGCAGTCATCACCCAGAACAAGCAGACGCCCACGGGCCAGATCCTGTTCCGGCTGAAGACGGACTCCGCAGCGGGAAACTACCGCTCGGTCTATGTATCCGACGTAAATGAAGAAAAAGACCGGCTGGATGAAGCCGGCGTGAAATATACCATAGAGAACGTGCAGCAGGACAGCGCGTTCCTGACATCCATCCTGCCCACGCTTCTGATGCTGGCAGGCGTGTTCCTGATGTTCGTGCTCTTTACGGGCAGGATCGGGGCAGGCAGCGCATCGTCGGGCGGCGGTCCCATGACCACGTTCACGAAGAGCCGCGCCAGGAAGTCGGACCCTTCGCAGAACCCCATCCGCTTCAATGACGTGGCGGGCCTTCTTGAAGAGAAGGAAGAGCTGGAGGAGATCGTCGATTTCCTCATGAACCCCCAGAAATACATCGAGCTGGGCGCCCGTATCCCGAAGGGCCTTTTGCTTGTCGGCTATCCCGGCACCGGCAAAACGCTCCTTGCGAAGGCTGTGGCGGGCGAAGCCGGCGTCCCGTTCTTCTCGATCTCCGGCTCGGATTTCGTGGAGATGTTCGTTGGCGTAGGCGCGTCCCGCGTCCGCGACATGTTTGACGAAGCGAAGAAGAACGCGCCGTGCATCATTTTCATCGATGAGATCGACGCAGTTGCGCGTATCCGCGGCTCGGGCATGGGCGGCGGCCACGATGAGCGCGAGCAGACGTTAAACCAGCTGTTAGTCGAAATGGATGGCTTCTCAGTGAACGAGGGCATCATCGTCATGGCGGCCACGAACCGCGCGGACATCCTGGATCCGGCCATTTTAAGGCCGGGCCGTTTCGACCGCCGGGTCGAGGTGGGCCTTCCGGATATCAAGGGGCGCGAGGACATCTTAAAGGTGCACGCGCGGAACAAGAAGATGGGCGACGACGTGGACCTCCACAGGGTCGCACAGACCGCAGCCGGCTTCTCCGGCGCGGACCTCGAAAACCTCCTGAACGAAGCCGCAATCCGCGCGGCAAAGGAGAACCGCCAGTTCATCTCGCAGCGGGACATTGAAGAATCGTTCGTGAAGGTGGGGATCGGCAAGGAAAAGAAGTCCAAGATCATCTCCGAGGAAGACCGGAGGATCACGGCGTACCACGAAATGGGCCACGCCATCCTGTTTGAGGCGCTGCCCGGAATGGGCCCGGTGCACACCGTATCCATCATCCCTACGGGCCTGAGCGCGGCCGGCTATACCATGCCGCTCCCCAGTGAGACGCAGATCCACTACACCAAGGGAAGGCTCCTTGAGGAGATTATGGTGAACATGGGCGGGCGGATCGCTGAAGAGATCATCCTGAATGATTTCACGACGGGGGCCTCACAGGATATCAAGAGCGCTACAAAGATCGCGCGCGACATGGTCATGAAATACGGCATGTCGGACAAAATCGGCTTTATCAATTATGAGCAGCAGGAAGAGGAAGTGTTCTTAGGCCGCGACCTCGGGCACATCAAGACGTATGGCAACAACGTCTACGATGAGATCGAGAAAGAGGTCAAGAGGATCATCGACGAATGCTATGAAAAGGCAAAGGCGATCATCCTCGGCAAGAAGGACGTCCTTGAAAAAGGCGCGGCGCTTCTCCTTGAGCAGGAGAAGATCGGCCAGCAGGAATTTGAAGAGATCTATTATCATACGGAGGCGGCAGAGTAACCTATGCAGTATCAGGAAAAACTGGACCGCGATGCTTTATTTACCGATGAAACGGCTCAGTTTCGTTTTCCTCTGGAGGTCGAAGCGGGTGACGAGGTCACCTTCCGCTTCCGTACGCTGAAGGATAACGTTTCCGAGGTCATGCTGTGTTCAAGGGCGCTTCAGCGCAGCATGGAAAAGGCCTTTACCAAAGGCCTTTTTGATTATTACGAGACCCGGCTCGTGGTGGGCAACGAGCCGTTCGAGTACTGCTTCTTTGTGACGAATGACGAAGAGTACGTGTATTACGACAAGATGGGCGTCTCTTTAGAGGAGAGCCTTGCGAACCGTTCGCGGCGGCTGTTTACTGTCATCCCCGGCTTTGCTTCTCCGGACTGGGCCAAAGGCGCGGTCATGTACCAGATCCTGGTGGACCGCTTCCGGAACGGCGACCCGGAAAACGACGTGCTCTCCGGAGAATACAGCTACATCAAGGAGCCCGTCGAGCGTGTGGAGGACTGGTTTTCGCTTCCGCACGATCCGGACGTCCGCCGGTTCTACGGCGGGGACCTTGTGGGTGTGATGGAAAAGCTCGACTACCTGAAGTATTTAGGAATAGAGGCCATCTATTTCAACCCGCTGTTCGTCTCCCCCTCGAACCACAAGTACGATATCCAGGACTACGACCACATCGACCCGCATTTAACAGGTTTTGTGGAGGACGGCGGGGCGCTCCTGCCGGAGGGGTCTCTCGACAACCGGCAGGCGGAGCGGTACTTAAAGCGCGTGACGGACAAAAAGAACCTCGAGTACGCGAACGCCTATTTCGCACGGTTTATCAAGGAAGCGCATAAGCGGGGCATCAAGGTCATCATGGACGGCGTGTTCAACCACTGCGGCGCTTCGAACAAATGGATGGACCGCGACGGCATCTACCGCGGGCAGAAGGGCTTTCAGGCCGGCGCGTATCTGAACCCGGACTCTCCGTATCACGACTATTTTATTTTCGACATCCCCGGCAACCGCGGCGGGAACCGCCGGTACACGGGCTGGTGGGGGCACGAGACGCTGCCCAAGCTGTATTACGAAAACTCGAGGGAGCTTCAGAAGGAGATCCTGAGGATCGCCCGGAAGTGGGTCAGCGAGCCGTTCAACGCGGACGGCTGGAGGCTGGACGTCGCGGCGGATCTCGGCTTAAGCGACCGCTTCAATCACCGCTTCTGGAAGGAATTCCGGGCGGCCGTGAAGGAGGAGAACCCGGACGCGGTCATCATCGCGGAGCACTACGGCGACCCCGGTGACTGGCTCCGTGGCGCCGAGTGGGACACCGTCATGAACTACGACGCGTTCATGGAGCCCGTCGGCTATTTCCTGACCGGCATGGAGAAGCACAGCGACGAACAGCTTGCGTGGCTCGAAGGCGACGGCTGGTACTTCTTCCGGACCCTGCGCGACAAGATGAGCCAGCTGCCTGTGCAATCCCTGTACACGGCCATGAACGAGCTTTCAAACCACGACCACGCGCGTTTTTTAACAAGGACAAACCGCAGGATCGGGCGGCTCAAGACAGTGGGAAGCTACGCGGCAGGCGAGGGTATTTCCTACTCGAGCTTCCGTCAGGGAGTGGTCATCCAGTTCACGCTTCCCGGCGCGCCTACCGTATATTACGGCGACGAAACCGGCGTGGTGGGCTGGACGGACCCGGACAGCCGGCGGACCTATCCCTGGGGACGGGAGGACTGGAGCATGATCTCCTTCCACCGGGAAATGATCCGCATCCACAAGAAATACAGCGCCTTAAAGGCCGGAGCGTTCAAGCCGCTATGCATGGACCGCGGCTTCATCGCCTACGGACGGTTTGATGAAAACAGCGCGGTCACCGTAGCGATCAACCACTGGGACCACGAACGCTATGTGGAGATCCCGGTGTGGCTCACGGGCGTCCCTGAGGGCGAGGAGATCTTCCGGATCATGCAGACCACGGACCAGGGCTACAACGTGGGCGTCAAGGCGTTTTCTACAGAAGACGGGCTCCTGAAGGTCACGCTGCCGCCGCGTTCTTCAGCGGTGTTTGCAAAGGACAAGATCTCCGGGATCCGTGTGATCACGAAAAAGACTGAACAGGAATACTGACAGAAGAAAGGGGTGCAGAATGGGACATTCATTTCAGTTCAATGACGAGACAGCCGTTGTGAAGACGACAAAGGGCCTGGTGCAGGGATATGAATTTGACGGGCTGAAGATCTTTAAAGGGATCCCGTACGCGAGAGCGGAGCGGTTTATGCCGCCGGTCGAGCCGGAGCCCTGGGACGACGTGTTTGACGCGACCAACTTCGGTGCGGTGCCGATGATAGAGGACCCGACCCGGCCCGACAATGAAATGCTGGTCCCGCACCGCTTCTGGCCCATGTCCGAGGACTGCCAGAACCTGAACGTGTGGACACCGGGGCTCGACAGTGAAAAGCGGCCTGTCATGGTGTGGATCCACGGCGGCGGGTTTACGGACGGCTCGGCTATTGAGCATATCACATATGACGGGGACCACGCGGCGTCCATCGGCAACATCGTGTTCGTGTCCGTCAATCACCGGCTGAACATCCTGGGCTATTCGGACCTGTCGGATTTCGGGCCGGAATACTGGAATTCGGCAAATGCGGGCATGGAGGACCTTGTGATGGCCCTTCAGTGGATCCGCGATAACATCGGCGCGTTCGGCGGAGACCCCGGCAATGTAACGCTGTTCGGGCAGTCGGGCGGCGGCGGAAAGATCGCAACTCTCATGCAGATGCCGGCAGCGGACGGCCTTTACCACAAGGCAGTGGTGATCTCTGGTCTTATGACCACCACAAGGGCGATCCTTCCGGACAAGTCCTGGATCCCCCATAAGGCGATGGAAGTGCTTGGCATCACTACGGTGGAAGAGCTCAAGAAGGTGCAATACAGGCAGCTTGTGGATGCGTACGTCAAGGTGGCCGGCAGGGAAGTGATGCGCGTCTTCCCCATGAAGAACGATTATTTCTACGGCTATCCCACCACCTTCCCGTTCCGTCCGGAAACCGCGAACGTCCCGCTCATCACGGGCACTGTTTTCTCCGAGAGCACGCCGTTCCGCTATTTCCCGGAGAGCACAAAGGGAAGTACACGCGAGCAGGAAGTACAGAAAGTGGTCGACATGATCGGGCGGGAAGCCGCGGACAAGGTCATCCCCGTGTTTGAAAAGGCATACCCCGGCCGCCCGGTCTCGCACCTTCTGTGGCTTGAGACGTTCCGGCGGAGCATCGTAAAGAAATATACGAAGGAGCGCGCGAAGTTCGGGCCCAACACCTGGCAGTACGTGTTTGACTACGATTTCCCCATCAACCACGGCCTTGTGGCCTGGCACTGCTCGGACATCCCGTTCTTTTTCCACGACTGCGAGCTTGCGCCGTATACGCAGGGTGAAGGCTCGGCGCTTTTGGAGGACCGGATGTTCGAATCGATCCTCGCGTTCATGAAGACCGGCGACCCCGCGACGGAAGCCCTTCCGTGGAAGCCCGTGACGGAGACCGAGTCCAACACCATGATGCTCGATACGGCGCCTGAGGTGCGCGTGAATTACGACGACGAGCTGCTCCCGTTACTCGACGAGTACGTGGTGCCGAAGGTGACCGAATTCCTTTCGACGCTGAAGCATAAGAACGCGCGGGCGTAATTAATTCAAAACGGAACAAGCCCCGGGACCTTGGTCCCGGGGCTTGTTCCGTTCTGTCTCTTTATATTATTCAACCATCGTCAGGATCGCTTCCAGCGCCTCCGGATGCGGGGCGTTCACGGTAATGCCCATGTAGCACTCCGTGGAGAAGAAGCCTAAGTAACGGTAGAATTCACAGTCCGTGATATCGATGAGGTACGGGTAAGGATCCGTGTAGTCGTTCTCGAAGTAGCGGAGCCGTCCGGCAGCCTCAAGCCTTGCGACGGTCTCTTCCGAAAGGACGGTCCGAAGGTCCGCGAACGCGCTGCTGTCTTCATCCTCCGGGCTCATGAACATCGAAAAATAGGCTTCCGGCGCGGCGATGAAATCCAGGTCCTGCGCCGCAATGCGGGCGATGACCTTCTGCACCAGCGTGTAGACCTCCTGGGCGTTTGAGCTGAGCGCCGTGGAGCTTAAGTCGATGTGGTACTTCTTCGCTTCATAGCCGAGCTTTTCGCAGAGGATCTCCTTGAGCTCCTCCTGCGTGTCATCCTCAAGCATTTCCGCCATCAGGAATTCTCCGTCGACCACGTTCGGGATGCTGTTATATATAATGCTTCTGATCATGGAGACCGCAAACACGATGAGTGCAACCGCGATGATGATGTGGATATGGTAATATTCCCAGATATACGAGATCTTGTCCTTCAGAGGAGCGCCTTTCAGCTTATTCCACTGGTCCTTTCCGGTGATCTCATCTCCATATACTTTTGCCATAATTACGGGTCTCCTTCCTGCCCGGCCGGGTCGTCCTGCCGGAAAGCTCATGAACATCTTACCACGCTTCCCCGGGAAAGTAAAACCTTGAATTCATGAAATCTTTGTTAACAGGGTTTTCCGGGCCCTCCCGAACTTGACCGCCCTTTCGAATTACGCTATAATACCATAGATATTATCTGAAACCAAGAGGTGCTTATGGGAAAGCTGTTTAACATTAATAACCCGTTCTGGACGTTCATGGGCAAGCTCGTGGACGTGGTGGTGCTGCACTTTGTCTGGCTTGTCTGCAGCATCCCCATCGTGACCATCGGCCCGGCCACCACGGCGCTTTACTACGCGCTCTTAAAAGACACCCGCGATGAAGGCGCGCATTACGTCCGGAACTTCTTCAAATCGTTCAAGGAAAATATGAGGCAGGGGATCATCCTGGGCCTTATTATGACGGTGTTCGGCGTCCTGATGGGCTTTTCGCTTTACTTCTATTTCTTTGCAATGGAGAACGTCGGCATCTTAACCACCATTCTGAAAGCGCTGTCCATCCTGGTCGCCCTCATTTACCTGTTCATCCTGCAGTACGTATTTGCGCTGCTGGCCCGCTTTGAGAACACGGTCAAAAGGACCATCCAGAACGCGTTCCTGTTCTCCATCCGGTACATCGGCTGGACCATCCTCATGATCATCATTCTGATCGTGCCGGTATTTATCTTCTTTTGGTTCACCTTCATTCCGCTCCTGATACCGGGCTACGCTCTGGTCGTTTTCCTGGACTGCTACATCCTGAACCATATCTTCAAGCCGTATGTGTCGGAGCAGACAGGTGAGGAAGATGATCCGGACAGCTGGAACATCGACGAGTCGGAATACACGTTCGCGGATTCTTCCTACACGCCCGCTTTTTCAAAGCTTTTGAAGGATGACGAAAAGAAAGAGGAGCCCGCGGAGCTTCCCGAAGAAAGTAATAACGCCGAGGAGAGCACCAATGAGTAAAGTAAGAACCAGATTCGCGCCGAGCCCGACCGGCAGAATGCACGTCGGGAACCTGCGTACGGCACTGTACGCATATCTGATCGCAAAACACGCGGGAGGAGATTTCCTCTTAAGGATCGAGGACACGGACCAGGAGCGCCTGGTTGAGGGCGCCGTCGATATCATCTACCGGACCATGGAAGCCACCGGCCTTCAGCACGACGAAGGCCCGGACAAGGACGGCGGGTGCGGCCCTTATGTACAGTCCGAGCGCCGGGCGGCAGGCATCTACATGAAGTATGCCCAGATGCTCATCGAAAAAGGCGAGGCCTACTACTGCTTCTGCGACAAGGAGCGGCTGGATACGCTGCATACCAAGGTCGGAGAAGACGGCAAGGAGATCAGCGTATATGACAAACACTGCCTGAGCCTCACGAAGGAAGAAGTCGAGGCGAACCTTGCGGCAGGTAAGCCCTACGTGATCCGCCAGAACAACCCGACCACCGGGACCACCACCTTCCACGACGACATCTACGGAGACATCACCGTGGACAACAGTGAGCTTGACGACATGATCCTCATCAAGTCGGACGGCTTCCCCACGTACAATTTCGCGAACGTGGTGGACGACCACCTGATGGGCATCACCCACGTGGTCCGCGGCAATGAATACTTAAGCTCCAGCCCGAAGTACAACCGGCTGTATGAGGCCTTTGGCTGGGAGATCCCGGTCTATGTGCACTGCCCGCTCATCACGGACGAAACGCACAAGAAGCTTTCGAAGCGCTCCGGGCACAGCTCGTTTGAGGACCTCATTGAGCAGGGCTTCACCACAGAAGCTGTCGTGAACTTTGTCGCGCTTCTCGGCTGGTCTCCGGAGGACAACCAGGAGATCATGAGCCTCCCTGAGCTCATCCGGAAGTTCGACTATACGCACATCAATAAATCGCCGGCAGTCTTTGACTACACAAAGCTCAAATGGATGAACGGCGAGTACATCAAGGCGATGGACGAAGAGGCGTACCTCACGCGGGCGCTGCCGTACGTCCGGGAGGTCATTAAAAAGGACCTGGATCTTACGCGGATCGCGCTCATGGTGAAGAGCCGCATAGAAGTCTTTACGGACATCGCGGAAAAGATCGGCTTCTTTGAGGAGGTTCCGGAATACGACGTCTCACTTTATGAGAACAAGAAAGCGAAGAGCACGAAGGAGACCTCTCTTTCAGTCCTCACGGATGTTCTGCCCATTTTAGAGGCCCAGGAGGACTATTCCAACGATGCTCTCTATGAAGCCCTGATGAAGTACGCGGCGGAGAAGGAGTACAAGACGAACTTCGTCATGTGGCCCATCCGCACAGCGGTCTCCGGCCTTCAGATGACGCCCGGCGGCGCCACCGAGCTCATGTCCGTACTCGGGAAGGATGAGAGCCTTGCGCGGATCCGCGCGGGGATCGAAAAACTTTCCTGATCCCTGGAAGGCATGCGCCTGATACTGTAAAACCACTTTCTGCTGCCCCATGGGCAGATCTGTAGATCCAACGGCCGGCAGCGGGACGCCCGTCCCGCACCGGCCCGTCTCTTTTACCCCCACACTGAGGAATGCTATGAAATTGAATGAAACGCAGGCTGCGGCGGCCCTCCACCACGAGGGACCGGCGCTGGTACTGGCCGGCCCCGGCACGGGGAAGACGGCTGTCATTACTGCGCGCGTCTCCGCGCTCACGGAGAAATACGGCGTCCCGCCTTCGGAGATCCTCGTGATCACGTTCACGCGGGCTGCCGCTCTTGAGATGGAGAGCCGCTACCGGGAGCAGGCGGAGGGCCGCGGTGTGACCTTCGGCACCTTCCACTCGATTTTCTTCCGGATCCTCCGGGAGCGCTATCACTATGAAGCCGGAGACATCCTCCGGGAAGGCGCGCGGCTCCGGCTCCTTTCAGAGATCGTCACAAGGCTCTATCCGAACGTCCCCTGCGAGCAGGGCTTCCTTCAGGAGCTTCTTTCCGAGATCTCGCTCGTGAAAAACAACGGGACGGACCTCGCAAAATACAAGTCCAAAAACGGCCGTGTACACTTCCAGACGGTCCTTGCGCGCTATGACGAGGCGGTCCGGAGGAGTCGGAAGCTGGACTTTGACGACATGCTTGTGCTTACAAAAAGACTGCTTCAGACGGAGCCCGACGTCCTCCGGGAATACCAGGACAAGTTCCGTTTCATCATGGTGGACGAATTCCAGGACATCAACCGGCTGCAGTACGACGTTGTCAGGATGCTTGCGGAGCCCGAGCGGAACCTGTTCATTGTGGGCGACGACGACCAGTCGATCTACGAATTCCGCGGCGCGGCGCCGGAGATCATGCTGTCCTTCCCGAAGGATTACCCCGGAACAAAGATCTTCCGGCTCATGCGGAACTACCGGTCTGTGCCGGAGATCGTCCGGGTGTCCGGGAACCTGATCCGCCACAACCGCGAACGCTATGAAAAAAAGCTGGAGCCTGAAAAGAAGGCCTCCGGGAAGATCCTGTATGAGCGCGTGAAGACGGATAAGGAGGAGAGCAGTGCGGTGCTTCAAGCCATCCGGGAAGCGGTGAAGGCCGGGGTTCCCTACGATGACATCGCCGTCCTGTTCCGGACGAATAGCGGCACTACGGGCATCCTGGGCGCTATGACCGCGGCCGGCATTCCCTTCTATACGCGTGACCAGATCCCGAACGTTTACCGTCACTTTTCCGTAAAGCCCCTCTTCGGCATCCTGAACTTTGCCGCAGGCCACACCACCCGAAAAAACTTTCTCCAGTTTATGAACTGCCCCGTGCGCTACTTCCGCCGCGAGGAGCTCACGTCGGAGAACGTGGACCTCAAGGCGCTTAAGAGCATGTACGCGCGGGACCCGGTTCGGAGCTTCATGGTGGAGAAGACGGAGGAACTTGAGCGTGAGCTTTCACTTCTCGGGAGGATGAAGACGCCCTATGCAAAGATCAACTACTTCCGGATCGGCATGGGCTATGACGAGTATCTCCGGGAAACGTCGGGAGAGAAGGGACTCCCCGCGGACGAGCTTCTCGGGATCCTCAATGAAGTGCAGGACAGTGCGCGGGAATTTACGACGCTCGACGAATGGTACGAATTCATTGCCGCATATACGAGGAAGCTTGAGGACCAGGAAAACCGCGGCGGCATGATGAAGGACCGGGTCACCGTGGCGACCTATCACGCTTCAAAGGGGCTCGAGTACCACACAGTCCTGCTGCCTGACGTGAACGAGCGGGTCATCCCGCACGAGAAAGCGCTTGCGGAAGGGAAGCTTGAAGAAGAGCGGCGGCTTTTCTATGTGGCCGTGACGCGGGCAGAAAAAGAACTCCGCCTCTATTCCGTGGATGAGCGGTACGGAAAAAAGACGGAGATCAGCAGATTTTTGAAAGAACTGAAAATTTAAAGGGTACGGCCCTTGCTACATGAATTCCGGACGGTCTTCCGGCGCGAGCGATTTCACATACGCGAGCGGCGAAAGGCCGGTGTGCTCCTTAAAGGTGCGTGAAAAATGGTGGATGCTGGCGTAGCCGCAGAGCTCGGCAATGTCGGTCACCTGGAAATTGCGGTTGGTCAGGAGGTTCTTTGCCTTGTCGATCCGGGCATTGTTCAGGTCCTGGATGGGCGACACCCCGAAATAGTCCACATAATATTTATAGAACTGGCTTCTTGAAAGGGAGACCATTTCGCACATGTTGGTGGACGACCACTCCTTTTCGCAGTTCATGAGCATCATGTTGCGGGCCTGGCAGAAGAGGTTGTACATGGGCCGGTCGTGTCCGACCTCCAGGTCCTCGGTCTTGCGGATCCGGGCAAACTCTATGAGGAGCTGCCGGACGTAGGTGTCCGCGCGGTCCTCCCAGTAAGGCATCTTTGTGTAATACTCACGTTCGATGCGCTGTATGTTCCGGAAGACCCTGTCCGCGTTCTGCGGGTGAAAAACGGCGTCGCTGTTCAGACGGTACGACTCATAATCCTGCTTCGGCATGGAAAAGTGCACCACGCTCAGCGATGAACCGTGGAGAGGGCTGATGTCCTGCGGCGTGTTCGGCCTGAAAATGACGCAGGTGCCCGCCTCTACCGGCCGCGTGATATCGTCTGTTGTGACGTTAATGGGGCCGGAGAAGAGCATGAGGCAGTAATCTCCGCTCCCCTTCGGGCGGTTGATCCTGAGAAATTTCGGATCTGTGATCTCACATCGGACGTAGTTGACAGAAATCATGCCTCTCCCTCCTTTAGCCTGCTATAGTACCATTCTAAAGTAGGTATTTGGAAAAGTCAAGAAATGAAACGCCCTTTCACCCTCATTTTTGACAGATTTTCCGGCGCCGATGTCCTATCCGAGCCGTTTCATCACTTCCAGGCACATCCTCCCGTTGTGGTACGGGCACTTCCACAGGCTCGCAAGCGACATACCTCTGTCCACACCGTCCTCAGTGACCTCGTTGATCCACTCCCCGCAGCCGGGCCGCCGGTCGATGACTGTCTTCTTGATGAATTCCCAGACCGTGAGTGCCTTCTCATAGTAGCCCTTCTCCTCCGGGAAGTTCTTATACGCGTTCAGAAGGCCGAGCTCCGTCTCCGCCTGCACCCACCAGACGACGGTCCTGTTCTGCACGCCGTTCGTGCAGTCGTTATAGAGATATTCCCCGCTGAAGCCCTTAGCAAGCGTATTCTTCATGATCGAGATGAGCGCCGGTTTGACCTTTGCCGTGTACGACGGATCATCGAGGATCTCAAGCGTCCGTTCCACGAGCCAGGACGCTTCAATGTCATGGCCGTAGGAGTGGATGTCCAGAAGCGATTCGTAATCCTTCGTAAAGAAGCACTCGAGCCGCTCAAGCGCCGGGTTGTAAATATGCTCCGCTACGATGTCCAGCATATAGCAGATGCTCTTTCTTACGTCCGCGTCCCCGGTCACCCGGTAGAGCTCCGTATAGCCCTCCAGAAGGTGGAGGAGCGAGTTCATCGTCCGGTACGCGTCTGTGCCTTCCGCGAGCTTCTTATTGTCAAGCGGTGTGAGCTCGCGGCTGAATTCCTCAAGGTAGCCGCCATCGTCGCGCATTTTGCTTTCCACCAGCCGGTAGAGCTCCATCGCAAGCTCCCGCGCTTCTTCATCGTGCGAAGCTTCGTAGTACGAGGACAGGCCGTAGATCGCAAACCCCTGGTTGTACGAATGCTTTTCCGTATCTAAAGGTTTTCCTTCCCGTGTCACGGTCCAGTAAACGCCGCCGTATTCCCTGTCCAGGAAATGGTCGCGGAGCATGCGGTACGCGTACCCGGCGTCCCGGAGGCACTGCTCCGATCTGAGCGCAACCGCGCAGTTTGAAAAGAACCACAGGATCCGGCTGTTCAGGATCCCGCCCTTTGCCGCGTCCTTGTGGACCGTGAGATCGTGGTCCACGAGCCCGTAGAAGCCGCCGCATTCTTCATCGATGAGCGCCTCCCAGAAGGGGATCAGATCCTCGGTCAGATGCTTTTTTACTTCCTGTACGATCATTTCAGTACCTCCCTTGTCATTTCATGAGCCCGCCGTTCTTATGTCCGCGGCTCAGATTCGTTTTACACTGTCCTTCAGCACCATGTGGCCCTCCATAATATAAAGGCCCTTCCTGTAGTAGACCCCGCGGATCTTCTTGGACAGCAGGTTGACCGCGCATTTTGCCATGCGGTCGATGTCCACCTCGTAGCTCGTGATCGCGATGTCGCACGCCCCCGGATAGACAAAGTTGTCAAAACCGACCACGGAGACGTCATCCGGCACGTGAAGCCCCTCGCTCTTGAGCCGCCGTATGAGTACGCTGGCCGTTATGTCGCAGTTGCAGAAGAACGCGGTAGGCATATCCTGGGGCAGCTGGAGCATGTCTGCGGGATAGATGACGCCGGCAGGGCCTCTGTCGTCGATGATATATTCATCCCGGACCGTCTGTCCGTGCTCGATCAGAGACCGCCGGTACCCGAGATACCGGTCCGTAATGGAACCGGTCTGGAGAACGGTCCCGACGTACGCGATCTTTGTATGCCCCATGCCGAACAGGTAATTTGTGGCTGTGTACGCCCCGTAAAAGCTGTCCGAGATGATGGAGTCCGCCTGGAAATCCATGCCGTAGTTGTCCAGGAGAATGAACGGCAGCTTCAGGTTCTCTCCCAGGAAGTTCATGTAGTCCAGCGTAAAATTGCCCAGGATGATGACTCCGTCCACCTTGCCCTCTGTCACGAGCCGGGGCAGCGTGAGGGACCGCTCCATATCCCTGGAGATGACCTCGCTCAGGATATAGTTGCCGGAATTCATGGCGCACACGGTGATCTGGTGCGTCAGCTTGGAGTAGAACGACGCGTTCAGCTCGACGTATTTTTCGTGATAGATGAGCGCGAGGTTAAAGCTTCCGCTGTATCTTGCGGGAGCGGCGGAAACATTCGCGTAGCCGAGCTCCTCCGCTTTCTTCAGGATCTTTTCGCGGAGCTCCGGCCCGACGCCGCTTTTTCCCGCCAGCGCTTTGGAGACAGTAACGATGCTTACATTGAGCGCTTCCGCAATGTCTGCCTGCCTGATTGTTTTTTTCATAAGGCCGCCTCCCTGATCGGTAATGCACAGATCATTTATTCAGAAACGTTTCCAACAGGTCCTTTTTTTAGTCTTTGGGCACATTATATAAGCTTTTTTTGGATTTAGCAAGACTAAATGGCTAAATTTATGCAGATTCAGAGAGACTCCGGAAGAGTGCAAAAATCAGAAAAGTCCATTTGAAATCACACATGTATGAATCACGGAATGTATTGAAATTTAAGGGATTGTTGGCATAATCAACCAAAATATATGATATAAAACCGGTGAATATATGCCTTTCCCGGTGAATTTGGGGGTTACTTAAAGAATTACCGGAAATATAAAGTTAACGATCTCCGGAGTCCTTGGAAAAGAGCGCAAATATCAGGAAAAGCCCGTCAAAACGCCATAATAATCACAGATTAGTATGCTGTTTCACAGAAATTCTTATCGATATTTCACAAATCCTCTTGACAACCGCCCCTGTCTTTGCTAGATTAAATGTTGACTAAACCCAAAGTTAATTTGCCTAATTTGCCTAAACCAGGAACAGAACAGGGACTCTCACGGTGAAAGGACAAAAAAATATGGCTGCTCAGGATATTCAAAGTCTGGTCAAAAAGGAAAAGGAAAAGGGCCGGAAAACACTCCTGAAGAGGATCTGGAGATATAAGTGGATCTACCTCTTCATGCTGCTTCCGGGCCTTGCGGTTATCATTATCTTCCGTTATCTTCCGCTTCCGGGTATTGCCCTTGCGTGGAAGAAATTCGTGCCTACCTTTGGCTCGAAGTCACTTTACAGTTACCTGACATCCAGCCAGCCCAACGGCTGGACGCATTTCGAGCGGATGTTCGCCGAGAATGATTTCTGGGTCGCTACAAAGAATACCTTCATGATCTCGCTGATCAAGCTGTTCTTCGGCTTCCCGTTCCCGATCATCCTCGCCATTCTCATTAATGAAATGACGATGCGGCGGTACAAGAAGTTCGTTCAGACCGTCTACACCTTCCCGCATTTCCTTTCGTGGGTCGTTGTTGCCGGTATGGTCCTGAACCTTTTCGGAGACACCGGCGTTGTGAAGAGCGTTGTGACCTCGATCAACCCGGCAGCAGGCAAGGACTGGAACTTCCTGTACAACTCAGGCTATTTCCGGCCGCTTCTCGTGATCTCGGATATCTGGAAGGAAGGAGGCTGGGGGACCATCCTCTACCTGGCCGCAATTGCCGGCGTGGACCCGTCGCTTCATGAGGCGGCCATAGTGGACGGCGCGAACCGTTTCCAGAGGATCATCCATATCACGCTTCCGGAAATTACGAGCCTGATCATCATCATGCTGATCCTGAGTATCGGCAACATGATGAACGCGAACTTCGATCAGATCTTCAACCTGTATTCGCCGCCTGTCTTTGACGTGGGCGACGTCATCGACACGTATATCTACCGGATCACATTCCAGTCTGCATCTGCCATGGACTACGGCTTCTCTACAGCCGTCGGTCTCTTCAAGAACGTCATCAACTTTGTACTCCTCATCGGTGCGAACAGGATCGCGAAGCTGTTCGGCCATGACGGGATCATGTAAGAAGGGAGGGCGTGATTCATGGCTAAGAAAGAAAAGCAAATAGAACAGGAAGTCGCGGCCGGCGCCCGTATGGTGCGGCACGTACACGCGTTTGACATCATCCTGTTTATCGTTCTCTCGCTCCTGGCACTCGTGATCATCTATCCGTTCTATAATACGATCCTTGTATCCATCGTGCCTCAGGTGGATTACACGAGACACCCGTTCATGCTGATCCCGAGCCGGGTCACGTGGGAAAACTACGATTTCGTATTTGACTCGCCGTTACTGCTCCGGTCTCTCCGGAACTCAGTCATCCTGGCAGTGGTCGGCACACTGTACAACATGGTGCTCACCGTGCTTCTTGCGTATACCTTCACCAAGCGGGACCTGCCGGGCAGAAACTTCTTCCGGTTCCTCCTGGTGTTCACGATGTACTTCGGCGGCGGCCTGGTGCCCACATACCTGCTGTATAAGGCCCTCGGCCTTGTAGGCAACTGGTGGGTCATGGTGCTTCCGACCGGCGTGTCCATCACGTACATGCTGATCATATCGAGCAACATGTCCGAACTCCCATCGGAGATCGAGGAATCGGCCAGGATCGACGGCGCGAATGATATCCAGGTGCTTTTACGGATCATCCTGCCGCTCATCAAGCCGATCCTTGCGACGTTCACCATTTACTACGCGGTGGAACGCTGGAACGAGTGGTACAACGCCATGCTGTACCTGAAGGATTCAAAGCTCTGGCCGCTGCAGCTTTCACTCCGGGCCATCATATCGTCGGCCAGCTTTGTGAGTACTGCGTCATTCACCGGGGACACCCGTCCGCCTCTATACGGCGAAGGCATCAAGATGGCCTGTATCGTCGTGACGGTCTTCCCGCTTATGCTGCTGTATCCTTTCCTGCAGCGCTACTTCCTGACCGGCCTGACGTTAGGCGCCGTCAAGGGATGATCCAAGGTGTCAAATATCGCTGAGCGCGGTATTTCACAATAAAAAAGAACTATAATTTAAGGAGGAAAGAGTATGAAGAGGTTACTTGCCTTGATCCTCGCGGCTATTATGCTGCTGAGCATGGCGGCCTGCAACGTCACGGTCAATCCGGGCCAGGAAGCAGCGCCGGCAGAAGAAGGCGAAAAAGAAGCCGAGCCGGAAGCTCCCGCTGATGAAGGCGGCGAAGAAGAGGCTCCTGCTGCAGAAAGCGCTTATGAGACGCATCTGACGATCTCCATGGACGTGCTTGACGCAGAAAAGACGAACATCTCTGCGAAGGATGAATTCTTCAGAGACAAGTTCAACATCGACTGGGAACTGGTTCCCGTAACGTGGGGCGACTGGCTTGAGAAGATCCGTGCATGGGTCAACGCCGATGATATGCCCGATATCGTCTGGTGGGATATGAAAGCCAGCAACACCGCTGAATTCAAGAACTGGGCAGCTGCAGGTGCATTCCGTGAGATCACGGACGAAGCGCTTGCGACCCGTCCGAACCTGGCCGCTCTTCGTGAGTCGCTCAGCTCTGACGATGCTCTGCTTTCTGTAGACGGCAAACTGTACGGCTGGCCGGCATCCAGAAAGAACCCCGAATTCCTTGAGAACTGCTATTATCCGATGTTCGCTTACCGCCGTGACTGGGCGAAGGCTGTCGGCATGTACAACGAAGGTGACGTTTATACCTGGGACGAAGTCAAGGCTATGATCGACGCTATCAAGGAGCAGGATCCGGGCGGAAACGGCGTAGGCAATACGATCGGTATCACGATGGAGTCCTGGGCTTGGGAGCAGTATCAGCTGGTTACCACCAACTCTCCGAACCCGAACCGTCTTGGCTATCATCAGGACGAGGACGGCAACTGGTATCTGTATGAAATGACCGAAGAATTCGGCGAAGCAGTTGCTTTCGCTACGGAGCTTTATCAGGATGGCTACGTCTGGAAGGATCAGATCAACGACTCCGGCAACGACGGCTTCCAGAAGTTCCTTGCAGGACAGTCTGTCATGTTCTTCGGCAACAACAGCCCCAGCTGGTTCAACGGCGACGTGCTGAACAAGATGGTCCGCGGCGGCATCGTTCCGGACGAAGAAGCAGTTGCTCCGATGATCGTTCTTTCCGCGTGCGGCGACCACAACTTCTACCTGATCCAGTCTGAAGACTACTGGACAGTTGCTTCTATCGCTCACAACGTTGACGATGAGAAGTATGAGCGTATCCTTGACATGTGGGATTGGCTTGCATCTGAGGAAGGCCGTATCTTCCTTGTTGCAGGTGTTGAAGGCAAGGACTATGAAGTCAATGACGACGGCACCTACAAGATCCTTTGGGAAGTTGATGACACCGGCAAGTACATCAGCGCTTACCAGGACTGCGCGTTCAACATCTATACGCCTGCTACCCTGACGGCTTCTCCGAACGAGACCACCGTCGAATATGGCTACAAGCTGTTCGAGCCCATCTACGATTACATGGAGAACTCCGGCAACTTTGTTGCGCAGAAGATGGATCTGAGAGCGATGGCCTGGGATGGACCGGCGTACAGTGAGTACGGCTACTTCTACAACGACATCAGCACCGAGATCTCCAAGATCATGGTCAGCGGCGGTGATGCCCAGGCTCAGTGGAATGAATTTGTCGCGAGCATGCATGACAAGGTACAGTCCGTTCTTGACGAACTGAACGAGAACCTGAAGTAATTTTCTTCAACAATCTGTAATTGACAGATCACTGGTCTGCCGCGGTACTCCGGTACCGCGCCAGATTTTTTCATGCACCTCATCAGTCAGCCCTTCGGGCTGACAGCTTCCCCTGGAAGGGGAAGCCTTAGCCTTCCCCCGCGGGGGAAGGTGGATAGATGCGCCGGATGAGGGGGGATTATCTTTCCTACTGCGTGATAAACTCTTGAAAAACCCTGCACAATGTCATATAATTATCTGAGATATGCGCTATGTCGCCGCATAGTTTCATAATCACAAGGAGGAAATATATCACATGGCTAGAAAAATGAAGACCATGGACGGCAACAATGCTGCTGCGCACGTGTCGTACGCGTTCACGGAAGTCGCCGGCATTTATCCGATCACACCGTCCAGCCCCATGGCTGACTACGTAGACCAGTGGTCCGCCGCGGGACAGAAAAACATTTTCGGCACGACCGTCAAGGTTGCTGAAATGCAGTCAGAAGCCGGCGCATCAGGAACCGTCCACGGTTCTCTCGCGGCAGGCGCACTGACCACCACTTATACAGCTTCCCAGGGTCTTCTTCTGATGATCCCGAATATGTATAAGATCGCCGGCGAGCTGCTTCCGGCAGTTTTCCATGTTTCCGCACGCTGCGTCGCCAGCCATGCGCTTAACATCTTCGGCGACCACTCTGACGTGTACGCCTGCCGTCAGACTGGTTTTGCGATGCTCGCTGAAACGAATCCGCA